>JBIIYJ010000325.1:0-5867 GCA_044346855.1 Kiritimatiellia bacterium
CGGAGCGCGAAAATGGTGGGCACTACAGGGATTGAACCTGTGACCTCCTGCGTGTGAAGCAGGCGCTCTCCCACTAAGCTAAGTGCCCTTTGGAGCTCAATACTATAAAAAAGGTCGGGCGGTCAGAGCAAGCTTTTTATTGGGCGGGTTTTGGCGGGCTACTCGTGCCGGAGTGCTTCGATGGGATCGAGCCGCGCGGCCTTGAGCGCGGGGAAATAGCCGAACACCACCCCGACGGCTGCCGAAAACAAAAAAGCCACCAGCACGATCGGCGCGTTCAGCACAAACGGGACGCCCAGCAGCACCGCCAGGCCGGCGGACGAACCCAGCGCCAGCAATATGCCGATCAGCCCGCCAAAGGACGACAACACCACCGCCTCGACCAGGAACTGCATCAGCACCTCCCACTCCAACGCCCCGATCGCCAGTCGCGTGCCGATCTCGCGGGTCCGCTCGGTAACCGACACCAGCATGATGTTCATGATCCCAATGCCCCCGACCAGCAGGCTGACCGCGGCCACCGCGCCCAGTAGCCCGGTCAGCACCCGCGTCGTGCCGGAGAGCATGGTGGCGATCTCCTTGAGATCCATGACATCAAAATCGTCCTCCTCCCCGGCCGCCATATGCCGCCGCGCGCGCAGCACACGCGTAATCTCCGCCTCGGCCTTCTCCGTCGACTCCCCGTCCCGCACCGACACCTGGATCATGCCCACATCCGTATTGCCCGCCACGCGCCTCTGGAATGTCCTCAGCGGAATGATCACGACATCATCCTGGTCGCTCCCCATGGACGACTGCCCCTTGGGCTCAAGCAGACCGATCACCTCGACCGACAGCTTGTTCAACCGGATCCGGCTCCCGACCGGATCGCACGACCCGAAAAGCTTGGCGCGAACCGTCTCGCCAATGACGCACACGGCCGTGCCCGACCGCACATCGGAGGCCGTGAACAGCCGCCCGCTCCTGAGCTTGCGGTTGCCAACCCGGAAATACTGCTCCGAACTCCCCGTGACCGAGGTGTTCCAGTTCGCGTTCGCGAATATGGCGGTCATGGCGCTCCCCGCCGTCGGCGCCACCCCGGCAAGCGACGGAACGTCCCGCAACAGCGCCTCGCCGTCGGCCGCCTTGAAGGGCGCCGCGCCCGACGACTGCCCCGGCCCCATGTGCTTGCCCGGATGGATCATGAGCAGGTTGCTGCCCAGCGACGAAATCTGCTCGGTGACCTGCCGGGTGGCGCCGCCGCCCAGCGTCACAAGCGTGATCACGGCCGCCACGCCGATGATGATGCCCAGCATCGTGAGAAACGAGCGCATCTTGTTCCGCCGCAGCTCGCGCAAGGCCAATAGAAAAGCATTCCACAACATTATCCGCCTCCGGGATTCGAAAGGTCCGACTCGACCAACCCGTCGCGAAACCGGATCGTCCGTTTCGCATACGCGGCCATGTCGGCCTCGTGCGTCACCATGACGACGGTAACCCCCTTGCCGATGTTGATCTCGGTCAGCAGGTTCATGATCTCCACGCTTCGCGCCGAATCGAGGTTGCCGGTCGGCTCGTCCGCCAGCAGCACCACGGGATCGGTGACCATGGCCCGGGCGATAGCGACCCGCTGCTGCTGCCCCCCGGAAAGCTCGCCGGGCGTATGGTGCTCCCAGCCGGTCAACCCGACGCGCGCCAGGGCCTTCCGCGCCAGCTCCTTTCGCACGCCGGGCGGGTCGCCGCGGTAGATCAGCGGCAATTCAACATTCTCCAGCGCCGACGTGCGATTGAGCAGATTGAATCCCTGGAAGACGAAGCCGAGGTAATTCCGCCGCAGCAGGGCGCGCTGGTTGCGCGTCAGCCGGCCCGCATCCACGCCCATGAACCGGTAGGTCCCCCCGGTGGGCGTGTCCAGGCAGCCCAGGATGTTCATGCCCGTGCTCTTGCCCGAGCCGCTGGGCCCCATGACGGCCACGAACTCACCCTGGGCGATTGACAAATCAACCCCTTGCAGGGCCCGCACCGCCGCGGCCCCGGCTCCATAGACCTTTGTGACGCGGCTGAACTCGATCAGCGGCTGGTCCGCTTTCATGGCTGCCTGCGGCTTCGCGTTCATCTTGAACCCGTCGTCATCTCGGTCACGATGGCCATCCCCGGCTCGATCGAACCGCTTTTGATCTCGGAAAGCGTGCCGTCCGTCAGGCCCGTCGTCACCGCCACCGCCCGAAGCTCGCCGTTTTCCAGCACATGCACCGTCTGCTCCGCTCCCGCTTTGGGCGCGCCGTTGATTTTCGCTTCGCGGCGCGGCGGATGCGGCAGGAGCGAACTGATCAAACTCCCCTTGCGCCCGCCGGCCCCGGCCGCCGGCGCCCGGGGCGGCTCGAAACGCAGGGCCGCGCTGGGGACAAGCAGGGCGCTCGCGGCCTTCCGGGTCGTGATGACCGCCGTCGCCGTCATGCCGGGCCGCAGCGCCAGATCGTCGTTGTTCACCTTCAGGACCGTGGTGTAGGTGACCACGCCCTCGGTCGTCTTCGAGCCATACCTCACCTGGGTAATGGCGGCGGGGAACCGCTTCTCCGGATAGGCGTCCACGGTGAAGATCGCCTCCTGCCCCTCGCTGACCTGGCCCACATCGGCCTCATCCACATCCACCTGCAGCTCCAGCTGCGACAAGTCTTCCGCCAGGGTGAAGAGGACCGGCGCCTCGAACGAGGCCGCGACAGTCTGCCCGGGCTCGATCTGCCGGATGAGCACGACGCCGTTGACCGGCGAGATGATCACGGCCTTCTCCATATCGGAGCGGTTCAGGTCCAGCGTCGCCCGGGCCTTGGTCACCTCCGCCTTCGAGCTCGCCACATTGGCCCGGGCGCGAGCCGCCGCCGCCACCTGGGCCTCGAACTCGAACTGCGACGGCACCTTGCCCCCGCTCAGCTCGCGGACGTGCTTCAGGCGCGTCAGCTGCGCATCCGACTCCTGGAGCGTCGCCTCAGACTCCAGCACCTTCGCCTGAGCCGCCTCCAGCGCGGCCTCGGACTGCAGCACCGAGGCTTCCAGCTTCGCGGTGTCGATCCGCGCCAGGACCTGGCCGACCCTGACCCGGTCGTTGTAGTCAACCTCGACGGTCTTCATGGTTCCCGATATCTCGGAGCCAACCTCGACCTCCTTCACGGGGGCCAGTGTCCCGGTCGCGCTGACGGTCTCCACCAAATCCCCGCGGACCGCCGGCAGGGTTGTGTAATGAACGGCGCCGGCCGCGGCCTTCCTCTGCCGCGACACGACCCAAGCCAGGCCGGCGAGAATTACCAGGAGAATAACGATCGCCGTTCGCAGGAACAGCCTGCGGCCGACGTTTTCATGCAAGCCCAGTTTGGAGGCGACTTCGCTTGTCTGCATATTATGGTTCGTGTTCATTTTCTGGAGGCTCCTGTCAATTGTTGACGACTGCCGGGGCGCCGGCGGCGGGATCGGAAGGGACCCATCCCCCGCCCAGGGCTTTGTACAGGCGGATGAGCGCGGCGGTCGAGTCCGCCTGGCTGGAGGCCAGGGCGTCCTGCACGGTCAGCAGGGATTGCTGGGTGCCGAGGACCGTCTGGAAATCGATGAGCCCGGAGGCATACTTGTCGCGCGCCAGCCCGAACGCGCTTTCGGCGGCGGTCGCGGCATCCTGGAGGGCGCGTTGCCGGGCCCGTTCGTTCGCGTGGGCGACCAGTGCGTCCTCGACGTCCTTCAGCGCGGCCAGCACGGCTGCCTCGTACGCGGCCAGGGCTTCCTCCTGGAGCGCCGTCTGGATGTTGATGTTCTGGCGGATGCGTCCGCCGTCGAAAAGGGTGAAGCCCGCCCTGACCAGCCCCTGGGCCGTCCTCGCCCCGGCCGAATACAAATCGCCGGCGCTCAGCGCCTCGTAGCCGATCAGGCCGCTCAGCGACAAGTCGGGATACCGCTCCGCCTCGGCCACCCCGATCTGCGCCGTCTGCGCCGCGAGGCTCCGTTCCGCGCGGCGCACATCGGGCCGCTGGCGCAGCACGTCGGCGGGAACGCCCACGGCGAGTTCCGACAGTGCGACCGGCACGGCGGGGGCGGAGGTTTCCAGGCACGCCGCCAGGCTGCCCGGGGCCTCGCCCAGCAAAACCGCAAGCTGGTGCCCGGCCTGGTCCAGGCTGGTCCGGAGGGCAGGTAGCGCCGCGCGCGTCTGCTCCAGGCTGACCTTCGCCTGGTCCACGTCAAGCTGCGTGACGAGGTTGGCCTGCTGCCGCCAGCGGGTGATGTCGTACGTTTCGGTCTGGGCGGCAAGATTGGTTGAAACGATCGCCAGCCGGACCTGGCTGGAGCGGACCTGCACATAATTCAGCGCCACCTCGGCCAGCAGCGAAACCAGGACGTCATGCCGCTCTTCCTGCGACGCCTGAAGCGACGCTTCCGCTGACTCGGCCGCCCGCCGTTTCCCGCCGAACAGATCCGCCTCCCAGCTGGCATCGAGCGTGCTGGCGTAGCTCGACCGGGTCGCCCCGGAGCCAGTCTCTTCGCTTCCCTTAATGCGGCTCGCGGACGCGTCTACCGCCACCGTCGGCAGGCGGTCCGCCTCCGCCAGCCGGCGCTGCGCGCGGGCCTGTCGAAGGCGGGCTTCGGCCTGTTTCAAATCCAGGTTATTCCGCCGGGCGTTATCCAGGAGATTGGACAGGACCGGATCGCCGAAAACATCCCACCACCGGCTCAGCGCCTCCGGATCCAACGGGCCGGCCCTGACTGCGCCGGTCGCGGTGGAACTCCAATTCGTCGGGGTGGCGATGTCCGGCTGACGGTAGTCGGGCCCGACCGTCATGCATCCCGAGAGGCACGCCACTCCGAGCGCTAGAAGAGCGAACCGGCCTTCACTAGCGGCATAGGCCATTTTCATAACAAGCCTCCTTTTCATGGCTTGCGTTTGCCGCTCCGGCGGGCGAGGCCCGCAAGCCTTCTTATCTCGCGGATCCCCGCGAGGCTGAAGCGGAAAACGTGCTCCGCCAGGATGGACCCTTCGACGGGCGGCCTCGGGGGGCCCGGGTGGCGCATGCCCGGCGGAGCCATCCGCCGGCGGCGCTCGTGCATCAGGGCCACGAAGCATTGGGCGTGAATGCTCATTTCGCAAAGCTGCAGCTCCTGCTCCGTCGCATCGGGGCCAAGGAGCGTGCGGACGATCCCCAGGTGCATCTGGCGCAGGGGTTCGATGGAGGTGTGGATGACTTCGAACAGCAGCCCTGTCGGGGAGGCCATTTCCCGGTCGCCCATGTCCAGGTCGCGGCTGGCCGGGTCCATGAACCGCCGCACGAGGGCCAGGATATTCCCGCGGAGCCGGTCCTCGGCCGGGGCGTCGGCGGGCACTCCCCCGTCCGGAGGGTAGGCGGCGATGCTGCGCTCGAACTCGTGGCGCCAGGCGGCGACGTAGAGCTCCTCCTTGCTGCGGAAATGATAATTCACGGCCGCGATGTTGGCCTTGGCCGCGGCGCATATCTCAGCTGTCTTCGTGTTGCGGAAACCCTTTTCCGCGAAGCAGCGGCCCGCCGCGTCAAGCAGCCTGCTCCTGGTCTCCAGCCCGTCGGCCCGATTGGTCGTCATGGCGCCTCCCGTTGCATTGTTCAAACATCAATTTAAAACGAACGTTTGAATTAGTCAATATAAAAACGTCGGGGGCCGGAAGGGTTTCCGGGGGTCGCGTATGATTTTATTCCTTGTGCTCGGGGCCGACTCGGATTTTAATGATCTCAACTGGAGGCAATGATGAACGAAGTTCGGTTGGGAGTCATCGGGGTCGGGGGCATGGGGACAAGTCACGCGCGCGTGTTCCAGGCCGGCAAAATCAAGCGGGGCCGCCTGGCCGCCGTCTGCGATGTGAATCCGGAGCGGTTCTCCTC
>JBIIYJ010000082.1:0-18123 GCA_044346855.1 Kiritimatiellia bacterium
GATCCCGCCGCTCCGGCGCTTGTGCCTAACCGTCCTGCTGATTTCGGGGGCCTGGCTGTTTTCCGGCTGCGCCACCAGCAGCGTCTGGACGCCCTATCCCAATCAGACGGGGCCGCTGATCCGGCAACTGGAGCGGGGCGGGACGGTGGATGCCGACCGCGTTTTCGGCCGACGGGTGCTGGGCCGGGATCGCGTCGTGTACCGGATGGAACAGGGCCGGCTGGCCCAGATCCAGCAGAACCTTCCCACCAGCCGCGCCGCGTTCGCCGACGCCATCGCCGCCATTCGCGAGATGGACCAGCGCGCCGTGATCAGTCTGGGGCGGGGCGTGGGACAGACCGCGGCGTTGCTGATCAACGACAATGCGATTCCCTACATTGCGGATGGCTACGAGCGGGTCATGCTGCATCACGAGCAGGCGCTCAACTACCTGTTCAGCGGCGATCTGGAAGGGGCCGGGGTGGAGGTTCGCATCGCGGCCGCCGAGCAGGCCGAGGCGCTTAAGCGGCGCCAGGGGGAATTGGAGGCGGCGCGCCAGCAGGAGCGGCGGCAGGGTCTCGCGGCCTCCCGCATGGGCGATTTATCCCCCGTTTACGCCAGGCTCGACCAGGCCGCGGGCCGGGTGAAGGATTCCTTCCAGAACGCCTATACCTTCTATATGTCGGCTGTGCTCCGCGAAATGCTGGGCGACCGGGACGGCGCCTATATCGATTACAAGAAGGCGGCTGAGATCACCCCGGGGAATCCGTATGTCAGGGCCGATGTGCTGAGGCTGGCCGAGGTGCTGGAGCGGGACGTTGAAGCGGCCCGCTTCCGCGAGCAGTGGCCGGGGGCGCTGCCGTTCCGGGTGCCGGAGGGGCAGGGCGAGGTGATCGTGTTTTTCGAGGACGGCTTCCTGCCCCCGCGCGGCGAATTTTCGCTGCCCATCCCGCTGTTTTCAGGCGGATTCACGGCCATCGCCCTGCCGGTTTATTTGGGGCCCTGGGGCATCGCCTACCCGCTGGCGGTGGAGACGTCCGCGGGGCCGGGGGGCGAGACGGCGCTGATATGCGACTTGAATGCCTTGGCGGCCCGGGCCCTTCGGGAGCGGATGCCGGCCATCATGACCCGGCAGGTGCTTCGCGCGTCGGCCAAGGCCATGGCGCCGCAGCTGGCGCATCACGGGCGGGACACGGATGCGCTGGTGCTGATCATGAGCCTATATAGCCTGTTTACGGAGCGGGCGGACCTGCGGAGCTGGACGACCTTGCCGCAGTCGGCCCAGGTGATGCGGATGTCGTGCCCGCCCGGGCGGCAGGTGCTGACGATGACGCATCGCGGCACGGGGGCCCGCGCGGTGCAGGAAATCGATGTCCGGCCCGGCGGCCGCACGGTCGTCCTGGCCATCCGCACCGGCGGCAAGGTGACCGCGCAGCACATCGTGTATTGAGGCCCGGCGCAAGGGGCGGTGCTTGCCGCCGCCCGCCTTGCCGGCAACTGCCCAGCGCCAGATGTAGGGGCGGTGCTTGTCGCCGCCCGCCTTGCCGGCAACTGTCCATCGCGGTCTTCGCAAGCGAAGCCCCTACACCATTCGCACGATCCTTCCAGCGCGGTCTTCGCAAGCGAAGCCCCTACATGACTGCAAAAAATTGCATTGACCCCGCCAAAGGGGGGGGTAAGCTGATTCGGAATGAATGTTTTGTGCCCGGCCGGCGTCCAAGGGAGCATACGAAGGAGAATTCGCATGGACAACAAGCGACTGACAGGGATCCTGGGAGCGGTCATGGCCGTCTGCCTGGCCGGCGGGACCGGATGCATACAGAAAACGTCCGGAACCGAGGTCGTGGGCGTGATGACCTCCCCCCAGGACCAGTCCGGCATGAGCCGCGCCATCATCGTCAATAACGCCAAGTTCGGCCGCACGGTCCAGGTGGTGGACGTGCGCCACGAGATGGAAGGCGACCTGCTCAAGGTCAATCTCGTGCTGACCTCCAAGTACGCCGGCTCGACCAAGTTCCAGTACAAGTTCGCCTGGTACGACGCCGCCGGCCTCGAGGTACGCCCCAACACCGACGCCTGGAACCCCGTCATCCTGCACGGATTCGAAACGGTGTCGGTCCATGGCGTGGCCCCCGGCCCCGATGTCAAGTCGTTCAAGGTCAATATCCGCAATTAAAGGAATCCATCGTGAAATACAGAACGTATCTGGGCATGTTGGTCGCCGCAAGCCTGCTGGCGGGAAGCACGGGCTGCGTCACGCGGGTGAAGTACGGCGACCCCACCTCGGCCGAGCCGCTCAGCACCGACTTCGGCTCCTCGGACCTTCAGCAGATCGCGGCGTTCATGGTCGATTCCCTGCTGGCCGACGACGACGTCCGCGAGGCCACGCGCGCAGGCAAGCCGGTGATGCTGGTGGACGATGTGCGCAACAAGACCATGCAGCATATCGACACCGAGTCGCTGACGGATTCCATCCGGACCAAGCTGATCCAGTCGGGCAAATTCCGCTTCCTCGACCGCAAGTCCGACCAGGCGGCGCTGAACGAATTCCACGCCCAGCGGGAGAGCGGGCTGGTCGATCCGTCCAAGGCCGTCCCCATGGGCACGCAGTACGGGGCCGAATACATCCTGATCGCCAACCTGGCCCAGATCGAGGAGCGCAACGGCAACCGGATCGATGTCTACTACAAGTTCACGATGAACCTCAAGAACCTGCGGACCGGCCTCCTGGACTGGGCCGAGGAGAAGGAACTGCGCAAGCTGTCGGAACGGCGCTGGTTCGGGCTGTAATCAACAAGGAGATTCCATGAAGCGGATCGCGATCGGGCTGGTGGCGGCGGCGGTGTGGGCGGGGTCGGCGGCGGCGCAGGACCTGCCCGGCTTTTCCGTGGGCGGGTTCTACGAGAGCCGGATCGACAACCGGGTGGACGACGAGAACCTGACCTTCGACTATTTCGGCGCCCGTCTCCAATTCAGGGACGAACGCTGGTTTACCGTCTTTTTGGACGTGGGCTCCCAGTCCGCCGAGTGGGGCGACTACGAGTCCGACGGGGACAGCTTCTTCGGCCTGGGCGGCACGCTCTGGTTCGTGCGGGCCGAGGACCTGATGGTCCCGATCGACTTCGGCGCGTTCGGCAGCGTCTACAAGGGCGACCTGGACGTGGACGTCCCGGGCGGCGGCGGCTCCTTCAGCGCCACCTACACCACGTGGACCGCGCAGGGCGTGGCCCGCCTCACCGGCTACGGCATCGCCCGCCCGTTCGTCCGCGCCGGCGTCAAGGGGACGAATCTCGACGACTTCAGCACCGAAAACGACTGGGAGGCGACCAACCCGGCCATCAATGCAGGCCTCGAGATCGCCCCGACGGACCAGTTCGTGCTGACCCTCGAAGGCAATTATTCCGAAGGCGTCGGCTTCGCCGTCCGCGCCGACCTGTGGTTCTAGCCGCCTGACTTTCCTATGGCGCCCTCCGCCGCCTCCAGGAACCGTTGCAGGTCGTCCTGCAAATGGGCGCTGGACACGAAGGACAGCTCGAACTGGGAGGGCGGAAGGTAGATGCCCCGGTCGAGCATCCCGTGGAAAAAGGCGGCGAACGCCCGGGTGTCGCAACCCTTGGCCCCGGCCAGGTTTTCCACCCGTTCCTTCCGGAAAAACGGCGTGAACAGGCTTCCTTCCTGCGCCGCATGCAGGGCGAGACCGTGCTGTTGCGCGATCCGGTTTATCCCGTCCGCGATGGTCCTCCCCAGCGCGGCCAGGCGCGGGTAGGGGTTTTCCGCGATCACCGTCGTCAGCGTGGCCAGCCCTGCGGCCACGGCAACCGGGTTGCCGCTCAGCGTTCCGGCCTGGTACACCTCCCCGAGGGGGGCAAGCGCTTCCATGACCGCCCGCCTGCCGCCCACCGCGCCCAGCGGCATCCCGCCGCCGATGATCTTGCCAAGGCAGGTCAGGTCGGGGACGATCCCCGCCAGTTCGCCGTAGGTCGTCGGCCCGAACCGGAAGCCCGTGATGACCTCGTCCAGGATCAGCAGCGCGCCGCACCGGTTGCAGGCCGCCCGCAGCCCCTCCAGGAAGCCGGGCGCCGGCTTGACCAGCCCCATGTTGCCGGCCACCGGCTCCACGATGATCGCGGCCAGCCCCGCGCCTCGCTCGCGCACGATCGCCTTGACCGCGGCCAGGTCGTTGTAGGGCGCCACCCACACGTCCGCGGCCACGGCGGGCGGAATGCCGCGGCAGGCCGCGATGCCGCCGGTCAGCAGCCCGCTGCCCGCCGCGATCAGCATGCTGTCGGCGTGGCCGTGGTAGCAGCCGTCGAATTTCAGGAGGCCGGCGCGGCCGGTCACCCCGCGGGCCAGCCGGAGCGCCGTCATGACCGCCTCCGTTCCCGAATTGACCAGCCGGACCCGCTCAAGGGACGGGATCCGCGCGCCCAGCAGCTCGGCGAACTCCACCTCGCGCCGGGTGTTGGCGCCGAAACTGGTCCCGTTCCGCGCGGCCTCGCAGACCGCCTCGACCACCGCCGGGTGCGCGTGCCCGAGAATCAGCGGGCCCCATGAGCCGCAGAAGTCGATCAGCTCCCGGCCGTCCGCGGTGAACAGCCGCGAGCCGGCCCCGCGCTCCATGTAGACCGGGGCGCCCCCGACGGACCCGAAGGCGCGCACCGGGCTGTTGACGCCGCCCGGGATGACCCGCACGGCGCGCTGGAACAGGGAGGCGGAGGACTCAGTCATGGAAAATCTCCCGGTAGCGGCCGGCCCAGTAGGAAATGATCAGGTCGGCCCCCGCGCGGCTCATGGCCATGACCGACTCCCGCACCACGGCTCTCAGGTCGGCCCAGCCCCGCTCCGCCGCCGCGATGGCCATGGCGTATTCGCCGCTCACGTTGTAGACGGCGAGCGGCAGGTCGGTCCGCTCGCGCAGCTTGGCCACGATGTCGAGGTAGAACAGGGCCGGCTTCACCATGAGGATGTCGGCCCCCTCGGCTTCGTCCAGGGCCGACTCGCGCAGCGCGGCGCGGCCGTCGGCAAAGGAGGCCTGGTAGCCCTTGCGGTCGCCGTGCTGCGGGGCCGACTGTTCCGCTTCCCGGAACGGGCCGTACAGCCCCGAGGCGAACTTGGTGGAGTAGCTCATGAGCAGCGTGTCCGCGTGGCCCGCGCCGTCCAGGGCCTTGCGGAGGGCGGCCACCTGTCCGTCCATCATGGCGCTGGGGGCGACCAGGTCGGCCCCCGCCTCGGCGTGGGAGACCGCGACCTGCGCCAGCCTGTGCAGGGCGGCGTCGTTGTCCACCCGGCCCCGGCTGTCCAGCGGGCCGCAGTGGCCGTGGTCGGTGTAGGCGCAGAGGCACACGTCGGTGGCGACCACGAGGTCCGGATACGCCCGCTTCACCTCGCGCACGGCCTGCTGCACGATGCCGCCGGGAAACGCGGCGGCCGCGCCGGACGGGTCCTTTTCATCGGGCCGCGGCAGGCCGAAGACCAGGAGGCCCCCGATGCCGTCGGCCGCGACCCTTTCCAATTCCTTCAGCAGCATGTCCGGCGACAGGCGGAACTGGCCCGGCATGGCGTCGATCGGCTCGCGGACGCCGCGGCCTTCCTTGACGAAGACGGGCCAGATGAACTTGGACGGCCCCGGCAGCGGGGCGTCGAACAGGCGGCGCAGCGGCGGGGTCTGCCGCAGGCGGCGCAGGCGAACATCGGGATAGCCGGTCATGGGGACTCCCATCGGGTTTGAACGACATGGGCGGCCAACGCCAGGAGGGCGCCTTCCACCGAGGGGTCGGGGGGCGTCAGCCCGGTCCGGAGGCCGCGGTTTTCCAGGGCGGCCAGCGTGGGCCCGCCCATGGCGACGATCGGTTTTCCCGCCCACGCGGCGGGGCTTTCCAGGGCGGCCAAGGCGTCCACGGCCGAGGCGCTGGCGAAGAAGAGTGCGTCGTACGGCGGGATCCGGGCGGGCGTCAGCGCCTCGTGGCCGTACAGCACGCAGTCGGTCACATCCAGCTTCAGGGCCCCCAGCTTTTCCGCGAGGGCGGGGCCTGCTTCCCGCGAGCGCACCCGCAGGACGCGGGCGCCCGCCGGCAGGCTCGCCTCCGCGAGGCGGAGCACGCCGGCGCTCCCGAAATCTGTTTTGGGGACAGCGTCGGCCAGGAGCCCCGCGGCCCCCAGGGCGTCGGCCGTCCCCGGGCCGGCCGCCAGGAGGCGGGGAAGCGAGCGCGGATCTAGTCCGGCCGCGGCAAGCCCCTGCAGGAGCAGGCGGACCGCGGAGGGCGAGGTGACGACCAGCCAGTCGAAGCCGCGGACGGTTTTGAGACGCGGCAGGCAGGCGGGTTCCAGGACTGTCCTGATCAGGGGCAGCGGCAGCGGGACGCCGCCGAAGTCGCGGACCGCCCGCGCCGCCTTCGCCTGCAGGGCGTCGCTGCACGGGAGGAGCACGCGCAGGCCGGCGAGGGCGCTCCACTCGGGGTGGAAGCGGCGGGCGGCGCAGTCGCCGACCAGGATGAGCCCGGCGCGGCTTTCCCCGGGCGGGACGGCCGGCGGCTCCGCCAGCGTGCCCCGGACAACGGTTTCATCGGCCGTGCCCGCATCGAACACCACAGCCGCGGGCGTCGCGGGCGGCAGGCCGTCCGCCAGCAGTTGCGCCGCGATGTCCCGGAGCAGCCCCACGCCCATGAAGAAGACCAGGGGGAGCGCGCGGCGCGCCTCCGCGTCGATGCGCGCGGCTCCGTCCTCCGCCTGGCGGGGCGTGAGAACGGTAAACCCGTTTGAAACGCCCCGCCGCGTCAGCAGCAGGCCCGTTCCCGTGGAGGCGGCCTGGAGGCTGCTGACGCCCGGGATCACGCGGTAGGGAAGGTGAAGGGCGTCGAGCGTGTCGATCTCCTCTCCAAGCCGGCCGAAGAGTCCCGGATCCCCGCCTTTCAGCCGGACCACCCGTTCGCCCCGGCGGGCGTGGAGGGCCAGAAGGCGATTGATGTCGTCCTGCGCCAGGCGATGGGCGCCGGCCCGCTTGCCAACGTCCAGGACGAGCGCCTCCCGGGGCAGATGGCCCAGCAGGTCGCGGTCGATCAGGGCGTCGGGCAGGCAGACCGTGGCGTGGCGGAGCGCCTCGACTCCGGCCACCGTGCAGAGGCCGGCGCTGCCGCAGCCGGCGCCGACGAAGACGACCGGGCGGACGAAAAGGCTGCGGAGCCGGAGGAAGCGCCGGTCTCCCGCGCGGAACACGAGGGCCAGCGCGCCCTGCCCGTCGGGCACGGCGGACTCGGCCCGGGGGATCCATTCGGCGATGCGGGCCTCCAGGCCAAGACGGATCAGGGCCGCCGCGGCCATGACGACCCCATCGTAGCGGCCGGCGTCCACCTGGGCCAGCCGGTCCTCGATGTTGCCGCGGATGGAGAGCGGTTGCGAGTCGGGGAAGCGGGTCCGGCACCAGGCGGCCCGGCGGTCGCTGCTGATCCCGAGGCGGGGCGAGGTTGGCAGGTCGGCAAGCGCGCGACCGGGCGCGAGCACCAGCGCGTCGCGCGGATCCTCGCGCCAGGGAAGCCAGACCCAGTCGAGCCCCTCGGGAACGGGATCGGGAACATCCTTCGCGCTGTGGAGGGCGGCGTCCAGGCGGCCGTCGAGCAGGGCGCGGTCCAGGTCGGCCGTGAAAAAGTCGGGCGGGCTTTCCCGCAGGTCGAGGGTCCGGTCGCGGTCGCCGGGCGAGGAGAGGTAGACCGCCTCGAAGGCGGTGTGCGGCAGCAGGCGGCCGAGGCGCGCGAGGGTCTGCTCCGTCTGGATGACGGCCAGGCGGCTGTCGCGCGATCCGATTGTGAGGGGGGCCGCTGCCATGGTCAGTCCCCCGGGTGCCGGATGCCGCGCATCAGTTTTTCATACAGGTCCCGGTGTTCGAGGACGAGGCGCGAGCCCGCTTCCGCGGCGGCGGCGGCCGGCTCCAGGCTGTCCCTTTTTTTGATATCGTCCAGGTCGGCGAGGCGGAGCTGCGGGGCGGCCTCCGGAAGGGTTGGATCGACGTTGCGGGGCACGCCGAGGTCCACGATAGCGACGGGGCCGGCGGGATTGAACAGCGGGGCGTGGCGCCGGGCCAGGAGGGGTTCCGGGCTCGAGGCGGCGCAGGCGATGGCCCGGGTCGCGGGGAGCAGGGCGGGCAGATCGGTCAGCGGGCGCACTTCGAGCCGGTTTTCGCCGCCGGGGGGGAGCTCCGGTTTCCGGCTGTGGTAGAGCCAGGTGACTGGGGCGGCGGGATGGCGGGCGAGGAACGACTCCACCAGGCGTGTTCCCAGCGCGCCGGAGCCGATGACCAGGAGGCCGCTTTCCAGGGCGTCGGGAGAAGCGGACCGGAGGTAATCCAGGCAGCGGTCTTCCAATTCGGAGGCGGGGGAGGGGGCGGCGGCCCGGATGGCTTTCGAGAGATGGAGGGCGGAGGCGAACCATTCCTCCATCATGCCGCCCGACCAGCCCGCGCGGGCGGCCTCGCCGAAGGCGGCCTTGGCCTGGGCCACGATGTGGGTTTCGCCGGCCGCCTGCGAGCGCAGGCCGGAAAGGAGGAGCGCGGTGTGGTGGAACGCGTCGAAGCCGCGCAGGACAAAGGACTCGGCGGGCGCGAGCCGGTCGAACCCGAGGATGCGCTTGATGAGGAGTTCCGTTTCCGGTTCGGTCGACATGACCGCGTGGCATTCGATCCGGTTGCAGGTGTTGAGGAGGACGAATTCATGCACGCCCCAGATCTGCCGGAGCATGGCGGCGGCGGAGGCGAGCTTGACCCCGTCCAGGGCGAGGGGTTCCCGTTTTTCCAGGGAGAGGCAGGCGTGGCTGGTTCCGATGACGGTGGGGAGGGCGCCTTCGACGGCCTGGATGTGGCGGCTGAAGCTGTCGCGGATCATGCGGGAGCGGCGGCAGGAGCGGCCGCCGGTGGAGACGGCCACGGTGAGGCCGTCGTCGCGCTTCAGGACGGCGGGCGAGATGAAGTCGCCTTGCCGCCAGCCGTGATCGACGATGCCGCAGAGGACGCCAGTCCGGCGGCAGGAGTCGAGGACGAGCTGGTTGACGTCGGCCCGGTCGGTGGCGGCGAAGACCATGAAGGCGCCGGCGGGGTCGTCGGCTGAAAAGGGGCGGGCTTCCCAGATCAGGCGCCCTTCGGCGGCCAGCGTGCGGATGTCGGCCTGCGCATCGGGGGCGATCACGGTCACAACCGCGCCGGCCTCGAGCAGGGAGAGCGCCTTGCGGGCGCCGGCTTTGCCCGCGCCGACGACCAGGCATTTCCGGCCTGCCGGCATCAGCGCCACGGGAAAAACCGCGGCGGCCGACCGATCGTTTGGCTTGTCTTCCTTCATCATCCGTTCCTGCTAAAGTTAAAAATTTACAGCAACTCCCTTGACTTGCCGAGCATTATGCAATACATTACTTACTTGATCAACATAATAATGATTAAAGCGGCATGAAAATAACTTCAAAAACGCAGTATGCACTGAGGACGCTGATGGACCTGGCCGGGCAGGAGAACGGCGAGGTGACCACGGTGGCGGATATTTCCAGGCGGAGGCACATTCCATCCCCCTACCTCGAGCAGATTCTCCTGCTGCTGAAGCGGGGCGGCATGGTCAAGAGCCGGCGCGGGCGACAGGGCGGTTATGAGCTGGCCCGCAAGGGGTCCTTGGCCAATCTGGCCGATATCATTGCCTTGACGGACGATGCTTTGCTGGCCCAGCCCGAGGGAGGGGGGTCGGCCGACGGGACCGACCGGGTCGTCACGGCCTGCTGGCGTGATGTGAACGACCAGTTCCTGTCGATACTGAAGAAGGTGACGGTCCAGGACCTGTGCGACTCGGCGGAAGCGCCTTCGAATTCGAACTATTCCATCTAACGAGGAGGATTTGTCATGAAGACTGCCACGGCCGGTGAAACGACGCCCTATGCGGGCGACGGGACGGCGGGTGACGTCCTGCGTTGGGCGCTTGAGCGCTTTCATCCCCGCATCGCGGTCGCCACCAGCCTTCAGGACGCCGTTCTCATCCACATGGCCGCCACCATCCGGCCGGATGTCCGGGTTTTCAGCATCGACACCGGGCGCCTGCCGGAATCGGCCTACGAATGCGCGGAGCAGATCCGGACGCGGCTGGGCGTGAAGATCGAATGGTATTTCCCGAAACACGAAGCCGTGGAGACGCTCGAGACCGAGCAGGGTCCTTTTTCCTTCAAGAACAGCCTCGAGGCGCGGCAGGCCTGCTGCCGGATCCGGAAGGTGGAACCGCTCAACCGCGCGCTGGGCGGATTGGCGGCCTGGGTGACGGGCCAGCGCCGGGATGAAGCCGCGACCCGCGGCTCCCTTGAGAAGGTCGAGCGCGATGTCAACCACGGCGGGATCTGGAAGATCAACCCCCTGGCCGACTGGACGACCGAGCAGGTTCGCGACTATCTGCGCCGGAACCGGCTGCCCTACAACCGGCTGCTCGACGAGGGCTATCCCTCGATCGGCTGCGCCTGCTGCACGCGGCCCGTCGAGCCCGGCGCCGATCCGCGGTCGGGCCGCTGGTGGTGGGAGCAGGAGGGGCACAAGGAGTGCGGCCTGCATGTCAGGAACTGGAACATCTGAGAGTATCGCCATGGACCTTCATCCGGAAACCCTGCTGTTGCACGGCGCGTACGAGCCGGACGCCGCCACCGGCGCCACGGCGCCCGCCATCGCGCAAAGCGCCTCCTTCGCCTATGACACGGCGGAGGAGCTGGAGGCGGTGTTCGCGGGCCGCGCGCCGGGCTACGTCTACAGCCGGATCGCCAACCCCACCGTCGCCCAGTTCGAGCGGCGCATCACGGCGCTGGAAGGCGGCCGCGGCTCGCTGGCCTGCGCCTCGGGCATGGCGGCCATCAGCGCGGCCGTGCTGGGGCTCGCCGGGGCGGGGGACGAGATCGTCTCCAGCAGCAGCGTGTTCGGCGGAACCTATTCCCTGTTCGCGAAAACCCTGGCGCGCTGGGGCATCGTCACCCGCTTCGTCGAGGGGACCGACGCGGAGGCCTACCGGCGCGCGATCAACGACCGGACGCGGCTGGTTTTCGTGGAGACGATCGGCAACCCGAAGCTGGACGTGCCCGACCTGGCGGCGATCTCCGCCGTGGCGCGCGAGGCCGGCGTGGCGCTGGCGGTGGACAACACCGTCACCACGCCCGTCCTGCTGCGGCCCGGCGCGCTCGGGGCGGACCTGGTGATCCACTCCACCTCCAAGTTCATCAACGGCCACGGCAACGCCATCGGCGGGATCGTGGTGGACACGGGGCGGTGCGACTGGTCGGGGCCGCGCTACGCCCATCTCCAGGAGCTGCGCAAGCGGGCCGGGGGCCAGGCGTTCCTGGCCTTCCTGCGCAACCAGATCGTGCGCGACCTGGGCTGCGGCCTTTCGCCGTTCAACGCCTTCCTGATGTCCATCGGGATCGAGTCGCTGGCGGTGCGCATGGAGCGGCACTGCGCCAACGCGCAGCGGGTGGCGGAGTGGCTGGCCGGCCAGCCCGGCGTGGCGGAGGTCCGGTATCCGGGCCTGGCGGGGCATCCGGACCGCGCCGTGGCGGAGCGGCAGTTCGGGGGGCGGTACGGGGCGCTGCTGACCCTGCGGCTGGCGAGCAAGGCGCACTGTTTCCGGTTCATCAACGGGCTTGAGCGGACCCTGAACCTGGCGAACCTGGGTGACGCGAAGTCGCTGGTCATCCATCCGGCCTCCACCTTCTGCCGGGAGTTTTCGCCCTCGGAGCGGCAGACGGTGGGGGTGACGGAGGACCTGGTGCGCCTGTCGGTGGGAATCGAGCATGCGGATGACATTCTGGCGGATTTGGAGCATAGTCTAAAGGCAGTCTGAAGGAGACACGCGGCATGAAGCTGATCATTAACGGGATAGAGGCGGTTGTGACGGAGGTGACGACGGTGACGGGCCTGCTTGCAAATCAGCGGGTGAAGATGCCCGACATGGTGTCCGTGGAGCTGAACGGCGAGATCCTGGAGCGGACCCTGTTCGGGACGACCCTGCTGAAGGACGGCGACCGGGTGGAGTTCCTGTATTTCATGGGCGGCGGCTCCGGGGAAAAGGGAGGTGCGCGGTGAGCTTGAGAGAGGACCAGATCGAACGGTATTCCCGTCACATCATCCTGCCCGAGGTGGGCGGGAAGGGTCAGGAGAAGCTGCTGGCGGGGCGGGTCCTGCTTGTGGGCGCGGGCGGGCTCGGGTCGCCCGCGGCGCTCTACCTGGCCGCGGCCGGGGTGGGGACCATCGGGCTGATGGACGGGGACGCGGTGGACCTGTCCAACCTCCAGCGGCAGATCATCCACTCGATGGCCGACATCGGCCGGCCCAAGGTGGAGTCGGCGGCCGGCCGGATGCGGGGGCTGAACCCCGACGTCCGGGTGGTGACGCACCAGGCGCGGCTGACGGCGGCCAACGCCCTGGGGGTGCTGCGCGACTATGATTTCGTCATCGACGGCACCGACAACTTCCCCTCCAAGTTCCTGGTGGCGGATGCCTGTCATTTCGCCGGCAAGCCCTACTCCCATGCCGGCATCCTGCGCTTCGACGGCCAGACGATGACCGTGTTGCCGGGCGTTTCGGCCTGCTACCGCTGCGTGTTCGGCGCGCCGCCCCCCGCGGGCGCGGTCCCCTCGTGCTCGCAGGCGGGCGTGCTGGGCGTGCTGGCGGGCGTCATGGGCACGCTGCAGGCGGCGGAAGCCATCAAGTTCCTGCTGGGGCAGGGCGACCTGCTCACCGGCAGCCTGCTGGTGTACAACGCGCTGAAGACGAGCTTCCGCAAGGTGCCGCTGAAGCGCAATCCCCGGTGCCCGCTGTGCGGCGAGGCCCCGGCCATCACCGAATTGAAGGACGAGGCGGCGGCCGTGTGCGAGCTGCGGAAAAGCGGCGGGGGCTGAGATGAAGCTGACGATCGAGAGCCGGCTTGTCGAGGCGATGGTGCTGGCGGCGCGGGCCGCGGCGCCCCTCGAGGCGTGCGGCTTGTGCGGGGGGCAGGCGGGGCGGGTGACCTCGTTCCACCCCCTCACGAACGCGGATGCCTCGGGGGAGCATTACACGATGCGGCCGGAGGAGCAGTTCAGGGCCGTGCGGGCGATGCGGGCCACGGGCGAGGCGATGCTGGCGATCTGGCACAGCCATCCGGCCTCGCCGGCCCGGATGTCGGACGAGGACCTGCGGCTGGCGTTTACGGCGGAGACGGTGTATCTTATCACGTCGCTGGCCTCTGCGGAAGGGCCGGTTCTGCGCGGGTTCACCGTGCGGGACGGCCGGGCCGAGCCGGTGGATATCGAGGAGCGGACATGACGGAAAGCCTGTATAACCTGCCCGCCGGGCTGGCGGAGGATATCGACGCGTACGAGCGCGAGGTGGCGCGGTTCCTGGCCGGCGAGCTGCCCGCGGGCGTGCTCAAGGCCAAGCGGGTTCCCCGCGGCGTCTACGAGCAGCGCCGGGACGGCGCCTACATGGTCCGCGTCCGCATACCGGGCGGCTCCCTGACCCCGGACCAGGCCCGGGCCCTGGCCGCCATAAGTTCCCAATATGGGGACGGACGGCTGCACGTCACCACCCGGCAGGATTTGCAGTTCCACGACGTCGCCATCGGCGACACCCCCGCCGTCATGCGCCGGCTTCTGGAGGCGGGGCTGACGAGCAAGGGCGGCGGGGGGAACACGGTCCGCAACGTCACGGCCTGCCCGTACGCCGGCGTCTGCCCGGCCGAGCGCTTCGACGTCACGCCCTGCGCCCGGTCCGTCACGGAATACCTGATCCCGCTGACGGGCAGCTACAATCTCCCGCGCAAATACAAGATCGCCTTCAGCGGGTGCGCCGCGGACTGCGCCCTCGCGCAGGTGGCGGACCTGGGGTTCGTCGCCGCGGCGCGCGGCGGGAAGGCCGGCTTCCGCGTCCTGGCGGGCGGCGGGCTGGGCGCCCATTCCCGGGCCGCCGACGTGCTGGCCGAGTGGCTTCCGGCGGCGGAGATCATCCGCTGCGCCGAGGCGGTCCGGCGGCTCTTCGACCGGCATGGCGACCGCAACAACCGCCACCGGGCCCGGCTCCGCTACGTCTTCGAGCGCCTGGGGCTGGAGGCCGTGAAGTCGCAGTTCGGCGAGCTGATGGCGGAGCTTGCCCGCGAGGGGGTGCCGGACTGGCGCGGGGAGCCGGAGGCGGCCGGCGCGGCTTCGGGCCCCGAGGCTGTCCCCGGAATTGAAATACGCAACGGCGTCCGCGTCGTCCCGCAGAGGCAGCCGGGGCTCGTCTCCGTGCCGCTCCACCTGCCCCTGGGCTTTCTTCCGGGCGATGACCTGGCCCGGATCGGCGACCTGGCGGAGGACTATTCCGTCGAGGGGGCGCTGCGCGCGACGCGCTCGCAGAACCTGCTCATCCGGCATGTGCCGGCGGAGCGGCTGCCCGGGCTGGCGGACGGGCTGGCCGGGCTGAAGACCGACGTGCTGACCCCGGTTCCGCTGGACCGGTTCGTGGCCTGCGCGGGGGCGTCGACCTGCCGGCTGGGGATCTGCCTGGCCCGCTCCGCGGCGCAGTCCTGCGCGGGGGCGCTGGGAGCGCGAGGCCTTTCCCGGGAGACGCTGGACGCGATGGAGATCTACATCAACGGCTGCGCCAATTCCTGCGGCCACCAGCCCGTGGGCGCGATCGGCCTGTTCGGCGCGGCCCAGCGGACCGGCGAGCGGCTGGTGCCGTCGTACGTCCTCACCCTCGGGGGCCGGTGCGGGGCCGGCGGCGTCCGGATGGGCGCGCCGGTTGCCCGCGTCGCATCGCGCGCGCTGCCGCCCCTGATGGCGGACCTGGGGGCCGACTTCGAGGCGAATCGCCGGCCCGGGGAAGTGTTCACGGCGTATTTTGACCGGAAGGGCGCGGCCTATTTCGAGGCGCTGGCGGCGCCGCACGCGGTCCTGCCCGGGCCCGGCGAGCGGCCGGACATTTACCGGGACCTGGGGGCGGCGGAGGATTTTTCGCTGGCCGGCCGGGGGGCGGGAGAGTGCGGGGCGGGGGTGTTCGAGGTGATCCGGCAGGACCTTGAGGCCGCCCGGACGGGCGATGGCCGCTTCGGCAGCCTGCTGCCGGCCGCGCGGGCGCTGCTGATCACGCGCGGCGTGGACGGGCGGGAGCCCGACGTCGTGCTTCGCGAGTTCGAGCGCCTTTTCATCGACACCGGCCTGGCGGGCGAGGAGTTCCGGCCGTTGCTGGCCCGGGGGCGCGGCTTCGCCCAGGGCTGGCAGGCCGCGTTGGACGGGCAGGAGGCGGCGGTGGCCCGGCTGCGCGAGCGGGTGGAACTGCTGTATGCCACGCTCGACGCCAGCCTGGAGTTCCATCCGCCGGAGAAAGCGGCGGCGAAAGCCGCCCCGGCCCCGGCGGCCCGGGCGGCCGCGGAGCTGGATCTGCGCGGCGTGGCGTGCCCGATGAACTTCGTCAAGGCGAAGCTCCGGCTGGAGACGCTGGCCGCCGGCGATCTGCTGAGCGTGGTGCTGGACGAGGGCGACCCGATCCGCAACGTGCCGGAGAGCTTCCGCGGCGAGGGCCAGGAAGTGGTGGAAACCACTGACTTGAAGGACGGGCACTGGCGGCTTACTATCAGGAAGAAAGGATAGGTGACAACCATGAACTTTTTTGAAGACAACTCGTTGTCCATCGGCCGGACCCCGCTCGTGCGGCTGCGCAAGGTGGCGGGGAGCAAGGCCCTGGTGCTGGGAAAGGTGGAGGGGCGCAATCCCGCCTATTCGGTCAAGTGCCGGATCGGGGCCAACATGGTCTGGGACGCCGAGGCGCGCGGCGCGCTGAAGCCGGGCATGGAGCTCGTCGAGCCGACGAGCGGCAACACCGGCATCGCGCTGGCGTTCGTCGGGGCGGCGCGGGGGTACAAGGTCACCCTGACGATGCCTGAGACGATGAGCGTGGAGCGGCGGAAGATCCTCAAGGCGCTGGGCGCGCAGGTTGTGCTGACGGCGGGGGAGAAGGGCATGCCCGGGGCCATCGCCCGGGCGGAGGAACTGGTCGCCCGGGATCCCGGCCGGTATTACATGCCGCAGCAGTTCAAGAATCCCGCCAATCCCGCCATCCACGAGAAGACGACGGGTCCGGAGATCTGGAACGACACGGACGGCAAGATCGACGTGCTGGTCGCCGGGGTGGGGACGGGGGGGACGATCACGGGCATTTCGCGGTACATCAAGCGGACGATGGGGAAGGCGATCCTGACGGTCGCGGTGGAGCCGGAGAAGAGTCCGGTGCTGACCCAGCGGCGGGCGGGCCAGGAGCTGAAGCCCGGGCCTCACATGATCCAGGGGATCGGGGCGGGCTTCATTCCGGACGTGCTCGACCTGGCGCTGGTGGACCGGATCGAGCGGATCGGCAACGAGGAGGCGATGGAGTTCGCCCGGCGGCTGACGGTGGAGGAGGGGATCCTGTCCGGCATCTCCTGCGGGGCGGCGGTCGCCGGGGCCGCGCGGCTGGCGGCCCTCCCGGAGTTCGAGGGTAAGACCATCGTCGTCATCCTCCCGGATTCGGGCGAGCGCTATCTCTCGACGACGCTGTTCGATTAGGCTCGACGGGCTCCGGAACGAACGAGGAGCGACATGAGCAGAATAGCAAATATCGGAACAGCAGCCGGCCTGGCCGCACTGGTGGTGATCGGGTTCTGGGCCGGCCGCGGCTGCGAGGGCCGGCACGAGGCGGAAGGCCGGACCGCTGCGCCCGGCGCCGCGGAGCCGGCGCCGGCCGCCTTTGACTGGACCTGCTCGATGCATCCCCAGATCCGGCAGCCCAAGGCCGGGCGCTGCCCGCTCTGCGGCATGGACCTGATTCCCGCCGGGAACGGCGGCCAGCCGGCGGGCACGGAAGGCCCCCGTTCCCTCATGCTCTCCCCGGCGGCCCGCTCGCTGGCGGAAGTGGCCGCGGCCCCCGTCGAGCGGCGCGCCGTGACGGTGGAGACGCGGCTGGTGGGCAAGGTCCGGTTCGACGAGACGCGGGTGGCCTACATCGCCCCGCGCGTGCCGGGCCGGATTGACCGGCTGTATGCCGACTATGCGGGCATGACCGTGAAGGCCGGCGACCACTTGGCCGATATGTACAGCCCCGAGATGATCTCCGCCCAGCAGGAACTGCTGCAGGCGGCGAAGGCGGCCGACGGGGCGGGGTCCCTGTCGCCCCTGCTGGAGGCGACTCGCGAGCGCCTGCGGCTCTGGGGGCTGACGCCCGAGCAGATCCGGGAGATTGAGTCCAGCGGCCGGGTGCGCGACCACATCACATTCTATGCGCCTATCGGCGGCGTGGTGGTGGAGAAGGATGCGCGCGAAGGGCAGTACGTGGAGACGGGCATGCGCCTGTTCACGGTGGCCGACCTGAGCCGCGTCTGGGTGTTGCTGGAGGCGTATGAGTCGGATCTGGCCTGGCTGCGCTACGCCCAGGAGGTCGAGTTCCAGGTGGAGGCTTTCCCGGGCGAGACAAGCAAGGGGGTCATTGCGTTCATCGACCCGCTGCTCAATCCCCTGACCCGCACGGTCCAGGTGCGCGTCAACGTGTCCAACGCAGACGGCCGCCTGAAGCCGGAGATGTTCGTGCGGGCGGTCGTGCGCTCGCCCGTCACGGCCGGGGGGAAGGTGGCCGCGGCGGACCTGTCGGGCAAGTGGCTCTGCCCCATGCACCCCGAGGTGGTGAAGGAGGCGGCCGGGCCCTGCGACCTCTGCGGCATGCCGGTGGAGAAGGCCGAGTCGCTTGGCTATGCGGGCGGGGCGGAGCCGAACAGCCTGCCCCTGGTCATTCCCGAGACCGCCCCGCTCCTCACGGGCAAGCGCGCCGTGGTCTACGTGTCGGATCCGGCGCGGGAGGGGCTTTACGAGGGACGCGAGGTGGAGCTGGGGCCCCGCGCGGGCGCCTTCTATGTGGTGAAGAGCGGCTTGCAGGAGGGCGAGCGGGTGGTGGTGAACGGCGCGTTCAAGATCGACAGTTCGCTCCAGATCCAGGGCAAGGCCAGCATGATGGCGCCCGAAGCAGGGGCGGCTCCGGCCGGGCCGGCCCAGGAACCGGCGGGCGGGGCAGCGGCGCCTGCCCGGGTCGAGGCGCCGGCGGCGTTCAAGCAGCAGTTCGACGCGGTGGTGGAGGGGGCCCTGACCGCGGGTTCGGCCTTGGCCGACGACAGC
>JBIIYJ010000083.1:0-18051 GCA_044346855.1 Kiritimatiellia bacterium
CCTGACCCGGCCCGCCACGGTCTCCGGTGCCTCCGTTTCGACCAAGGTGTACAACGGCGACACGGGCGCCACCATTATCGGCGGAGACTTGGTCAACGGAATCGATGGCGACGTGCTGACGCTGAACAGCGCGATCGGCGTCTTCGCCCAGGCTGCCGCCGGCCAGGATATACCGGTTACCCCCGCCTTCTCGCTGTCCGGAACGGACGCCGGCAACTACTCCCTGAGCCAGCCGGCCCTGACGGGCACGATCACGCCGAAGGAACTCACGGTTACGGGCGCGACAGCCGCAAACAAGCTTTATGACGGGACAACGGACGCCACGATCACCGGCGCCGTGCTGGTCGGCATCCTGGCAGGCGACGATGTCGCGCTGGACTCGCTGACCGGCGTGTTCGCGTCAGCCGGACCGGGCGAAGGCATTCCGGTCACCGCCACGCTGACGCTGGCAGGGGCCGACATCGGGAATTACACCCTCCTCCAACCGGAGGGGCTGCAGGCAAGCATCACCCCGGCCGCCGACCTGCTCATCACCTCGACGGGAATGGGAAGCGATCCCCTTTGCGGAAAGGTCTTCCGCCTGGGCTGGCAAGGCGCGGATAACTGCCAGTATCGGGTGGAATACACGGATACACTCATTCCCCCCGCCTGGTCCCCCCTTCCCGGATGCGCCGGCATCCCAGGATCCAACGGGGTCATCAGGGCGGCGGATACGAACGGTTTGCCGGGCAGCCGATTCTACCGCATCATCCAGCTAACTAATCCATAGCCCCGCCTTGTCTTTCCCGCCCGGTTCACATATAGTGAGCCGAATCGGGAGCTGACATGCGAAGACCTCTATGCTGGACGGAAAAACTTGAAGATGGAGTCAAACGCGAAGTCCGCGTTTCATTCCATGGAAAAGGATTGCGCTGGCAATGGAAGCGCTCGGATGAAGAGGCCTGGGCCTATGATCCCCCCCTGACGGATTCCGATTGGGACCAACTGGAGGCGCTTGCCATGAACTGGTACACCCGCCACCGCCTGCCGATCGAGCATGTGGAGCGGATCCGCCGGTTGAGGCAGGAGGCCAGGCGATGATTCCGAATCCGGTCGACTTCTCGGGCCGGGTTGCGGTTGTCACCGGCGGCAGCGGAGTCCTGGGCGGCGCCATCGCCCGCGCCCTGGGCGAAGCCGGAGCCACCGTGTGGATCGTGGGCCGGAGCCGCCCCGAGGCCGCGGAAGCCGCCGCGAAGGCCATCAGGGACGCCGGAGGCAAGGCCGAGGCAGCCCAGGCCGATGTTCTTGACCGGGCGGCCCTGGAGGCCCTGGCGGCCCGGTTACTGGCCCGCCACGGCCGGCTCGATTTCCTGGTCAATGCGGCCGGCGGCGCACGCAAGGAAGCCACCACCGCCCCGGACCGGTCGTTTTTCGATCTGCCGGAAGAGGCCGTCCGCCAGGTCTTCGACCTGAACTGGCTGGGTACATTCCTTCCCTGCCAGGTGTTCGGAAAGATCATGGCGGACCGGCAGTCGGGCGCCATCCTCAACCTCTCCTCCTACGGCGCCCTCCACCCGCTCACCCGCAGCGTCGCCTACTCGGCCGGCAAGGCGGCCGTAACCAACTTCACCCAGTGGCTCGCCGTCCACCTCGCGCAAACCTATTCGCCGCGCCTGCGCGTCAACGCCCTGGTGCCAGGGTTTTTCCTGACCGAGCAGAACCGCTTCCTGCTGACCGAGGAAGCCACCGGCCAACTCACGGAACGAGGCCGCAGAATCGTCTCTCATACACCAGCCGGACGATTCGGCGAACCCTCCGACCTGACCGGCCCGGCCCTCTGGCTTCTCTCGGACGCCGCCGGTTTCGTCAACGGCGCCACACTCTCCGTTGACGGCGGACTATCCGCTTTTGGTGGCATTTAGAAATAAAATAATCGTTTGTTGACAGATCTTAGGCAATTTGAGATTATTGAATTTCGCACAATTTAATAGATTCTTGGCCGGCTGCCCTTACCCCGCCCACCCACCCCCAAAGGGCAGTCGGCCTCTTTTTTTGCTCAGCTGTAGACCGGGCCCAGGAACTCGCAGGCCCTGAAGTCATCCCCGCCGAACCGATCCCACAAAGTGGGCCTGAACACGGACTTCGCGTCCACGTTATGCAGGTCAACCGGAATGCGGAGCATGGCGTTGAGGGTGATCAGGTCCGCCCCGATCCGGCCGAACGAATTGGCGTCGTGATTCGGCCCGATGCGGGACATATACTCGAACGAGGACATCCCGTCCGGTTTCCAGTAGGATTCCGGCCAGGTCGAGTCGGTGACGCGGCTGATATGGTCGGCCACGGCGCCCGGCAACTCCACCGTCTCCCCTTCGACCACGGAACAGGTGAAGCGGTCGCCCACGCAATTGTACCGGTAGGCGGTCATCGGGATGCCGCCGGGGGTGCGGTAGTGGCTGGACAGGCCGTCGCCCGGGAAGTACTGCAGGTTGGCCGCCATGTAGGTGGTGTTCCCGATGGCCGCCTCCATCATCTTCTTCTGCAGCCTGGGGTCCGCCTTGATCGCCGCCATCACCTCCTGGATCGACTTGCCCTTGCCGCCGGGCACGAGCTTGAACAGGTCCAGCGCGTAATCCAGCGCGCCGGCGCCCGAGTTGCGCTTGTCGATGAGGCCGCCGGGGCAGATCTTGCTGACATCCTTGCCCGTGGCCTTCTTGATGCTGGCCGGGGTCCAGTTCGTCCGGATGTCGGCGAACAGCTGGGCGGAGCCCGTCAGCAGGAACGCGGCCAGCATGCCGATCGCGTTCTTGCTGTCGTTCTCGGTCGCCACCACGTACGGGCTGCGGAACCCGTCCCAGTCGAAGGAGCTGCACAGCATGGACTCGCACAGGTCGTAATTCGGATACAGGTCGGTCCACTGCCGCTGCCCCTGCGTGCCCGCCGCGATGGCGTTGGACCCCTGGGCGTATTCCACATCGGCCTTGAAGCCCTGGGCGCGGCCCACAACGGGATCGGCCAGCCGCTCATTGCCGACCATCAGGTCGCGCACGATCAGCCCCATCTTGATCGAATCGCGGAGCAGGTCGTCATTGGACAGCGGCCGCTTGCCCTTGCCGAAGGAGAAGGCGAAGCGCGCCTTCATGAACCGGAACGCCCGCTCCAGCTCCTCGTGGTCGTAGAGCCCCCGCTCCATGCGCCCGCGGACGCCCACCATGTCGTAGGAAACGGTGCCCATGCCCATGTACTGGAGCATGAGGTTGCGGCGCACGTCGGAGCCGATGATGCCCATGGAGACGGAGCCGACGGAGAGGTAGTTCTTGCCGCGCATCTCGGCCACGGCCGCGGCGGCCCGGGCGAAGCGGAGCAGGTGCTCCTCGACGTAGGGCGACAGGGGCCCCTTCTCGTCCTCGAGATCGGGGTTGTAGATGCAGAAGATCGGCCGCTTCTTCTCGTCCATCGCGGCGGTGAAGGCCTTCAGCCACACCGCGCCCGGGCGGTCGGTCTGGTTGAGCCCGTAGGCCGCCTGCTGCCACTCGGAGGAGCCGATGCCCATCACGGCGCCCATCAGCTCGTCGCTATAGGCCCACGACCGGCTGACCCAGATGTTGGCGCTCACGCCCTCGCGGACATAGGCCGCCTGCGCCAGGGCCGCCGTGCGGGGCCCGTAGACGATCTCGGGAGCCGCCACCACGCGCACGGGCGTGCCGTCCGGCAGGCGGACCTTCTCCACGATCAGGTTGCGCACCTTCTCGACCATGCGCCAGGTCCCGGCGACGTTTTCCTCGTAAGCCCCGGTGCGGCCGTCCGCCACCGGCGTGATCGCAATCGTCGGCACCCATCCGGGCAGCGCCCGGGGCGTCTTGGCGAATCCGCGGGCCGCGCTGCCAAGGCGACCGAAATCAATCCCTTCCGAACCCGATTTCCCGTTCATCCTGCATCCCCCTGCTGTCTCGTTCTTGCCGTACCGTTAAGTCAGTTTCAATAGATCCCGCTCCGCCTGGATGATGACCGCGGCCATCTCCTCCGCCGATCCGGCCGACCGGAGCGCCTCCAGCATGTCCGTCTTCTGGCACATGGCGCAGAGGCGCGCCAGGATATGGAGGTGGGCGCGGTCGTCGCCGCAGCCGATCAGGAAAAAGAGATCCGTCAGCCCCCCGTCCGGCGAGCCGTACGGAACCCCGGACAGGGTCCGCCCCACCGCGATGAAAGAGTCCGTGAACATGAACGGGGTGTGCTGCCGGGGATGCAGCAGGGCCAGCCCGCCCGGCACCGCCGTGGAGCAAAGCGCCTCGCGCTCCTCCAGCAGCGTCTTCAGCTGCGCGGCGTCGCAGAGCTTCTCGGAGCGCTCCGCCACCTTGACCATGTCCCGCAGCACGGAGCCCGAGGTGCGCGACTTGAGGGCCGGCTCGACCCACGCGGCCATGACCAGCTCCGGCATCATGACGTCCGCCCCGTCTTCCCGCCGCGCCTGGGTGGATTCCTTGTGGTACCGGTCCAGATTGTCGCCGGACAGGCGCAGGATACGCTGGGAGGCCCAGGCGTCGATGTCGTAGCGGGTGAAGACCACCCGGCCCCCCTGGACCTGGAAGGGAATCTCCTTGTTCTTCACCAGGCGGTCAAGCGCCTCCCGCGGCACATGAAGGTAGGCGGCAACCTCATCGGAATTAAATACTTTGTATGGCACGATTCGGTCCTTCCTGTTATTCTCAGATTTTGCACGCGCGGGCGAGTGGTGAAATTGGCAGACACGCAAGACTTAGGATCTTGTGCCGCAAGGTTTGCGGGTTCGAGTCCCGCCTCGCCCATTCCTACAACGTTTTGAGAAACCGGTCCAGCCGGTCCATGCCCTCCCGGATATTGTCCATCGAACAGGCATAGGACAGGCGGATGTTCGCATCTGCCCCGAACGCCGCGCCCGGCACCACGGCGACCTTCTCCGCTTCCAGCAGGCGGGCCGCAAAGCTCAGGGAATCCAGCCCGAAGGACCGGATGTTGGGGAACACGTAGAAGGCGCCCGACGGCTTGACGCAGGTAACCCCGGCCATCGCCGTCAGCCGGCCATGCAGGTAGTGGCGCCGCTCGTCGAAGGCCTTGACCATGCGGGCCACGCAATCCTGGGGTCCGCGCAAGGCCGCCACGGCGCCGTACATGGCGAACGTGTTGGGGGCGGACGTGCTGTGGCTCTGCAGGGCCGCGGCGGCCTGGATCACGGCCTTGGGGCCCGCCGCGTAGCCGAGCCGCCAGCCGGTCATGGCATACGGCTTGCTGAAGCCGTTGACCGTGACGGTCAGGGCATGCACCTCCGGGCCGATCGAGGCCACGCTGAAGGGGCGGACCCCGTCGTAGCACATGCGCTCGTAGATCTCGTCCGAAATGATCGTGAGCTTGTGCTTCACGGCCACCGCGGCCAGCGCGCGCAACTCGGCCTCGGTGTAGACCGCGCCGGTCGGGTTGGACGGGCTGTTCAGCACCAGCACGCGGGTCTTCCGCGTCACCGCCGCCTCGAGCTGCTCCGGCGAGACTTTCAGGCCCCGGCTCTCGTCGGCAGTCACTAAAACAGGGACACCGCCGGCCATGCGGATCATCTCGAGATAGCTGACCCAGTACGGGGTCGGCAGCAGCACCTCGTCCCCGTCGCTCAGAAGGGTCATGAAGATGTTGTACAGCGAATGCTTGGCCCCGTTGCTGACCAGGATCTGGTCGGTCCCGTAGGCGATCCCGTTTTCCGTCTTCAGCTTGTCCGCGATGGCCGCCAGCAAATCGGGAAGGCCGGCGTTGGGCGCATACTTCGTCTTGCCGTCCTTCAGCGCCTTCAGGCACGCGTCCTTGATGTGATCCGGCGTGTCAAAGTCCGGCTCGCCGGCTCCGAACCCGCAAACCTTCTGGCCGGCCGCCTGGAGGGCCTTGGCCTTGGCATCCACCGCCAGGGTGACCGACGGGGCGATCGCTGCAACTCGAGCATTAATTTCCATAGTACTTCTGCACCCATTCCTTGATCGTATCCTGCGCCACGTTGACAATCCCGATTTCGCGGATCGCGTTCTCCGGGGAATCGGAGGCATGCGCCGCGTTGACCATGATATCGCTCCCGTACTCGCGCCGCACGGAGCCCGGCTCGGCCTTCGCCGGGTCCGTCGACCCCAGCAGGTACCGGATCTTCTCCACCGCGCTCATGCCCTTGTAGATCAGGGCCAGGCAGCTCTGGGAGCCCGCCTTCTGCTTGTCGGCCTCGGCCACCTCGCTGGGCCTGAACCCCGTCATGAACTCCACGATCGACTCGAACTGGCGCCGCCCCATGACCGGCCCCAGGTGCTCGCCGACCAGGCTCTTCAGGTCCTCCGGCACCGGCATGCCCAGCCCCTTCTCCAGCACGTCGCCCGCCTTCCCCCCCACGATCGACTTGAACTTCTCCTGCAGCACCGGCAGCACCGGCCCGTAGAACTCCTCCGCCTGCGCCACGGTCATCGAGAACTTGCGCATGCCGATGATCCGCAGCCCGGACCGCGAGAGCAGGTCGATGATGTGGCCCGGCCGCGCCGTCGCCATCCGGAAATTCTCCGGCTTGATCATGACGAGGGTGCTCTGCACCCCCTCCGTGGCCGGCACGTCCACCGCCGTGTCGATGATCCCGCCGTCCCGCTCGGAATACTCGGCCCACAGCCGGGTCACTTCCGCCGCCCGCTGCTCGTTGGGCGCCACAAGGACCGCCGGCTCGAAATACTTGACCTTGCCGCTCTCGTCGAGGATGTAATCCCCGTAGGTGTCGCGGATCGTCTCCCCGCTCAGCCAGCTCGAGCGCACGTGCCCCGTCGCCTCGCGGATCTTCAGGATCGCATTCTCCCCCTCCAGCAGCAGCATGATCACCCGCCGCCGCTGGCCCGTCGCCGGATCCGGCCCGTAATTCCGCCGCACATACTGGGCCAGGATCCGCCCGATCTCCGCCTCGTTGTGCGGCGTGGCTTCAAGCGATTCCGCATAGCGGTCCACAAGCTCCTGGCTGGGACCGAACATCCGGGCCGAAGCGAGCGACAGGCCGGTGCGGCTGATCAGCCGCCCGATCACCCCGCCCGTCCGGGACTTGGCGATCGTATAAGGATTAATCAAGGCAAAACCGAGTTCGCGGGCCATAAATTCCTCTGGACATTGCATTCGAATGCGTTCTGGTCGGAAGATATCCAAAAAAAATGGAGGGGACAAGCCTTTTTGGCTGATTTTGACTTGATCCCCGCTTGCCTGCATGAGAAAATACTAAAATGAGCATTTGTCCTGTTCCAGCTCAGAAAGGATCGCCCATGCAAAGCCTGCTCCGAAACGCCCGCCTCGCCGTGTTCCTCCTGGCCGGCTGCCTCCTGGCAGCCTCCTCCGACGGAGCCATCCACCAGGCCCTGAGCGGTCACGTCCGGCAATTCGACAATCACCGCCATTTCGACGACCGCCCGTTCGCCAAGGACGACTTCGGCTACGGCCTCTCCTATGCGGTCGGCGACGACAAGGGCCGCTGGCAGCTCGGTTCGCTCTACACCCCGGACGCCGGGAAGGGTGACACCGAGCTCGACTACGCCCTCACCCCGTTCCTGAACCTGGTGTTCAAGGACAAGTACTTCCTGGTCGGCATGGGGATCTCCCAGACCTTCATGTCCGCCAAGGAAGGCGACGACGACTGGACCGACCTTTACTGGAACGTCCTGACCGGGCTCGAATTCCCGGTGACTAAGAGGATCTCCCTGGCCGGCTTGGCCATTTATGATTACGAGGAATGGGGGAAGTTGGGCGATTTCGCTTTCGACGATGTCGAATTCGCGGCCGTCCTCAACCTGCTGTTCTAAGACCGGAGATAGCATAACGTGTCATTCCGAATTGTTGCCCTGGGCGCCCTGCTGGCGGCGCTCACCGCCTGCGTGCAGGCGGCCGATTACGGCCAGTCTGTCGTCAAGATCAGCGTCACCGGACAGCGTCCGGATTTCGGCCTCCCCTGGCAGGACACCGGCTTCTCCAAATCCGGAGGCTCCGGCTTCATCATCCAGACGGGCCGCAAACGCTGGATCCTGACCAACGCCCACGTCGTCTCCGACGCCCGCTTCATCGAGGTCGAGCGCGAGGGCGACCCCCGCCCCCGCCCCGCCCGGGTCGCCTTCGCCGGCCATGACTGCGATCTCGCCGTCCTGGAGGTGGAAGACCCCGGCTTCTGGACCGAGGCCGAGCCGCTGAAGCTCGGCACCACCCTGCCCCGGCTCGACGACCAGGTCGTCGTGGTCGGCTACCCCATGGGCGGCAACCGGCTCTCCCTGACCCGCGGCGTCGTCTCGCGCATCGACTACAGCATCTACGCCCACACGGACGTGGACGGCCACCTCGTGCTCCAGGTCGACGCCGCCATCAACCCCGGCAACAGCGGCGGCCCCGTCCTGTACAACGGGCAGATCGCGGGCGTCGCCTTCCAGGGCATCTCGCAGTCGCAGAACATCGGCTACGCCATCCCCGTCTCCGTGATCCGCCATTTCCTCGACGACATCGCGGACGGCCGCTACGACGGGTACCCCGACCTCGGCGTCGACCACCTGGAAACCCGGAACCCGGCCCTGCGCCGCCAGCTCCGCCTCCCCCCCGGGAAGTCCGGCGTCACCGTCTCCCGCGTGGACCCCCTGGGCAGCGCCTCCGGCCACCTGCTTCCCGGCGACGTGCTGCTCTCGATCGACGGCGTCCCCATCGCCGACGACGGCTCCATCCGCATCAAGGGCGTGGCCATGGAATACGTGGAACTGCTGGAGCGCAAGCAGGCCGGCGAGCTGCTCCGCTTCGACGTCTGGCGGGACGGCTCGCTCCAGGATATCGCGTTCCCCCTCAAGCCGCCGTCACCCGCCTTCCTCTTCCGCCAGAACTACGACATCCGCCCCCGCTACGCCATCGCGGGCGGACTCGTCTTCGCCCCGCTCACCCGGGAGCTCCTCAACGGCCTCTCCAAGCAGTTCGGCAAGGCCGACACGCAGCACCTTCTCTACGACTGGACCTACGGCCGGGCCGACGCCCTCATCCGCGAACAGGACGAACGCGTCATCCTCCTGCGCCGCCTGCCCCACCCCATCAACGCCTATGCGGATTCATTCCTCTACGGGGTCGTGGCCGACGTCAACGGCAAGTCCATCCGCAACCTCGCCGACTTCGCCGCCGCCCTGAAGGAGCCGGTCAACGGATTCCACGTGTTCCGTTTCCGGGACCGCAAGGACGAGCTTGTGCTCGACGCCGCCGAAGCCGCCCGCACCGAACCCGACCTGCTTGCCTCCTACGGCGTCACCGCCGCCGCCTATACGGGAACCGAACCATGATGAAATACCTGCTCCCCCTGCTCCTCCTCGGCCTCCTGGCCGCCGCCCCCCTTCGCGCCGCCGACCCGGCGCCCGCCGCCGTCTCGCCCCTGCGCCGCTCGCTCTACTCCCTGCGCGTCACGGCCCAGCGCTTCGACGCCGCACAGCCCTGGAAAAAGAGCAACACGGAACGGCGCACCGGCTATGCCGTCGCCGTCGGCTCCAACCGCCTGGTCACCACGGAAATGCTGGTGCGCGACGCGACGCTGGTGGAAATCTGCCCCGCCGGCAGCGCCCGGTTCTACCCCGCCGTCCTCGCCCGCGCCGACCGCGACATGAACCTGGCCCTGCTGGACGTCGCCGGCGCGAGCCTGCCCGAGCGCCCCATCCCGCTGGAACTGGCGACCCTGCCCTTCCCGGGCTCCAAGGGAACCTTCATCCAGTTCGAGGACGGCGGCATCATCCAGGAAGGCGCCGTCTCCATCCTGCGCGCCTCCATGGAAGCCCCGTCGGAGGGCGCCACGGCCCTGCTGGCCCTGCAGTTCCTGGCCGACATCCCCCTGAACGGCCAGGGCCTCCCGATCCTGCAGGACGGCCGCCTCGCGGGCCTTTCGGTCTCCTACGACCGCTCCAGCAAACTCGGCATGCTCTACCCCGGCCGGTCGCTCAAGCGCTTCATCGAGGAGGCGTCCAAGCCCGTCTACCAGGGCCTGCCCGTCGCCGGCCTCTCCTGGAAACCCCTGCCCTGCCCCACCAAGCGCCGCTACCTCATGGCGCCCGAGGGCGACCGCGGCGTCCAGATCATCTCCACCACCCGCGGCACCGACGCCGCCGCCGTGTTCCAGTCCGGCGACGTCCTGCTCTCCTGGAGCGGCTACCCCATCGACCAGCAGGGGTTCTACGACGATCCCGCCCTCGGCCGCATCCCCTTCCCGGCGCTCGTCACCTCCTGCCGGCCAGGCGACTCCGTCACGGTGACCTTCTCCCGCAACGGCGTCGAAACGCAGGGCGTCGTGCGGCTCACCGCGCGGGACTCGCTCCTCCGCCGCGCCCCGGAACGGGACCTCGGCCGCGCTCCTTATCTGGTGGAAGGCGGCCTGGTCATGCGCGACCTGTCAGGCGACTACCTCCGCGCCACCGGCTACGAATGGATTGCCCGGGCCAACCCGCGCCTCGTGCATATCTACCTGACCCGGGGCGAGGACGAAGCCCTCAACGGGGAACGCTTCCCCATCCTCACCACCGTGCTGCCCGACTCCATCAACGTGGGCTACCAGGATTTCCGCGACGAGATCATCGCCGCCGTCAACGGCGAACCGGTCCAGAGCCTGGCCGATATCCTGCGCATCCGCGAACGCGACGGCGCCCTCAGCCGCATCCGCCTCCTGAGCCACGAGGTGGACCTGGCCCTCGACACGGACACCCTCAAGGACGCCAACACCCGCATTGCCTCGAATTACCGGATCCCCGCATTGGTGGTGGCGCCGCGGTAAACATGGGTGGTCAAAACGGGTATTGACGCGTTTCTCGGGGCGCTATACGGTGATCACAACACACACGAGGTAACCATGCCCCACCCTCTTACAGCCTGCCTGCTGGTCGGCGCCGGCGGAATGACCGGCTCCCTGGCCCGCTACGGATTGAGCCTCGCCGCCCAGCGCCTGTCCGTCGACTGGCCCGCCGGCACCCTGGCATCCAACATCCTCGGCTGCTTCATCATCGGCCTGCTGGCCGAGGCGGCCACCCACGGCGAGACCGTCAGCCCCGAGGCCCGACTCCTCCTGGCCACCGGCTTCTGCGGCGGCTTCACCACCCTCTCCTCCCTGATGCACGAAAGCGCCCATATGCTTCGCGCGGGCGACCCCTTGTACGCGACCCTCTACCTGGCGGGAACCCTGGCCGTCTCTGGCGGAGCGTTCCTGGGGGGACTGCTCCTGGTCCGACTCCTCCAACCCAGCGCAGGTGCCTGATGGAACCGCAAGGCGATGCCCAGCTGCTCCCCCCAAGGGTTCGGGGTTCGGGGTTCAGGGTTCGGGGGGCAGGGTTCGGGATATAGGTCCTATAGGTCCTATAGGTCCTATCCTCAGAACCGTTGCCCCAGAACCGTTGAACCGTTGAACCTAAGGAACCCCGGCCATGAACCTTGAGAAATTCGAGCGCCTGTCCGCCGTGGAATGGCGCCTTCCCGCCTCCGGCCGCATGCGCGTGCCGGGCCTGATCTACGGCAGCGAAGGCCTTCTGGCGGAGATGGACGACAAGGTGGCCGAGCAGCTGGCCGGCGTGGCCTCGCTGCCGGGCATCGTGGAGGCGGCCTACGCCATGCCCGACGCGCATTGGGGCTACGGCTTCCCCATCGGCGGCGTGGCGGCCTTCGAGCCGGGCGACGGCGTCGTTTCGGCCGGCGGGGTCGGGTTCGACATCGCCTGCGGCGTGCGCACCCTCCACACCGGAATTGCCTACGCCGACTTCCAGCCCCTGGCGCACGCGGCGGCCGAGGCGTTCTTCCGCGCCATCCCGGCCGGCGTCGGCAGCACCGGCCGGGTGAAAATGAAGAAAGGCGACATGGACGCCATGCTTCAGGGCGGGGCGGGCTGGGCCGTCGGGCGCGGGTTCGGAAGCGCCGCGGACCTGGAGCGGCTGGAGGACGGCGGGGTGCTGGAGGAGGCCGAGCCGGGCCGGGTCTCGGAGCAGTCCCGCCGGCGGCAGGAAGAGGAAATGGGAACACTCGGCTCCGGCAACCACTACCTGGAAATCCAGCGCGTGACGGAGGTGTTCGATGCCGGCGCGGCGGCCACCTACGGGCTGAAGCGGGACGACGTGGTGATCAGCCTGCACTGCGGCTCGCGGGGCCTTGGCCACCAGGTGGCCACCGACTACGCCCGCGTCATGCTGGCCGCGGCGGCGAAGCACGGCATCGTGCTGGCGGAGCGGGAACTGGCCTGCGCGCCCCTGAAGTCGGCCGAAGGCAGGGCGTACTGGGGCGCGATGAACGCGGCGGCCAACTGCGCGCTGGCCAACCGGCAGATCCTGACTCACCTGGTGCGCGAGACGCTGAAGCCGGTGACGGGGCAGGACGCCATGCCCCTGCTCTACGACGTGTGCCACAACCTCTGCAAGCGCGAGCGGCACGCGGTGGACGGGGCGGAGCGGACGCTGTACGTGCACCGGAAAGGCGCCACGCGCGCGCTTCCGCCGGGCCACCCCGACCTTCCGGCCTCCCTGCGGGCCGCAGGCCAGCCCGTCCTGGTGGGCGGCAGCATGGGCACCGCCTCCCACGTGCTGGCGGGGATGGGCGGCCGCGCCTGGGCCTCGGCCTGCCACGGCGCGGGGCGCCGCATGAGCCGCCACCAGGCCCTGCACACCTGGCAGGGAAAGGACGTGGTCAAGCGGCTGGAACTGAAGTCGATCCTCATCCGGAGCCAGTCGATGCGCAGCATCGCCGAGGAGGCGCCCCAGGCCTACAAGGATGTGGATGACGTGGCCCTGGCCGCTGAAACGGCCGGACTCGCCAGGCGCGTCTGCCGTCTGGAGCCGCTGGTGTGCGTGAAGGGGTGACGCGGGAGTGGACGGTGGACAGTGATCGGGGTTCGGGGTTCGGGGTTCAGGGTTCGGGGTTCAGGGTTCGGGGTTCAGGGTTCGTGATCGCAATCGTGATCGTGATCGACCACGCACTCGCTGTACCGCTTCGATCACGATCACGACTACGATTACGACAAGTGTCAAATCGACGTGACCGGGTTCGCAACAGGCGCTTACGGCGGGGGACCGCCGACTCCATGAACGTAATTCACGGGCGTCTCAAGGAATCCGACTCGCGCGCCGCCCGGGGCCGCTTCGGCCAGTGCGCGCGAGGGCAAGTCAGTTGCGGCGTTTCGATCAGCGGAAACGGCCGAGGTGATTTCGCGGCTCAGCCGGGCTTTGGCTGGGTGAACTGGCCTTCCGGGCCGTGAAACCCAAGCCAAAGCCCGGATCAGCCCGAAAGCGCCCGGCCGTTAACGCCGATCGAAACGCCGCAACGGCACCTCGTAACCGCCATCATGCACCCCACCCACCCCATCAGGGCGCAGTGCCGTCCAAAACGGTGTCGAAAAAGCGGAGCAGGGCTTTGAACGATTCGGGATTCTGCGCCTCGCGCGCCAGTTTTTCCCGGCGGGACGAAACGGCCACCAGCCCGATGTCGGTCACGGCGATCGTCGCCTTGGCCTTGTAGAGCGGGTAGCAGGAGTTGAGCGTGTAGTCCTGGCCGTTCCACTGCACGGCAATGGAGACGTAGCCCCCGTCCGGCGGCACGTCCCACCAGGTGCGTTCATTATTTAAAAGAGGGACAATCTCCTGGAAGCCGGAAAGCAGGGCGGCGGCGTTGGTGCCCTTGAGCTCGACCAGGGGCGTCTTCTCCCGCGCCAGGGGCTTCCCGTCCTGGCCGACCGGGGGCGGCCCGCCCTGGACCTTGACGGCGGTGATGCTGTCCTCGGCGACGGCGGAAAGAAAGGCCAGGAGGATGATCCCGGCCGCGGTGCTGAACGATGTCATGGCGCCTCCCGTGTCAGCTGGCTGCAAAGCATGGCTAACGGCGTCACTTTACGCCTCCCCCGGCAATCCGTAAAGCACGGAATCAGGGGGCAGTGATCGGTGGAGGAAGGATGAAGGAGGGTTCAGGGTTCGGGGTTCAGGAGAAGAAGCGATCTGTGGTCATGTGAGCCCGGTGCCCCACCGGGCGTCTGGCAAAATAGTGTATTGGCGTTAAACGAAAAACGATTCAAGCGCCATCTTCCCACCAACGAACGAAGGCGGGGGTGTGCGGGCGGGACGCGCAGAAGCCGGGCACAACTATTCACAATTCACTATTCACGATCCGCTATCAGCTATCCGCTATTCTTCACCGGAACTCAGCCCACTCCGGCTCGTTCTCGAAAATCCAGCGGTAGTAGTCCTTGCCCTTGAGCCCGTCGGCCGCGGCTTCGTCCACGATAACCGTGCAGTGCGGGTGCAGCTGGAGGGCCGAGGCGGAGACCATGGCCGTGATGGGCCCCTCGACGGCCTGGGCCAGGATGCCGGACTTGTTGGCCCCGGTGACCAGCAACAGGCACCGGCGGCTCTCCAGGATGGTGCCGACGCCCATGGTGATGGCGCGCCGCGGCACTTTTGCCAGGTCGCCCCCGAACATCGGCGCGTTCTGGCGGAGCGTGGAAGGCGTCAGCGCCTTCTCCCGGGTGCGCGACTGCAGGGCCGACAGCGGCTCGTTGAAGCCGATGTGGCCGTCGCTCCCGATCCCCAGGAGCTGCAAGTCGACCCCGCCCACCTCGCGCATGTGCCGCTCGTAGGCCGCGCACTCGGCGGCGAGGTCCGCCGCCATGCCGTTGGGCAGGTGCGTGTGCGAGGGCACCATGTCCACCTTCGAGAACAGGTGCTCCTCCATGTACCGCCGGTAGGAACACGGGTGATCCGCGGACAGGCCGATGTATTCGTCCAGGTTGAAGGTGCGCACCCGGGAGAAGGACAGCCCCTTCTCCCGGTGCAGCCCCACCAGCAGGCCGTAGACCGCCTCCATCGTGCGGCCGGTGGCCAGCCCCAGCACGAGGTTGGGTTTGACCCGGATCTCGCGCGCGATCAGCCGCGCCGCCAGCCGGGCCGCCGCCGCCTCATCGCCCTGGATGATGACTTCCATGGCCTAAAGCCCGAACTCTTTCGCATTGTCGGGGCAGGACGGAATGACTTTCGCTTCCGACACCTTGGCCTTGAGAAGGGCCAGTTCGTCGGCCGGCGCGGCCAGCGGCAGCGCCACCTGGCCGCCGTTCGCGGCGGAGCGCTGGAGGGCCAGCATGATCTCGGCGCCCTTGCAGGCGCTCTCGAAATTGTTGGGGTGCAGCTTCTTGCCGTCCAGCCAATCGGCCATGTCCTGGATGTAGGGCGGCATGTCGAGGTCATAGTTCATGAGCCCCTCGCCGCTCTGGAAGCCGCCGCTCTTGGTGACCGCGCGCCAGCCGCCGTTGGTGAGAACCTCGGCGTAGCCTTCCGTGCCCTGCGCGCCCATGCGGCACTTGCCCCACCACTTGCCCACCTCGGGCTGGTCGGGGGCGCCGGCGCCGCACTCGTAGACGCCGCGCACGCCGTTGGCGTACTGGACGAAGCCCGCGATGTAATCGGGGGACGGGTGGTTGTCCGTGAACTTGCTGCGGCCGGCCGCCTGGCCCATGGCCCACTGCGCCTCGGCCTCGCCGTTGTACCAGCGGGTGTACTCGATCAGGTGCGACAGCATGTGCGTCATCCAGCCGGTCGCGGAGCCGTACACCGTGTGCACGCGGCCCAGGGCGCCGCTCGCGATGATCTCCTTGACCTTGCGGTAGTGGACGCCGTAGCGGTGCTGGTGGCTGACCACGCACTTGGCGCCCGCCTTGCCGATCAGGTCGCGCAGCACGAAGAGCTCGTTGCTCGTCAGGGCCACCGGCTTCTCGAAGGCGATCAGCTTGACGCCCGCCTCGGTCGCCATCTTGACGAACGGCGTGCGCAGGTGGGGCATCGTGCAGAAGCAGAATACGTCGGGCTTGAGCTCCTTCGCCAGGCCGCCGGCGTCCGTGCTCCCCTTCACCCCGCCGCCGATCTTGGCCACGGCCGCGTCCAGCTTGACGGTGTCGATGTCGCACAGGCCGGCGACGCGAAACCGGGGATTGGCCTGGAACGCCGTGGCGTGATGCATGCCGCGCTTGCCCATGCCCACGATCATGACCGAATACTGTCCGCTCATTGTCTCGTCCTCCTTGAAAAAAGATGTAGGGGCGCTGCTCACGGCGCCCGCCGGCATTCGCCATGCTGGCGGGCTTCGCAAGCGAAGCCCCTACAATACAGAGTTTCAATCGTGTAGGGGCGCTGCTCGCGGCGCCCGCCGGCATTCGCCATGCTGGCGGGCTTCGCAAGCGAAGCCCCTACACGTTGGCACTAAAAAGTCCGACGCCCTTACGCGTTGGCCTTGTCCCACTCCATGACCTTCTGGATCACGAAATCGACCTCGTCGGCCGTCAGTTCGGGGAACATCGGCAGGCTGACGCAGGTGGCGGCATTGCGCTCGGCGTTGGCCACGGAGCCCACGATGCGCGCTTCCTTGCCCCAGGGATAGCCTTCCTGCTTGTGGATGGCGATCGAGTAATGCGTCTTGGCGTCCACCCCGTTCTGCACGAGGAAGTCGACCATGGCGTCACGCTTGGCAGGATCCTTCACCTCGATGGAGTAGAGGTGGAAGATGTGGCGGTAGCCGGGCTTCTGGGTGGGCAGCAGGAACGACTTGGCGCCCTTGAGCCCTTCCGTGTACCGGCCGGCCCACTTGATGCGCAGGTCGTTCCAGGCGTGGATGTGCTTGATCTTGGCGCTGAGGACGCCGGCGTGCAGATCGTCCAGGCGGCTGTTGAAGCCGAAGCTGTGGACGTTGCGCTTGGGCGAGCCGTGGTTGCGCAGGATGCGGACGCGCGCGTCGATGGCCGCGTCGTTCGTCACCAGCGCGCCGCTGTCGCCGAAGGTTCCCAGGTTCTTCTGGATGATGAAGCTCGTGGTCGCCACGTCGCTGAGCTGCCCGATCTTGAAGGTATCGCCGGCCGCGTCGATGGCCTGGGCGTTGTCCTCGATGATCTTCAGGTGATGCTTGTCGGCGATCTTCTTGATGGCCGTCATGTCGGCGCACTGGCCGTAGAGGTGCACGGGGATGATGCACTTTGTCTTCTTCGTGATGGCGGCCTCGATCTTGGTCGGATCGATGCACTTCGTCTTGGGATCGCAATCGACGAACACGCAGGTGGCGCCGACGACCCAGATCGCCTCGGCGGTCGCGAAGAAGGTGTTCGGGTGGGTGATGACCTCGTCGCCCGGCCCGATGTTCATGGCCATGAGGGCCAGCCAGATCGCGTCCGTGCCGTTGCCGACGCCGACCGCGTACTTGGTGCCGTGGAAGTCAGCCAGTTCCTTTTCGAACTGCTTGAGCATGGGGCCCATCACGTATTCGCCGCTCTCCAGAACCTTCTGGATGTTGGCGTCGATCTCGGCCTTGATGTTATGATACTGCCTCGTATGCCCGTAAAAACCGACCTTCATGATGCTCTCCTTGTTCGTTCAATCCGCAACCGGTTCGCCCGATTTAATGGGTGTCTTTTTTACACTAAAAAGACCGGCCGCGTCAATATGAATCACGATATGCAGCGCGGGCTGCGGATCTGCGCTTTATAAGGCAATGGTGTGGGACATGAAGATGGCCGCCACGCATCCTGTCGAAACCTGTAAAAGGTGGAGGGTCCGGTGCCACCCGGACCACACGCGCCATATTTGCGCCCAACGCGCGCAGGCGGTCCGGGTGGCACCGGCCCTCCAACACGCCCGCCATACCGGCGCCCAACGCGCGCAGGCGGTCCGGGTGGCACCGGACCCTCCATCTTGCTCTGAAATGCATCAAATTCGCCCGCGCGGCCCCTACCGGACGAAAATCAGCGTCCCGGCGGGTTTCCACACAATCGACCCGCCGTCATAAACCACGCGGGCGGGCGTCCCCCAATCCGGATGGAACATGGCGCGAAGCGTCAACGTGTGGCCGTTCAGATACAGGACCGTATCGTCCCGCATGAGGAACAGGTCCTGCAACGTCACGTCGGCCGTCAGGCCGATGGTGCAGTTGGTCAGCGCCCGCAGGGTGACGAAACTAAGCTCGCCAGCCGAGGCATTGGTCAGGCCCGGCAGGTCGGTGTGGATCCGGTTCCAGCCGGACGTGCGGGAATGCTCGGGCGACAAGACGACGAGA
>JBIIYJ010000326.1:0-5819 GCA_044346855.1 Kiritimatiellia bacterium
TCGGCGTGGCACGGGTCTCCTGACCCGTGTCCCCTGCGCGTGCACTTCGAATGCCCCCTGATCGGCGTGGCACGGGTCTCCTGACCCGTGTCCCCTGCGCGTGCACTGCGAATGCCCCTTGATCGGCGTGGCACGGGTCTCCTGACCCGTGTCCCCTGCGCGTGCACTGCGAATGCCCCTTGATCGGCGTGGCACGGGTCTCCTGACCCGTGTCCCCTGCGCGTGCACTGCGAATGCCCCGCGATCGGCGTGGCACGGGTCTCCTGACCCGTGTCCCCCTCCCCGGCCTGCAAAAGACTTTTAAAAAAAACCTTGCGCCAACACACTCGTTTCGTGTACTTTAACAATCTGTTTACGACCAAAAAGCGAGCGTAGCTCAGTGGTAGAGCTCCACCTTGCCAAGGTGGAAGTCGAGGGTTCAAATCCCTTCGCTCGCTCCAGTTTAAGCCGGACATGGAAGTGTAGCTCAGTTGGTAGAGCAGCTGACTCTTAATCAGCGGGTCCAGGGTTCGAGTCCCTGCACTTCTACCAGTTTTAAAACTGGAAACCCTCGGAAAGAACGTCTTTCCGAGGGTCTTTCGTTTCGAGTGATGTAGCAACAGTCTTGCGCCGCCCGCCGTGTCCAGGAAGAGAACCACGGATGGCACGGATAACACGGATAGCGCCTCTGGGCCGGATCAACATCCAACGCAGAGAGCGCGGTGGAGGATAGACGGGGCGGCCCCGTACCCCCGGACAAGAATAGCGGATAGCTGATAGCTGATCGCGGATCGGTCTGGTCGATCGTCTTTACCGTAATCTCTCTTTCAGACGCCTGGTGTAGCAACAGTCTTGTCGCCGCCAGCCCTGCCCCGCGCCAGCCCGACCGGTGCCATGAGCCCGACATGAAATGCATTTCATGGAGTCGGCGGTCCCCCGCCGTATTCGACAGGTTTACCTCCGGGCTGATGGGCTCTGCGCTGGAAGCTTGCAATGTTGGGCCGTGCAACTCCAGAGAAGAGTTACACGGTGGAACACGGCGAAGAGAGACACGGTTTCAACATCCGCGAGCGGTTCCCCTTGGGCGGTATCGCGCAAGATCTAGTGTGGGCGGGTTTTGTTTTTTACCCCCCCCATCGACAGGCGAGTTTGCGGTCGCAATAAACAACCTCAGCGATCACGGCGAGGGACCGCCGAGTCCATCGCCACCTCAATACACGATGATCACGGTGCCGGTGGGAGGAGGGGTATATTCCAGGAACAGCACGGTTCCCGGGGTCGCATACGGGAGATACCCGCCATTCGGGCCGTTGGTCACGGAAATCGTGCCCTCGAAGGAGTCGCTCTGGGGGCTGGCCGTCACCAGCCGCGGGATCGCGCCGGCCATCAGCGCCTCGCGGGTCCCCTTCGGCGGAGAGCCCTCCCAGACCGCGATGCGTCCGCCGCCGCCGCTTCCCGCGCTGGTCTGTCCAAAGGATCCGCCGGCGACATCCAGCACCGAGTCGACGCCTCCGGTAAACGCCTGGCACAAAATCCAGATGGCGCCCCCCGCACCGCCCGCCCCATGCGTGCTTGCGCCGCGGCCCCGGCCGCCCTGCGCCACCAGGATGCCCTGGAGCGTCACGCAGTTCGAGGCTTCAACGCGGATGGTGCCTCCGCCATAACCGGTCCCGTTGGTGAGATCGTTGTCCACCGTCACCAGGCCTCCGCCACTTCCGGGCCAGATCGGCGCATAAGGATTGCCGTTGGTCACCCCGCCGATCGACGTGGAACTCGCCCCCTTGCCTCCGCCACCACCATGTCCACCGCCGCCGGAATACTGCCCGCTGGGCCCACCCTTGCCCGGCCCGCGCCCGGGCGCGAAACCACGCCCGGAGGCGTTGATGCCCGCATTGGTCTGCGTGACCGCCAGATTCTGCATCCGGAGCAGCACGCCGCCGCCGGTGACGGGGTCGGCGTTGGGCACCAGCCAGGCATTATTGCCGGCAATCACCAGGTTGCTGGCCACGTCCACGATCGCCCCGTAGGAAACGGCGCCGTTCGTCGGCCCGCTGTAAATCGTCAGCAACCCGTTGTTGGTCAGCACCAGGTCGCCGCCGCACGCGATGGAACCGCGGATGCCCAGTTCCGCGTTGGCGCCGACCGTGAGATCGCCGGACACGGTCAGCTGGAAGCCGTCGGGACTCAGGCGGAAGCTGTTGTTCGTCAGCGTCAACCCGCTCAGCGTCCAGTTGGTCGCATTGCCCGCCTGCAGGACCGTCTTCGTGAACTGGTTGTTCAGCGGCATGCCCGCCAGCACACTCGCGTCCGCGATGTAAACCGTGCCCCAATCAGCCCAGGTGTTGACCGTCGACCCATACGGCAACACGCCGGCCTGGGACGTAGTCGGCATGCCGGGCGCGGTCGAGAAACGGATTGGCAGCGGAACGCTCACAGACCCGCCGAGCAGGGCAATCCGGCCGCCTCCACCCCCGCCGCTATACGTGGGGGATCCGGCGCCCCCGCCATTCGCCGAAAGCAGACCGTTGGTCGTTCCGGTGAAGGAACCGGCCTTCAGGCAGATGGAGCCGCCCGCCCCGCCGCCCCCGTAAGCAAACACCGCAGTCTGCCCGTTCGCCAGGATCGAACCGGCGATGGCGGCAACCCCGCCCGCGTCGATCAGCACCACCCCGCCGCCGCAGCCGCCCGTGATGGTGCTTCCGCCGCCGCTTCCGGGCGCGTAGGGTTCCATCAGGCTGCCCACAGCCGGCCCGCCGTTATAGTAGCCGACGCCGCCTTTTCCGCCATGGCCGCCCCCGCCGCCGTACGATGCAAGCGCTACAGGAGTGCCCCGTCCGGGCCCGCTGGCGTTGGTATACCCAAGATTGCTGACGTCGATGCGGCCCGGCGCGGTCAGGGTGAAATCGTTGGTGCAGACGATCCAGACCCGGTTCGACATCTCCGTATCGTAGAAGGCATTGGCCACGGTGACGGTTCCGCCCTCGATACCCACCCCGTTCGCGCTGATCTTCGTGGTCCAATTGGAAAACACCAGCCGCCCGGCGCTCATCTGGAAGTAGGACAAGTCCGCGGTCTCGTTCGTGAGCAGCACCACCGCGCCCGGCATTGTGACGGCGGCAAGGTCGCCCTCGCCCGGAACGCCTTCCGGATCCCAGTTGGCGGCGTCGAACCAGTCGCCCGCCCCGGCCGTCCACGAACGAACGGCTTTGGATACAATCACCTGGACGGGAGCGGACGTGGAGCATTGCCCCATGTCGTCATGCGCCACCACCGTCAGCACATGAACACCCCACGGGACCGCGGACCAGTCCCAGTTGTAAGGCGCGGAGGCATCGCCGCCCAGAAGCGCGCCGTCGGCGTAGAAGAAGACCTGCGTGACCGTATAGCCATCGCTGAAGGCCTCCACTCCGATGGTGAAGCTGTTGGTCGGGATGACGGAGCCGTTTGTGTGGCTCGAAATAATGGCAACCGGAGGGGCCGTGGTCGGGAAACTGATGAACCAGGCCGTTCCGTTTTCGGCTGGGACGCCCGCCGCAAGGTAGCCGATGCCGGTCGACACGTTGATCGAGCCCTGGTAGGCATTCAGGGTGGAGCTCAGCACCGCGCCCTCCGCCGACCCGGCCAGCAGCTGCGCCCGGCGCTCGGGCACGATCTTGCCATGGCACACGGCGATGCGGCCGCCTCCGCCGCCGCCGACTTCGTCGAGGCGCCCGGAATTTCCGCCTTTTGCATCCAGCACGGCATTCGCCGTACCCTCGAAATTGCTGCACGCAATGAGAATGCCGCCGCCCGCCCCGCCGGAACCCCATTGTGGCGAATACCCAATGCCGCCTTGAGCGATAAGGTTTCCGTTAAGCGTCACGGTATCGGACGCGTCAACACGAATCACTCCGCCGCCGAAACCGGATGACTCGCTCCTGTTCGCGTCGGTGCGAATGCCGCCACCGCTGCCCGGCAACAAAGGGGCATAGGGGTTGCCGTTGGCCAGGCCGTTCGTGGACACGCTGCACCCCCGACCGCCATACCCGCCGCCGCCGGCATTGCCAACATTGGGCGAACCCGCCCCGGGCCCCTGCCCGAAAGCAAAGCCGCAGCCCGAGGCATTGATGCCCGCATTGGTCTGCGTGATGGCCAGGTTCCGCATCCGGAGCAACACGCCGCCGCCGTTCGTAGGACTCGCATACGGCCGCAGCCAGGTGTTGAAGCCGGAAATCCGGAGATCGCCGCCGACATTGACCAGCGAGCCGTAATCGAGGAGCCCGTTCGTGGGGCCGCTGTACACAGACAGGATCCCGTTGTTGGTCAGGAGCAGGTCGCCGCCGCAGGCGATGGAGCCGCGGACGCCCAGTTCCGCGTTGGTGGCGATCGTCAGGTTGCCGGTCACGTTCAACTGGAAGCCCTCTGGAATCAGGCGAAAACTGTTGTTGGTCAGGGTCAACTGGCCCACGGTCCAATTGGTCGCCGAACCAACCTGGAGAACCGTTTTCGTGAACTGGTTGTTCTGGGGCATGCCCGACAGCACATTGGTATCCGCGATATAGACCGTACCCCAATCCGCCCACAGGTTGATCGTCGACCCGAACGGAAGCACGCCGGATTGAGAGGTCGACGTAGCCCCGGGTGCAGTCGAAAATCGGACCAGCAGCGGGCCGTCCACCGTGCCTCCGATAACGGCTATCCGACCGCCGCCGCCGCTGCCCGGCCTCCAGTTGCCGCCAACTCCGCCATTTGCCTGAAGCAGCCCGTTCGAGGATCCATTGAAGGAAGCAGCCACAATGCAAATAGTCCCGCCCGCCCCGCCGCCACCGTGGAGGGTATTGGTGGCGGTCATGCCATTGGCCGCGATCAAACCGTTAACAGTCGCCGTTCCGCCCGCCTCGATGCGCACGACGCCGCCCCCGCTTCCGGCGATATTCGTCCCCCCACCCCCGCCGCTTCCCGGCGCGCCGGGTTCGGTGAGACTGTCATAGACTGAGCCGCCATTATAATAGCCGACACCGCCTTTGCCGCCATGCCCGCCGCCGCCGCAATAACTGCCCGTGTCAGGCGTTCCTTTTCCGGGGCCGGAGCTCGGCAGATATCCCAGGTTGCTGACGTCGATACGGCCGGTTGGATTCAGTGTGAAGGCATTTGCACAGACGAACCAAACCCGGTTGGACATGCCCAGATCCCCGAAGGCGTTCGCCACGGTCACGGTGCCGGCGTTGATCGTGATGTTGGTGGCAGTCAGGCGGGTGGTCCAGTTGGAAAACACCAACCGGCCGCGCATCATCGAGAACGATCCCAGAAAAGCGGTCTGGTTGGTGAGCATGATGACGGCATTGCCCACGGAGGACGTGACGGCCTCGCCGTCCGAAGGAACGCCCGCGGGGCTCCAGTTGGAAGCCGTATGCCAATCGCCGGTGCCACCAACCCAGGATTTGGCAAATGCCCCCTGGAATGGAATGATGGTAGCCAGCGCCAGAATGAAGGTGTATCGCCCGATCATGGTCATGGCCAATCCTCCTGCTTCTCGCCGAAAAAATGACAATAGCTTAGAATGATGCCTGATGAACGAGCGTTTGTCCAACTTTTGTATAATTTCTCCGCAGTACGTATGACTTTAACGCAACAGCCAAACGGAGGGACGAGCTCCGCGAGTCCTCATTCGCCCGTTCTACGCCAGACATTCACATGAGGACTCGCGGAGCTCGTCCCTCCGGATGACTTTAACGCAACAGCCAAACGGAGGGGCGAGGCCTCATGGGAAATTTGCCCTGCTGTCAGCTTTTTCTATCAGCTTTTTCTTTCCTTGCGCGTTTCCCGATTATCTTTCATACTCTCACCCATGCAAGCGGCCG
>JBIIYJ010000084.1:0-18048 GCA_044346855.1 Kiritimatiellia bacterium
ATCCGGTGCGCTCCCGGGCCCGACAGGTGATCGATCACGATGACATACGATCGGTCGACAACCAGCACCGCGCGCCGGTGCTGCACGCCGATCTCACCCTGGGCGCCGTAGCCCAGCGTATATTCGCCGGCCACGAACTGGACATGCCGGCCGAAATAATGGCGCCCCGCCAGGGGTGTCTTGCGCGCCCACACGTCGGGGAACAGGCGGGAGGCCTGGGGCTGCCCGTCCACCATGATGGTGGAATGTGATTCCGTCGAGGTGCTGTAGCGGCGCATCGGGGTGCGTTCATCATACGCGCCGGAGCCAAGGTCAACCAGAAAGGTCTTGCCGAAGGCGGCCAGGATGATGCCCAGCGCATCCTCGTGCGCATGGCCCTTGCCCAGCGGCCCGGCATCGAAGGCCAGCGCCATGCTGTCGGGGGCCAGCCCGTCGCGCAGGATGAAATGGCCCGCGTAGGCCATGGCATGGCTGCGGGGCGGATTGCGCATGCCCGCTTCGCCGTGCGACGCGATGGCCAGCGCCTCGTCCGCGCCAAGGTCCGCCGCTTCGCGCGCGATCAGACTGCCGATGGTTTCAAGCGGCCGCCCGATGGCGTCCACGGTCCCCTTCCGCCCGCCGTCGTTGAAGTTGGCCACTTCCCCGTTGGGCAGCAGGTAGCGGCCCGCCGCGTTCAGGATACGCCGCAGCCAGTCCGTGATGTCGGCCGGAACCGGAATGCCCGCCTGCTCGCACAGCGAGGTGGCCTCCGTGATCCGCTTATAGCAGACCATGTGGTAGCCGGTGGAGAGCTCCCACTGCACGTCGTCGGGAAGGAATTGAACGGCTATCGCCCTGCGGAAATGCTCGAAGAAAAGATCGCGATACCGGGCCGCCCGCACCAGGTCGGGACACAGCACCGACAACTGCACGCCGTGGTCGGCAATGATGATGCTGTGGTTCTTGGGATAATGGCGGATCAGGTTGGCTCCGTCCATGGTCCACAGCGTCTCGGCCGCCGCCCGGTGAAGGCGCAGCAGCAATTCCCCGCTGACGAGGCCGGTGTCGATCAGGGAGTAGACCGCCTGCATGGCACAGACCAGCCGGTGCGGCAGATTGAGCCAGCTCCACCGGACCCGGTAGCGGCCGGGCGTCAGGTTCTGCCTTAAATCCTGCTTTGCCAGCCAGGAATCGATGACCTCGACAATCTTCCGCCCGTAAGCCAGGTCTCCCGTGTCGCGCCAGGCCGCGACCAGTTCCTGGAAGAAATCGAATCGCATCACGTGGCCGAGCTCGAACAGCCGGCCATGGGGATTATCCCAGTCGAACGGCTTCTCCATCTTGACGGACGCGTCCGCAAACCAGAACGTATTGGCCAGCATACCCTGGCAACGCGCGGGTATGTGGGGCGGCAGGGAGCCGAAAGCCAGGAACGGCTGAGCCTTGACCCGCCCGCGCATCCGTTCCAGAAAGGCTTCCGGCGAAATCGGCGAACAAACCAGAAAGTCCGGCGGGGCGGCCGGATCCGAAGAGGTTCCGGCCGAGGTGAAAACCGACGCCTCCCGCTCGCGCATGTAATCCGCAACCCGCGAATCGGACGGGGCGCCGGCAGGGTCGCCCTTGCGGATTTCCAGGAAATCGACCGGCCACACCGACCACCACGACCCGTACGGCGTGGGCCAGCGGGTCAAGCCCTCGTCAGGGGTCCACCGGGCAAACCGCAGCTGCCAGGGGCTGGGGATGTCCGCGGCGGGAATCGTCAGCTCCGCCTGCCAGCCGTCCGCCGTCTCCGCGGCCTTCCCGGTCCAGCCCGCCACCGGATCGAGCCGCTTGTCATGCCGTTCGCTGATGGCGGCCCCGGCGCGGGTGACGCTGAAGTGGATGCATCCGGCCTCCGTGCCGTACGGGATGAGAACCTGGACGAACTCAGCCTGCCAGATGTCGGGATCGCCGACCGGCCGCGGCGCGGGCCCTTCCGCGGGCGGGCCGGCCTGGCACGCGAAGCGGATGACCCAGGCGCCGTCCTCGAGCCGGAAGGAAAGGCCGGTGCTCCAGCGGGCGCGGGTGTGCGGCGCGTGCCAATCGGCGTACGGCTCCTGCGACAGCCAGAAATGAACGTCCGTGCTCCAGCGCCCGCCTGCTGCAAGCGGGTGCGGCGTCGAATCTACCGTTACGGGAGCAGGATTCATTTGCTTTTTTCTGGTAGGCCGGGCGCTACGAGCCCGGCGTCTCATGCCTTCTTCTTTCAAAACGTCGACGCTTGCGGCCAGCTCAGACCCGGACCGCCCGCCTGAGCACGGCGGAGCGCTCGGCGGCGAAACAGGCTTTCATCACGTGGTACGACTCCTCCGGATCGGTGAACGGCGCCTCCCCGTTCACGGCGCGGCGGCCGGCGTCGATCAGCTCCGGGTGGGAGGCGTGATTGAAGTCGGTCTTGCGGGCGAAGGTCTGCTTCTTGAAATCCTTGAAGAACAGCCGGCGCGGCTTGAACGTGCCGCATCGTTCGTACCCATAATCGGTAACAGAAAGCGTGCGCTCGTGCAGGTCGAAATAGGCGGACGCCTTGGTTCCGATCAGCGACAGCTGGAATCCCGCCCCCTCCTTGTCGGTGGGCCGGCCATGGATGGTGCTGTCCATCCGGTGCAGGGGGGCCCGCGAGAAGAAGAAGCTGATCTCCCCCACCGCGCCGGAGTCGGCCCTGAAATTGATGTGGAAGTTGTCGAGCACCTCGAAGTGGCGGATCACGTTGCCCGGGTGATAGGTGTTCACCTCCGAGATCCGGCTTCCGCTGAACCAGTAGAACAGGTCGAGGTAGTGGCTGATCTTCTCGGCGATGATCCCCCCCGACTCCGCGGCGGAATACTTCCAGCCGTTCTTCTGCTCCAGCCACTGGAACCAGATGCCGGGCGAATAGACCATGTGGTAGTGGCGGATGTCGCCCAGCACGCCGGAGGTCGCCAGCTTATGCAGGTATTGATACGCGTAGGAGTACCGGCATTCGAAGCCGAGCTGGAGGAACGAGCGGGACTTCCGCTGCGCCTTCATGATGGCGGTGCAATCGGCCAGGGAGGCCGCCATGGGCTTCTCGAGCAGGACGGGGCGGCCGCGCCGGATGAGCTCGGTCGCGATTTCCTTGTGCGTCCGGTTCGGGGTGGCGATATAGAAAAGGTCGATGTCGTCCCGATCCAGCAGCTCCCGGTAATCCCGGACGATCGGAAAGCCGAACTCGCTGGTCACCCATTGGACCTTGGCCGGGTCGGGATCCGCGCACGCCACCAGATTCAGGCGGGGATCCGCCTTGGCCCCGTTCAGCGCATGGGTTCCCATGGCGCCGCACCCGATGAGGGCAAACCGGAACTTCGTTTTCCGCGAGTGTTGTTTTTTCACGCCTGCACTATAGCAAAGGCGCGGAAAAACAAAAGCCCAGATGACCCGGAAACGCTTTCGCGGGCGCATTGCAGTTTCGTCGGGATCGACATGTCTTCAATTTGGAGTCGGCCGTCCCCGGCCGTAAGCGACTTTGCGTGGCAGCCCTCCTGCAGGCCTCCAGAGAAGACTTTCCACGGTGGAACACGGCGAACGGAAGACACGGTTCCAGCAACCGCGAGTTGTTCCCTTCGGGCATAATCGCGATTTCCAAACTTAAGTAGCGAATGAGTTTCTTTGTGGGGCGGCCCTGTAGTGACGCTTCGTCTACTACAGGACTCTTCCGGGGGCGCGGGGCCGCCCCGCCCTTCTTCTCTTCTCTGAACCGTGTTCCACCGTGTCGGCCGTTCGCCGTGTTCCACCGTGGTAATCTTCTCTTCCGGGGGCGCGGGGTTTCCCCGCCCTTCTTCTCTAAGCCCGACTAAATTGCAATGCGCCCCGCTTTCGCGGACCTATCCGCCCGAGGCCCGTGGCCCGGCAGCCCGGTATTCGAAAAGCGCCTCGGCCCGGCCCCGGGCCGGCATCAGCGGCCGGCCATCCGCCGCCAGTGAAAAACAGTCCACGGCGCTGGCCGCGAGAAGCCGCCCGTCCGGGGCGCGGCGGACGACCGCAAAGGCGGCCTCGGCGTCGAGGCCGCCCAGCGTGAGGCGGCGCGTCTGCGGATTGGCGACGACGGTGTCGACGCAACCGCCATGATCGATGACGAGACCGGCCTGCCGCGGGGCATAAAGTCGCTGGACGCCGCACGCGGGCTGGTTTTCACGACGCGGCACGAGGGCCGACAGCAGGATGCCGCAATAGCCCGACAGGCGGGCGACCAGGCAGTCGTAAACCGTCTGTTGGTGATGCGGATTGGAGGGAATGTCCGAATAGATGTGCCGCCGCGTCTCCATTCGCAGGTCAAGCTGCATCGGCTTCGGATATTCGCCGGCCCCATAGGTTGCCCAGGCCAGTTCGAGTCGGTTCCGCTTGCCGTGAACGATGGCGCGCGCCTCGGCGGGAAGCAGCTCGGCCCGGCATCCCGGCTGCACCTGGAACTGCCAGTCGTAAAACGCCCAGTCGTTGTCGGCGTTGCACCAGTCCAGGATCAGGACATAGGGTTCGGCGCCGGGCAGGCGCACCACCACGGCGTGGCGCTCATACCAGACCGTGTGCCATTGCCAGGCGAGGTCGGCGGAGATGACGTCGGTCTGCGCGCCATGGGCGGCCGCAAGCGTGTGGCCGCCGCGCCACGATTCGCCGTTCGGAAAGTCCGGGGCGTTGGGCGGCTCGCGGCCGTTCACGACCAGAACGTTGTGATACCGGGCGGGCGTGTGGGCGTATCCGCGGCCGGCGCAGAAGAGCTCGCCCAGGGCTGCGAGGGCGAAGTGCCCGGCGTCGCTGTGCTGGTGGATGTAGGAGCCGGAATGACGCCCGGCGGCAAAAAAGGCGAAATAGAGATCCTCGTCGCTCCAACCGGTTCGCATGACGTGCAGCCCGAAGCGGCCGGCCGGCGAGGCCAGCGGCCACTCGCTCGGATCGGGCTTGACGGCCGCCGGCACGATGGCGGGATCCACCCACAGCCAGTATCCCAGGGCGCCCAGGGGTCCGTGCAAGGTGGGCTTGAAAATCGCCCCGGGGTCGCCGCCCGCCATCGTCTCCCAGGCGGCCTGGTAGACGGGATCGCCGGTGCGCTGACCGTGCAGCAGCATCACGAGCAGGCTGTTCAAGTGCCAGCCGTTGTGGCGATCGGTATCGCCGTGGTCCAGCGTGCCATGCCCCCCCGGAAGCTGGTAGTAAAGCCTGCCCTTCATGACCTGGAGAAACCGCTCGTCCTCCTTCCAGAGATCGCAGAGGCCCAGCCGCCGCAGGATCTCGGCCGAGGACCACCAGCCGAAAATCTCGATGCCGGCATAGCCAGCCCCTTCGCCGATGACGCCCGCCTCGTCGGAGGCGAGGTGCAGGCCGTGCCGGATGCGGCGGATCACGGCGTCCATGCCGCGCCGGTGCCGCTCGTTCGTCGAATCGAAGACGGCGGCAAACGACCAGACCCAGGCGTAAAACTCCCACCAGCCGAGGTTGACGCCGAGATTCATCGCAAAGGCGGCGTCCGTGGGAGAATCGAGCAGATACGCCAGGAAGGGATCCACGGTATCGCGCGTGAGAAACGTGCAGGCGGCCTCGCGGTCGTCCGGAGGCAGGCGGTCCCAAAGCAGGTCGAGCATGAGCGGAACCATGCCGCACTGGGTCGAAAAGCAGCGCTGGCGGCCGCCCAGCAGGGAGCCGTCGTGGTGCGTGACCGGCGCATGGGCGAAGATGTGGCACATGAGCGGGCTGGCGTCCCGCGTGAGGACGCGAAGAGCCCCCGCGAGCGCGCCACTCCAGCGCGGATCGTCGGTCAGCAGGTCGGCCAGGATCAGGTCGGACAGCTTGGGCCAGTGGCGGCCGCAGTTGGGAACCGCGCCGACCCAGTCCGTGCGACACTGGCCGTTGTCGATGAAAAGCGGATGGGCCGGATCGAGATAGTGTTCGCAGCGGGCCAGCACCCGGTCCTGTAACAGGGCCAGGGCCGGCACGGTGGCTTTCGCGCGCAGGCCTTGCCGTTCGGAGGCGGACCAGAACAGGCGGGGGTGGCTGGCGGGGTCGGGGGAAGTCACGGCTGGTCGGCTTTCTATCAATCCAGGCCCGCGCGCCGGATCTCGTCGCGCGCCAGGGCAACCCAGCGGGCGGTGCGGGCCGGGTCGTTGTTGACGGTGTGGACGTCCTTCATGAGCAGCTCGATACGGCAGCCGCGGGCCTTTTCCAGGGTGGTGCGGATGTCCTTGCGGATCGCCGCCTCGTCGAAGAGCGAGGTGCTGATCAGGGCCGGGTTCGGCTTGCGGGAATAGACGATGGCCCGGCCGCATTCGCGGGCCATGACCTCCTCGTCGGCCCAGGGGGACACCGAGATGCGATCCAGGTTGGGCAGGCGCTTCAGGATGCCGATCCGGTTGTTCACCGGCTCGCAGCAGCCGTAATAGACGAGCCCGAACTCCTTCGCGATCCGCGCCTGGTAGGGGAAAATGAATTCCTCGAACAGCTCCGGCCCGACGCCCACGGTTTCCTGGGACTCCAGCAGCACCCACAAATCGGTTGTCCGGACCGGCTCCCCCGGTTTCCGGGACGCGGCCGGCAGGCGGCGGGTGAAGCCGCGGCTGCCCGAGCCGATGTAGTCGTTTTCGTTGTTCAGCGACAACAGGCCCTGCGCTTCCAGCCATTTCGCGAAGGCGAGGTGGTCGTCGCACAGGAATTGCATCAGCCGCTTCAGTCCGGCGGGGTTGTCGTACATGTAAAGCATGAGGTTGTCCAGGCCGATCAGGTCGATGGCCACGATGGTCATGCCCAGGGTCCACCAGAAAGGCCCGCGGATCGGGACGTCCAGGATCCCCTCGAAAACGGCTTCCAGGCGGGCCTGCGAGGCCAGCGTGCCTTCGCGATCCAGCCGGAAGGTCTGCGGACGGAGCTTGTCCAGGTCGCCGTCGAGGTTCTTGATGGGCGGATCCCAGCGCTTGGCGCCCAGCCGGCCATCGTTGTCGGCCCTGTGCTGCACGGCCTGCACGCCGTAGCCCGAGCGCTCCACCCGCCAGTTCACGGGCCAGGAGTCCTCCACCACGGTGTCGTCCCCGACCGTCCCGGCCTGGAAGATCGCGCTCCTCAGGGCCTGCTCGATTCCCCGGGCCCATGTGTCCTCGCACTCCAGCGCGCCCAGCGGCACGACGGACGGCTGGATCCCGCCCGTCTCGATGAGTACCCGGGGCCCCGCGGCCGCGCCGGCATCGAACGCATACCACGCCTCCCGCTTCGCGGTGTTGGCCGGCTCGGCGGCAAGGGCCGCCTTTGTTTCGGCCAGCCTCCGCAGGATGTCGAGATCGCGGGGCTTCAGTCCTGTCACATCGCTCATGGGTTGCTCCTCGGGAATAAAGGACACTTACACAAAACGGGCCTCCGCTGTCAATGCGCCAATCGGATGTCAAAACCTTTCCTGCGGATTCAGTCCTGGCTTTCCAGGTCCTTATCACTGCAAATCGTGGCGCTGGCTGAAGAGAAGAATCACCACGGAGGCACGGAGACACGGAGAAGAAAGCAAACTCTGAGATTCGAAAACGGCGTCCTCTCCGGCCAAAGCCCCGGATCGTCCGCCGTTTTCTCGACTTCTTCCTGGAGAAAGACCGGAGCCTTCTCTTCTTTCTCCCGCAGATGGATGAGCGAATGGCGGCAGGCCGTCGGAAAACCGATGAAAATGAACGCAAAATAACAGAGCAGGAAACGGCCTGATGGCATTCGCGAATCTCCGGGCTCGGGTCTGCTCCGTGTCTCAGTGCCTCCGTGGTGAGTCTTAAGCAAACTGGGGTGCCCGAACGCGTTTGACTTTCCCTGCGCCAAGGACTATTCTTTTCTTATTGAATTCATTTCCACCATGTTGAATTAGGAGTGCACCTCATGGACACGGCATTCGTCAGGCAGGCGGCGCGGAAGTTCGGGGCGGACCTGGTGGGAGTGGCGTCGATCGACCGGTTCAAGTCGCTTCCCCCCGAGCAGCAGCCGGCCCAGATCTTCCCGGAATGCCGCTCGGTGATCGTCCTGGGCCGGCGCATCCTGCGGGGCGCCTTGCGGGGCATCGAGGAAGGGACGAATTTCGGCAGCACCTACGCCACGTTCGGCTTCCGCTGGCTTGAGGACAACTTCCTCTCCAAGACCACCTACGACGTCACCTGCGCCATCGAGGCGCACGGCTTCGAGGCCGTGCCCCTGTTCGGCTACAACATCGAGGGCATGCCTTCCGGCCAGAAGGTGGCGCCCGACAAACCCGCGCCCAACGTCATCGTGGACCTCGAGTTCGCCGCCCAGGCCGCGGGGCTCGGCGAGGTCGGGCTGGGCGACTTCTTCCTCTCCCCCGGCTACGGGCCGCGCCAGCGTTTCGCGCTGATCCTCACCGACGCCGAACTCGAGCCCGACCCCGTGAGCGGCAAGACGGTGTGCGACGACTGCGGGGCGTGCGCCGCCGCCTGCCCCTTCGGCGCCATCCGCCCGGGCGAGACCCGGGAGACCGGCGTGCCCGGCCATCGCCTGGCGGTGGCCGCCGTGGATTACGCCGTCTGCCGGGCCTGCCCCAACGGGGCCATGACGGGCCCGGGGCGGGGCACGCGGCCGGACCGCTGCGCGGCCGCGTGCGTGCGCGCCTGCGTGGCGCATCTCGAAACGAAGGGCCGGCTGAAGCAGACCTTCGTCCACCCCTTCCGCAAGCGGGAGCCCTGGGCCCTGGACGTCTACAGCCGGCCCGTGGAAGCGGGCGGGCCACCCCGCGGGCGCGGGGACAGCGAGTCGGCCGGAAAAGCGAAAGCCTAGCGGACAGGAGGACGACATGACGCTGACCTCCGCCATGGTCAAGGAAGCGGCCCGCGCCGCCGGCTGCGGTGACATCGGCATCGCCAACATCGAGCGATTCGCCAATGCCCCCCGCATGATGCACCCGAAGAACATCTTTCCCGAATGCCGGTCGGTGATCACCATCGTCCAGCCCATCCCCCGGGGCTCCTACCGCGGGATCACGGAGGGCACGCACTGGGCCAACTACACCTATTACTCCTACAACCGGCTAAACACCCTGTTCCGCCCGCTGGTCACCTTCGAAACCGCCTGCTTCATCGAGGACCACGGCTTCGAGGCCGTGCCGCTCTATCCCGGCGTGCCGGAGCGGGCCGGCCTCCATGCCCCGGTGAAAGCCGGCCGCCCCCCGCCCGAGATCAACATCAACGTCCGCATCGCCGCGGTGGCGTGCGGCCTGGGCGAAATGGGCTGGTCCAAGGTCTTCCTCCACCCCGTCTTCGGCCCCCGCGTCCGCCTGGGCACCATCCTGACGGACGCCGTGCTGGAGCCCGACCCGCTGGTCAAGCCGGGAACCCTGTGCAACCGGTGCATGAAGTGCGTGAAGGACTGCCCCGGCGGCGCCATCCCCCGGCCCGGCGAGCGCCCCCCGATCCGGATCCGCATCGAGGACCAGGACTACGAGTGGGGCGACGTTCACATGGGCCGCTGCACGCTGACGCATCACGGCATGAACTGGGAGGCCTCGCCGTTCCTGAAAAAGGATTTCCCCGGCCTGCGCCTGAACGTGCGCGAGACGGCCATGTCCGAGGAGGCGGCCTACAAGCTGACCTACCCCAACGCCACCGCCACCTGGGGCGCCTCGGCCGAATTCCCGTCCACCGCCACCCTGCCCTTCTACCGCCAGATCATGAACCATTGCGGCTATTTCGCGGTCTGCGGCGCCAAGGGCTGCATCCGCGCCTGCATGGCCGGCCTGGAGACGCGCAAGGCGATCGGCCAGCACGCCTTCCCGACCAAGGTGTTTCCGCGGCCGCCCTGGAAACTCGACCCGCCGGAAACCGATGCCACCGGCGGAGTGGCGGAAGGCAAGTATCCGGACCTCTACAACAAGCCCGACCCCGATGCCGGCGCGTGGGCCTGACAGGGACCTGCCCGGCCTTTGCCGGAGCACCGCGCTAAGGGAGTCAGGCGCCGGAAAGCCGGTCGCTGATGGCCCTGGCGGCTTCGGCCATGCGGGCGAGGATGTGTGCCTTGTGGGTCCTGGTCAGCTTGGCCCCCTGCAGGAAGAGACCCAGCGCGGCCACCACTTTCCCTTTCTCATACAGGGGAAAGCCGATGCCAACCAATTTGCTTCTGGAGATGACCAGTCCGTCATTCCGGATTTTCTTCAAGGCGACGGCCAGCTTCCCGGCCGTCGCGGCTTCTGGCCATTGGTCCTTGTTCGGCAACCCCTTCCCGGCCAGGAACAGGGCCAACTCCTTGTCCGGCATGTACGCCAGGAGCAGGCGGCCCGTGGCGGTGCGGTAGATGTCCTCGCCCATCAGGAACTGCTCGCGCACCTGGTACACGTCATCCCCGCTGACCTGGGAAAGGACAATCCGGCGGCCGTTGTTGAGAACAGCCAGCAGGACCGTTTCCCGAACCTGCCCGGCCAGCGTGATCATCCCCGCTTCGGCGGCGGCGATCAGATCCTTCCGATAGGGTCCGCGCCGGGTCACGAAATAAGGCATCATGCCCAGCGTATACCCCTTTCGGGCCGCAGCCTGATCGACATAATGCAACTCGGTCAAAGTCTTCAGGATGTTGGCGCAGGTGCCGAGCTTCAACCCCATTCGGCCGGCGATTTCCGAAAGGAACACCGGCCGGTCCGGGGTTTCAGCCAGGATTTCAAGCGCCTGGGCGGCTCGGGCAATGGATTGAATCATCTCTCAATTCAATCATAATAGCATTAATTCTACAATACGGAACAGTCGGAATGAAACGATCCTGGGCGTGCCGGGAACGAACGCGACAGTCTTGTGTGAAACCTTGTTTTCGTGTAGGTTTCCCGCATGCCCATCGGTCCCCACAGACTTGCCATTCCGCAACTGCCGGCCCGCCCCATCCACCGCGGCGAGGCGGGCATCATCCAGCGCTCGTTCAAGTACGGATCCTCGGACTTCACCCGGCTTTACAGCGACGAGCCGCTCACCCTGACGGTCACCCTCAGCTCGCCGGACGCGGCCAACCCCCTGGTGACGCTCCACACCGACATCGGGGCCGCGGAGCCGGGCGCCTGGCGGGAAGTCCCCTTCGGGACCGCGGACCAGAAGACCTTCACCCTCCGGCTGCCCGTCCCGGCCTGCGGCCTGTACCGGTACCGGGTCAAGTACTCGCTTAACGGCGGGGAGAAATGGTTCTGGGATCGTGTGCCGCATTCCTACGTGTTGGTGGACCCCCCGGCGCTGCGGACCGTGCGCTTCTACACCCTGATCCCCAGCGCCTCGGGGACCATCACCGACTGGACCGCGCTCCTGCCCGGCCTGAAAGCCATGGGCTTCGACACCCTGCACCTGCTGCCGATCACGCCGATGGGCGCCTCGCAAAGCCCCTACGCCGCGCGCAACCTGTTCGGCGTGGACGAGCAGTTCCGCGATCCGGCCAAACCGGGTACGGCGCTGGACCAGCTTGAGCGATTCGTGACGGAATGCCGCCGCACCGGCATCCGCCTCTGCTTCGACCTCGTGCTCAACCACATCTCGTCGGACAGCGACATGGTGAACGCCTGCCCCGACTGGATCGTGCCGGACGATGCCGAGCCCGACGGCTTCAAGCGCGCCGGCTGCTGGCACCAGCAGTCCTGGATTCGCTGGGAGGACCTGGTCGCCATCCATTACGATCACCCCAACGCCCATGTCCGGCGCGGCATCTGGGATTACATGAAGCAGTACGCGCTGTTCTGGTCCAACTACGCGGCCTACACCGGGGGCATGGTGCGCTTCGACAACCTGCACAGCAGCCGGGGCCCCTTCATCGCCGAGTTGAGCGCCGCCCTCCGGCAGCAGCACCCCGACCTCGCCATCCTGGGCGAATATTTCACCGACGAGCTGACCCTCGAGAAGACCGTCCCGGAATGGGGCATCAACCTCCTGCTGGCCAACAGCTGGGAGCGCCCGTTCGGCCCGGCGCTCCGCCACTACATCTCCTACCTGCACACGGTGAGCGGGCGGCTCCGCCACCTCTGCTCGGTCACCACCCACGACACCGGGGTTCCGGCCCAGCTGTTCGGGGCCGACCGCTCGATCGTCCCCCGCTACGCCATCTGCGCCCTGTTCACCACCGGGCAGACCGGGCTGACGCAGGGGGTTGAGCGGGGAGTCGCCGATCGTGTCCCGTTTATCGGTCCACCCCGGAGGCTCGACCTCTCTGCGGGGCCGGATTTCCGGCCGGCCATCGCCGCCATCAACGGGCTTCTGGCGGACTACCCCGTGCTGCGGGAGGGGGGCAACCTGGCGTTCATCGACAACGGCCATGCGGCCATCCTGGCGGCCTGCCGGAAACCGCTGCGGGGCGGGGGCAACTGCTTCCTGCTGCTCGCCAACCTCGACATCCACCAGCACCAGCCTATCGAGATCAACCTGGCGGCGCAGGGGCTGCCCGTTCCCTGCGTGCTCGAGGACAAGCTCACCGGGGAACGCCTGGCCCTGCAGGGCGACGAACTCCAGCTCGCGCTCCCCCCCTGCGGAATCAAGGTGCTCGAAGTGCGATCGCCCTGACCGAACTGCCTGCTGGGCGGGCGCCGTCTTCCGCTCAGGAATCCGGCCATTCCGACCCAAGCCCGGCGGGAACGGCATCCGGCAGGCAGTGACACCCGTTCCGGGGGTCAAAAAGTCCGGGCAGGCGTTCCATCCACGCCGCATTGGCCTCGGGGGTGAACTGCGGCGAATTGAGCTCCACATCGTTGAGGGTTCGCACATGCGCGGCAAACCAGGCGGCATGGATCATGGCCAGCCCTGGGTTGGTCAGATCCTGCAAGCTGACCGACATGCGGTTTTGCTTTGCCCAGGCGGCGCAAACAAGCGCGAACGAATGGCCCTTGCAGGTCTTGATGGCGAAGCCGCTCCAGCCCTGCTCCCGTGCGATCGACAGTTGCGCCAGGCCCGTCAGGCCTTCGTCGAGCATGACCGGCTTGAGGGCGGCGACCGGGCGCCAGTCGAAGGCGTGCGCCTCGATGTCCCGGCTGGTGGGCTGCTCGAGGTAGGCCAGGGCCCGGTAGGCCTGCGAGTCGCGGGCCGCCAATTCCCGAAGATAGTCCAGCACGCTGGCGGCGTCTGGGTTGGCCTCGTTGGTGTCCACGGAAAGCTGGATGTCGGCCGCGCCCAGCTGGCGGGCCAGGTGGAACACCTCGGCGGTCCGCACGGCATCCGATGCGGCGTCGCGCCCCGGCAGCTTGATCTTCAGGCAGTGATAGCCGCGCTCCCGCACCCAGGGGGCAAGCTGGTCGAGTCCGTCGTTCTTGCCCGCCACATACCACGCCCGCAGGCGCCGCCGGGGCTCGCTGATTACCTGCCGGATGGCCTGCCACGGGGGAATGTCGAAATACTCCGCCGCGCTTGGCAAGCTTGCTGCTTCCCGGTAAAAACTGAACGCCGAACAACCCAGCGCAAGGCCCGCCGCATCGTGGATCGCCGCGTCGAACGGGCTGGCGCACATCGCCCTCGCCAGGACCGGGGGCGTCGGCGAGGAGCAGACGTTCTCGTGCAGGCGCAGCCCCAGCTCCAGCGGGTGCGCGGGGGCGCCTCCGCAAAGAGCGCGAAGATCCCCGGCGATCCCGGTGCACAGTTCCCTCAGGGCGGCGTCCCGCGCCTGATGACCCAGCGAGGCCTCCGGCCAGGCCCACAGGTCGCTGAGGTACATCGCCCCGCGCCCGGTTGCCGTGCGGCCGCCCACCCGGACGGTCACGCTGGCCGTCGCCTCGGTGATCACGGTGATCGCGCCGCTGCTGAGGATCAGCGGCACGGCCAGGGCGCGTTCCTCGAACCGGACCGAGGCGTCAAGAATAGTCGTGGATTCCAGCGTCATTGCTTCATCCTCGGATCGGTCGCGCACGATTCCGGCTCTACTCCCCGCCCCCGGCCTTCAGCCAGGTGTCCGCGCGCTCCGTGGGGCCGCAGGGGGACGGCGCGTCGCTGCGCAGGGTTACGATGCGATTGGTCATGAGCGCCTCGAACCCCGGATTCTCAAGCAGGTTGTTTTTGCCCCCGCCATCCCCCAGGGAGCCGAGCAGCGCGAGCTCCTCCTCGTCGTCCTTCGCCGGCTTTTCCGCCAGCAGGTCGCTCATGGTCCCGGCCGGCACGGCCGGCGCGCCCGACGCGCCCAGGGTCCGCAGCGTCAGGTCGTCAAGCCAGATCGTCCCCTTTTCAGCCAAGACACTCAAGCGGTAACGCTTGAATGCATTTTTGGGTACAGCCTTGAGCTCGGCGTGCGTCCAGCCGCTCCCGCCCGGCTTCAAGTCCAGCGTAAAGGTCTCGCGCGGCTCCTCGTCGCCGGGTTTCTGAGGCGACCAGAACTTCCTGTCCCGAAACAGCTCGAGCTGGAGGCGGGCGTTCCGGGCGCTTCCCTCCATCTTATACCAGCCGCCCAGCAGCAACGTCCGGTATTCCTCCGCCGCCAATTCCCGCTCCTGCCCCGCCTGGCAGCCCCCGCCAGGCATCGAGCGCAGGCTGTTCTTCCCGCCGTGCGCCGCCCGTTCGTCCAGCTCGTAATCCCGCTCCAGCGACCGCTCCCATCCCGCCGCCCGCCGGGCCAGAGGATCGGCCGGCGCGTATTCCACCCTCGGCGCCGCCACCCAGACGGGCCCCTCGTCGGATCCCTTCACCGCGAAACCGCACCGGCTGTCCTCCCCGGAAGCCGCCTGGGGAGTGGCCAGGAAACTGAAACGCTTCCATTCCTGGCCGGCCTGCACCGGCTTGCCCTTGCCGCCAATCGAAAGCGTCGCGGGCACGCCGACCTTCTCGGCCCGGATGTAGGCCGACAGGATGCAGGGCCGGTTGGTCGCGAGCGCAATGGCGTCCGTGATCATGAACGGGCCGTCGATCCGGACGCAGAGCGCCCCGGGAACCGGCGACCCTTCAGCGGGCCCGATGCGGCCGGCGTGACTCCAGTCCTCGGCCGTCGGCGCAACCGACCGCACCTCCATGTCGGCCACGTCCACGGGGTTGGCGGAGGACAGGTTGAGCCCGCCTCCCCCCGCGGGAATGGGCCCCCGGTAAACCCGCACCAGCCGGCCGTCCTGTTCCAGCGAAACGTCCAGGGCCCGCCCCGCAGCCCGGATCACGGCCCGGTACCAGCGGCCCGCCTCCAGCGGCGCAAGCCCCTTCTCCGCCCACGTGACACCCCTCGCCATCTGGAATGCGCCGTCGACCACGGTCGGCTGGAACCCGTCCTTCGTGAACACGAGCTTCACCCCCTTGCACCTGTCCTCGGGGCCCAGCACGGGCCCCTTGAGAAACGGATTCGGCGGGAACCCGGTCCGGATGACCCCCTCGAAACCCAGGCGGCCCGACTCGGGAAAACGGAAGCGGAAGGTCCACTCGTAATCCAGCCAATTGTGCGCCCCGTAATAGCCCGGGCTCCGGATCAGCCCGAACACGCCCTTTTCACAGGAAACGAACCGGAGGCCCGCCTCCTCCTTGAGCACGGCTCCCTCCGCGAATCCGGCCGGCCGCGCGCCCGGCTTGCCGAACCCAAGGTCGCCGCTCGCGTAAAGCAGCTCGGGCCCCGCCTTGGCGGCAAAGACCGGAGCACCGGCCGCGGGACTACGGCTGCCGGCCGCCCCCTCCGGGGACCCGTAGACGCTTAGATCCTTCAGCAGCACGGTTGACGACACGTCGGCCATCTCGGCAAGGTCCAGCGCCTTGCGTTTCATCTCCACTGTGAAACCGGCGACCCGGATCGGGAAATCCATCACCCCGTTGCCGCCATTGTTCACCCAGAGCGTCGCGGTGTTGTAATAGAACCGGTTGCGAACGGGAGAGTTTTCCGAGAGCGGCAGGCTGACGAAACACCAGCCGTCGAAGTCAATGTAGGAGGAGCCCCAGGGCTCATGGACATAGGCGCCCCCGCGGAAGCGCTCCCCCTCGTCGTCGATGATCTCGAACATCACCCGGCCCCAGCTGGAATTCCCCTTCACCCAGACCCCGATCGTGTCGGGCCGGCCGGGAACGGCCGCCGGATTCACCGCCTGGAAGCTGACGCACTCGGCCAGCAGTTCCGTGACCTCACCCTCGGCGACGAGTTCCAGCCCGAGACAGGGTCCCTTTTCCGGATCCCTCACGGCCGCCAGCCGGCCCTTCCCCGTGGTGCGCCAGGGCAGCCACCGGTAGGGGTGCGGCCCGTTCTCCAGCGGCTTCGACGCGGTCAGGGTCCACGCCGCCGGGTCGGTCAGGGGCTCCACGACCGTCGTGCCGGGGGGCGGCTGATCAAGCGGGAACGCCCGCCGGCCCGCGAGAATCGCGGAGGCAGCCTGCAGCGCGGTCACGTAGGTCACCTCTTCCCCCGCCTCCACGCGCAACTCGCCGCCGACCACCGCCGCCTTGCGCGTCCGGCCGTAAAGCCCGTCGATCGTCACCGGCCCGTCCGCGGCGAATGTCAACCGGACCTCGCACGTCCCCCGCGGCGTCCACAGCGCGTAGACGCGGGCGCCGTCGCGGGCGAACTCGAGCGCGTAGACCGTGTGCGAGCCCGTGGGGACCCGCCGGACCAGCTTCGCGCGGTCCAGCGCGCGGGTCATGGTGGCGATGGCGACATATTGCGGCTGCGGGTAGAGCAGCGGGGAGCGCCTCAGGATCGAATCCCCGCCCCACCGGGTGTGATAATACCCGTTCACATTCTCGGAGATCGTGCCCACGCCCACATACGGATAGCCCCAGGCAAGTCCCACCAGCGAATCGCGCACCACGTATTGCGCGATCCGGCCCTGGCTCATCCCGTAATTGCCGCGCCCGCCCGACTCGTAGCAATCCGTCGGCGGCGCCGTGCAGCCGTATTTCAACCCGACCTGCCGGACGGTCCACGACGCCTCGTGCCGCTCGGGGGGCATGGTGTCCTTGGCGAAATAGCCGATCAGCCGCTCCATGCCGAGGCCGTCGATCCGGTCCGGCGGCAGGCCGCCGCGCAGCAACTGGGAAAGCAGGGCGCCGGACCAGCCGGAGTTGCCCACGATGATCTTCAGCTCGGGGAATTTCTCCCGCAGCAGGGCGCTGGCCATCTTGGCCTTCTCGACCAGCCCGTGGGCCGTCAAGGGATCCGGCTCGCCTCCCCAGGCTTCCGGGGCCAGGCCGGAGTCGTAGGACTCGTGGAAAATCATGGCCATCCCGCTGTTCGGGAACCTGTCCCTGAAATCGCGAACTTTTTTCTCGTAATCCGCGAACCATTCCTGCACCGTCTGCGGGGGCGAGCCCGGGGGCCGGTAGCCGCTCAGCCAGGGAATCATGTCGAGGGTGACTTTCCACGGCTTCATGGCCGCCTCGCTCTCGCAGGTGCCGGTCGTGCGGCGAAGGCCAGCTTTCAGCAACAGGGGGCCGATGATGGCGGGATTGGTCATGTGGCTGTGCAGGTACTGCTGCCACCAGCAGCCGAAGGGGGACTCGTAGCCCGCCTGCCGGGTGTCCGGCGGAAGCTGCGCGAAGGCGGCGGTGTGGGCGAGCAGCAGCCGGCCGGCCGTATCGTGGAGGCTGAAGACGGTCTTGTACCAGCCGAACTCGGCCATCGCCAGCGAAACGGGCAGCTCCCGGGGCTTGTCGTTGTCCGCAAAGGCGCACGCCTGCTCCCCGGTGGCGACCGTGGCGCCCCACACGTCCTCGACGGCCCAGCGCAGCACCGTCGAGCCGGCCTTGAGGGGGCGCAGCGCCACGCGCATCTCCGGCTTCTCGTCGTTGTGGAAGACGCTCCCCGGGCTGACCTGTTTGACTTCCATTTCCACGGGACTTTGCTCCAGCGTGACGGCAAAGACATGCACCCCGCTTTTGGAGTTGCGGGAAAGGCCCAGCAATTCGAAGTCCAGCCGGCCGCGGGCCCAGTCGGAATAAACCACATCCTGGATCTCCGAGCTGTTCAAACTGACCTCCGCCAGCCACAGCGGAACGGTCTTCTGCCGATCCTTCTCCCTGCCGTAGCGGACGGTTCCCACGCACCAGAGGTTGCTGCCCCCGGCCTGGTCCTGCCGCGGCACGTCCACGCGCGTGGTCACTATGGCGTTGCCGGTCCCGCCCTTCCGGAAGCGGGTCAGCCGGACATTGAACGCCGACTCCCGGGCGG
>JBIIYJ010000327.1:0-5806 GCA_044346855.1 Kiritimatiellia bacterium
AGCAAGAAATGGCACTCCAGTTTCGTATAGCCTTGGCACAGGTAACAGGTTGGATAACTGGACAGCCGTCAACACAAACTCATCGCTCACGATCCCGATCATTGGTTCCGCCAACGAGTCCATCGGGAATGGGAACCCTTACGGAAGCCTTTGGGTAAGCAATAACAACATATCGGTCACTCCCCTGATTGAAGGGACGAACTTCTTTTTGGCCGAGCTTACAGTTGGCCTTGGTACACAAATAATAGTCGCTGCGATCTGTGATCTGGCTGGCAACACGACTTATGCTACAAGCACGATTTTCTCAACATTCGTCACGAATGCCAATTATGGCTACTGTGATGCGGGTTGCGTGACAAGCATCATTTATAAAGGTACGGACTATTTTAATTCTCAAGAGCTGAAATGGGACGGCCAGTATCAGTTGACGGAGTTTAAGGCTAACGGCAACTCTTTGGAACGCACCGGCTATGACTCCCTGAACAGACGTGCCTGGACTTGCCGTGATGGCATCACGAATTTCTACGTTTATGACGGCGAGCATGTTATTGCGGAAGTCGGCGGCGACGGTTCCCTCTTAAAGACGTATGTCTCCGGCCCGGGTGTGGACAATTGGCTTGCCATGACGGTTCATACAGGCTCCACCGCATTAACCTACATCTATCTTACGGACCATCTGGGTACGGTTCATGCCCTTGCGGATGCAAATGGTACAATAGTCGAATCCTACATGTATGACGCTTGGGGCCGGATTTTAGGCGTATATGATGGAACAGGAAACCCATTGACGGAATCTGCTGTAGGCAACAACATCCTATGGCAGGGGCGTGAATATTCGTGGAAGACCGGCCTCTATTACTTCCGCGCACGCTGGTATGACCCGATTACTGGGAGGTGGGTGAGCAATGATCCTATAGGGATTTCAGGCGGGTTGAATCAATATGTGTTCTGCGGGAACAACCCTGTTAACTTTACCGATCCGTTCGGACTCACTTCCGAATGGGCTTTCTGGGACCCGAATAGCGCCGTTGGTCGTCAGTTCGTTTCCATAGGCGACGCATTTGGAAGCACTTTGGCTCGACCGTTCTATCCCGAGGCGGCTAGAAACGTATGGAACGAAGCCGTCAATAACAGTGGTCAAGCTATTATGGACGAGTCCTGTGCCGGTAAGGGTGCACGTACTGCGTATTGGGGAGCGATCGGAGTGTCAGCTGCGGCGACAGCAGTGGCCGGATGGGAAATCTCCGGACTCCATGTATTCGCTAAAGGGGGGCAATCTTGGCATCTTGGCCTTGAGACATCTGGAAACATGAATATCGTTCACGTGGGTAATCACGTGAAGCACGGTATCCATATTGCCTTTGGGGCTGTTCGTCCTTACGCCGCCAATCTGCATATTTACCTTCAACGTGCCGCGCCCTTCTTCAGAATCTGGAAACCGTAAAGGAGAAGGAATCCGTGTATATTGTTTTTAAAGGTTGCGTTGTTTCTCACCACCTAGCTGCTGAACTTTTCATGTTAACAGGAAGGTCCTATCTGTTGCCTCGGTCCATCGCACAAGATAAGGCAAACAAAAAGATCACATTCCTGATTCAAAGGGCAGTTCTAATTGGAGTGAATCGAAAACTATTTGGCACAATTGATATTCCCATTTATGACGGGAAAGCAAATGGCGTAATAAGCAAGGTAACGATCGGGTCTGTCATATCCACGGCCTTAAGAACACGAGGAAATGAGTTGCCTGAAAGGGTTCAGATATTGGAGGGGCTCATACTGCGACCTGGAGAAATATGTGTCACGTCAGTCGAGGAAGATAAAGGCGAGCCGTTTCTCGAATTGGAGATTAGGATCGAAGATCTGGACTTTGTGCTTGAGGATGTTGACATGCCCCCCGCTTGCTAAGGGAGAACGCAGAATTCCTGTTTCTGGAGAAAACCCGGACACCCAAAACAAACTGTGCCTGGGAGCGTGACCGTTCCCGGACGCCTCACGGCCCGCCGGGCGACCGAGGACCCGTGAAACAAGCGGGGTGAAAGATGACCGCGTTCGCACGTTGGCCGCCTTGACCTCGGCGGGGTCAGGACCTCGGCGGAGTCTCAACTTTCAACATTCTCATCATGCCCCCGACGGAAAAAGCTCCGACTGCTTGACCTTGGCTCTCTTCACCTGAACCGTTTTCTTGTAGATCACCTCGGGCGGCTTGATCGGCGGCATTTCAATCTTCTTTCCGGCCAGCAGTTGGGCCACTGTCAGCAGTTGGATCTTGGGGAATCTGCCCCAGGTTGAAACAAAAAGGCGATAGGGCCATGTGAATTTGCCGTCGCAAAAAAACAACTCTGCGATCTCACCTCTACCCTCCTGGGGCTGAGGGGCCTCTGTGTTGGAAGTTGAACCAGACCAAGCGCGTGAAAGATGGATGAGGGGGACGGATGAGAGGGAACGATGAGTGGGCGCTGCGCCATGGCCAATCATCCATCCCTCTCATCCCTCCCACTCATCGTCTGGCATTGAAGCTGTACCCGGCCTGGCGCATGCTAGAGAGATTAGGGTTAAGATTACGGTAAAGCTGATCGATCAGGCGAAATTGCCGTCGCAAAAAAATAAACTCTGCGATCTCAACTCTTTTCTCCGGGCTGAGGGGCCTCTGTGGTGGAAACTGAACCAGGCTTCGCGCATGTCAGACCGATGAGGGGGCCTCGCAAACCGCCGCTCATCCCTCCCCCTCATCGTCTTGCACGATGCCTTGCCTGGGCAGTCGCGCGACAGAGAGATTACGGTAAAGATTACGGTAAAGACGACCGACCAGGCGATTCCACCTGATCCGCTATCAGCTATCAGCTATTCTTGTCCGGGGGTACGGGGCCGCCCCGTCTATCCTCCTCCGCGCTCTTTGCGTTGGATGTTAACCAGGCCCATGAGGCACTATCCGTGTTATCCGTGCCATCCGTGGTTCTCTTCCGGCGGGCGCATGCATCCGGCGGCACAGACGGCCGAGACCAGGCGAACTTGCCGTCGCAAAAAACAACTCTGCATCCTCACCTCTTCTCTCCGGGCTGTGGGGCCTCTGTGTTGGAAGTTGAACCAGGCCTCGCGCATGTCAGACCGATGAGGGGGCCTCGCAAACCGCCGCTCATCCCTCCCCCTCATCGTCTTGCACGATGCCTTGCCTGGGCAGTCGCGCGACAGAGAGATTACGGTAAAGATTACGGTAAAGATGATCGACCAGGCGATTCCGATCCGCTATCAGCTATTCTTGTCCGGGGGTACGGGGCCGCCCCGTCTATCCTCCTCCGCGCTCTCTGCGTTGGACGTTGATCCGGCCCAGAGGCGCTATCCGTGTCATCCGTGCCATCCGTGGTTTCTTCTCCAGGCTTTCGCGACTTTCGCGTGTTTCGTAGTTCCCTCTTCTCTCCGTTCTCTCCCGCCCGCACTCCACCACGAAGTGCACGAAGGCGGAGCACTGAAGGAACGATTCCAGCCCTCCGGCCTTCCTCGTTTTCTTCGTGCGCTTCGTGGTGAATTCGGAGCTCTCTGAGTTGGATGTTGACCAGGCCCAGAGGCACTATCCGTGTAATCCGTGCCATCCGTGGTTCTCTTCCGGGACGCGGCGGGCAGCGCAAGCGAAGATTGAGGAATCGGGGTTCGGGGTTCAGGGTTCAGGAAGAAGTGATCAGTTACCAGTAATCAGTAATCGGATCCTCTGGCAAATTGCCTCCGCGATCTCGTCTGGATCGGGGGTACGGGGCCGCCCCGTCTATCCTCCTCCGCGCTCTCTGCGTTGGAAGTTGATCCGGCCGATATGCGGCGTTATCCGTGTTATCCGTGCCATCCGTGGTTCTCTTCCGGGACACGGCGGGCGGCGCAAGCACCGCCCCTTGCATCTCTTCGCTATCAGCTATTAGCTATTCGCTATTCTTCTACAGCGTCATCGAAAACGACCGCGAGGCCGCAATCTCCGCCGCCACCTGGCTGACCAACGCCGCCGGGACGGGCTTATTGACCCGCATCATGACGAGCGACTGCCCCGACTCCACGCTATGGGAATGGCGCACGTCCTCGATGTTGATGCCCGCGCCGGCCAAGGCCGACCCCACCGCGCCGACCACGCCCGGCCGGTCCTCGTACTGGAAATAGACAGTGAAGCCCTTGGGCTCGAAGTAGAGCTTGTCGAACTCGTCGATCCGCGAAATCATCAGGGTGTTTTCCGCCACCGTCCCCCGCACGCTCGCCACCTTCAGGTTTTCCGAGCCCACCGCCGCCGTCATGTCGATCGTCAGGGAGTTCACAAACCCCTTCTTGGCGTCGGCCTTCCGGTTGCGGTATTCGATGCCGCGATCCTTCAGGAACTGCAGCGCGGCCGCCGCGTCCATGGACCGGTCGAACTCGGTCCAGATGGCCGCCACGATCGGCACCATCAGCCAGTCGGCAAACGGCTCCAGCGACCCGTAGAAGCTGGTCTCGATGACCTGCAGCTTGTTCTCGCGCCCCACCAGCACCCGGGCCACGCGGGCCAGGGTGAAGGTCAGGTCGCCGTAGGCCTTGTCGAGCCCCTCGGGAATGTCGCGGTTCACCACCCAGCTCGTGATGCCCTTCTCGTCGAACTCCACCAGCTGCTCGGCCGCCCGGCGCGCGGCGTTCCAGTTGGCCTCATGCGTGCTCGCGCCCAAGTGGGGCAGCATGAGGTCGGCGATATCGGCGCAGGGCTTGGGCCCCGCCTCGTCCTTGGCGTAAACGTCGTTCAGGAAGCGCAGCCGCTTGACCGGCTTGATGCGCCGGAGCGCCGCCTCGTCGATGATCCCGTGCCGGGCGCAGTTGACGATCGTGGCGCCGCCCTTCATCCGCATGAGCAGGTTCTCGTTGACCAGGTTGGCCGTATCCTCGGTGAACGGGACGTGCAGGGTGACGAAATCGGATTCCTTGAACAGGGTTTCCAAATTGACCAGGCTGACCCCGATCTCCTCGGCGCGGGACGCGGCGATGACCGGGTCATAGCCGAGCAGGCGGCACTCGAAGCCCGCAAGGCGCTTGGCCACCAGCCGGCCGATGTTGCCCAGGCCCACGATGCCGATCGTCTTGCCGGCCAGTTCGCGGCCCATGAACAGCTTTTTCTCCCAGCCGCCGGAGCGGGTGTTGGCATCGGCCGGACAGATGTGCCGGATGTCGGCCAGGATCAGGGCGATGACCTCCTCCGCCACGCCGTTGGAGTTGGCTCCGGGCGTGTTCATCACGTCCACGCCGCGCTTGCGGGCGTACTTGGTGTCGATCGTGTCATAGCCCGCTCCCGCGCGGATGACCAGCTTGAGGCCGGGCAGGGCGTCGATGACGGCGGCGCTGATCTTCTCGCTCCGCACGATAAGGGCGTAGGCGTCGGGATGCTTGGCGGCCAGGTCGGCCACCGGAATGGAATCGTCCTGGATCACCTCGTACTGGCCGTTGTTGACCAGGATTTCGGCGGCAATCTTGTCGAGCTTGGTCGGAATCAGCACTTTCTTCTTCACGAACGGTCCTCCATGCCCCGCACAGGGGCCGTAATGGGAAATCTAATCGAACCCCTCCCCATGATCAAGCTCATCTTCACCCGCACCCTCCAAACCGGCGAATTGCAGTTCCGTCGGGGTCGACAGATCCTAAATTTGGAGTGCGGCGGCTTGACGCCGCTTTCTGCGTTGCGGCTGCCCTGCGTTTGTCGATCGGCCTGCCTGAGCTTGTCGGCGCGCGGTGGCGCACGGCCGCTCGATGTCGCGTCAAGCCGAGTCCAACCAAAGCGGCGTCAAGCCGCCGCACTCCAAATCAGCTTCGCTTCATA
>JBIIYJ010000328.1:0-5804 GCA_044346855.1 Kiritimatiellia bacterium
CATGCTATTTCCGCTGCTTTGATTACTCATAAGTATCTTCCTTAGAAATGCATTTTTATAAACCATCAGTCCCCATTGCCTTTTCCGTCTCTTTGATAAGGGCGGATCCTTTATCTTTAGAGTCTGTCTTTGCCAATGATTCTTCAAGTTCTTTTTTAGCGCGTGTGTAACGCTTAAGACACAGCGCAACCCTATCCCCGGATCCATTATCTAGCCCAATTTTTAATGACTTATTATCATAAATGATTAGATACCCTTTATGATTGGCCAACTCCACTGTTTCACCGTTACGAGACTTTTCGAAGTTTTCAATTACTGCTTCAATCAATTCATCTTTAAATTCGGTTATCCCTTTTATAAAATTACTTAACAGTTGTTCTTTATAGGTAAGATCTTCTTTAGCGATGTTAACACTGTTTATATTCCCTTTTTTGTTCGCATCATCTAAGATATTCTTAGCGTTCTTAATTTCTATTTCACTCTCTTCTGCTTTTTTGTTATCCGGAAATCCATTCCCCATTGGCCCTTCGAACTGTTTCTTAATTATTGATATTATAACTTCTTTTTCAAGCTGTGTTTCGTCATTCTTTGTAAAAGTTATAGCCATAACTCGTTCCCCGTCCCACGGAAGCGATATGCCGCTTACCCGACCGCTAGCAAATTCCTTTTTTTTATCATCTAACATATTTTGATCTATGTTAAATTTGCCAAAGAAAGCGCTAATTCTCCACTCGCCAGATTTATATTCACTTACTCTTGTAGGAATAAACTCAGATTCGTTTTTAAAAAAATAATCTCGATCTGCTTTTGTGTAATTACCAAAGTCGCTTTCTCTCATGAATGCAACAATTGAAGGATCAAAATCTTTTGTTTTAACAGGTACCCCGTAACGCTTTGCACATTCTTCAGGAGTTTCGCCTATTCGTGCAAAAGCCGTTTGCACGAAACCCATCACGCCTATCAGAAGACTAATAACCGTCAATCTAACACTTGTCATATGTATCTCCTCACCAATTTCTATTTACTCTAATGGCGCTTGATTCACATCTTGCTTTCTCTAACACGCACTGGTATATCACACTGCCTTTGATGAGACTATTAGCTCGCCTAAAGGGGGCGATATTTTCCCGTTGATAATCACGCGGATGAGGTTGTATTGTTGCTACCATGTTCACCGTCATATCCTGATGCTGTCTCAAAATTTATGATCTGATTTTGCCCAGCCAGCCCTATGATGTCAACTGGTATCTATCTCATTAGCTATCTCATATCGTTCTCGATCTATTTGTGTCTATGGGCAGACCAGTTCCACTTTTCAAAGATGGCGATTAGTCGGGAGCGGAATGCCGCCTTAAACCGGCTCAGATCCACTCTGAATCAAACACCCCAACCCCTTCTCTTGGAAGGGGGAGTGCCGAATAATAAGTATATGGCGGAGGGGGAGGGATTTGAACCCCCGTTACCGTGAAGGTAAACGTGATTTCGAGTCACGCGCATTCAACCGGGCTCTGCCACCCCTCCGGAAAGGACGAATAAACTACCATGATCGTTTGACGGGAGTCAAGCGCGGCCATTCGGCGGCGGGGAGCGAATTTGCGATTTGCGAGGGGCCTGGCTGGCACCGGACCCTCCAGCTTTTAGGGTTCAAGAGGTTTGACTCTGAGAGCTCCGGGTGCCAGACTAATCAGTCTTGATTGTGTGACGACGTCGCCGGGCCTCCGAAGCAGGATGGCCGCTCGCCTGAGGCGATGAAAACAGAAGGACCAAGGACATGGATCGCGATCTTCAACCGTCTCTCGTTCATGAAGCGTACATCGAAGACCACCGCACGGATGGCCTCCGCTCCGGGGAGGGCTGCGTGGCCGCGCTTCCGGACGGTTCCCTCTACATGGTTTACGGCCGTTTCGAAGGCACCAGCGATCATGCCAAGGCCACGCTGGTGGAGCGCCGCTCCACGGACGGAGGCCTCCATTGGTCCAAGGCGGTGGTTCTCCGGGAGACTCCGGCGGGCGCTTTAAACCTCATGTCCGTCAGCCTGCTGCCGCTGGACGACGGGCGGCTGGCGTGCGTTTACCTGAGGAAGAATGCGCTCAGCGATTGCCGGCCCTGCTTCATGACGAGTGGCGACGGCGCCCGCACGTGGTCGGAGCCCCGCTACGCGCTCGACAAGCCGGGGTACTACGTCGTCAACAACGACCGCCTGGTCCAGCTGAACAGCGGACGGCTGCTGATCCCGTACACGGCCTACGGGCCGGAGCCCCGGTTCAATCTGGCCGAGGGGGTCTACTGCGGTTGCGCCCTCTCGGATGACCGCGGCGCGACCTGGCGCCGGGGAACGGGCGAGATCAGGATCGAGCCTGCAAACGTCCGCCTGCCGCTGCTTGCGGACGAGGCGCGCCCCGACAGCGCGAGCCCGGTTAACAACGACCAGATCCAGTGCCAGGAGCCCGGGGTGGTGGAACTGGCGGATGGACGGATCATGATGTGGTGCCGGTCGCGCGGCGGGTACGCCTACCGGGTCTATTCGGCCGACGGGGGCGAGACGTGGTCGCCCTTCGAGGCCATCGCCGATTTCGCCATGCCGAACGGCCCCCAGAGCATCAAGCGCCTGCCGGGTTCGGCCCGCCTCGTCATGCTGTATAACGACCGGCGCGGGGTTCCCTTTGGACACCCCCAGTTTCAGTGGCGCCGTCCTCTGGCCATGGCCGTCAGCGACGATGGCGGCCTCTCCTGGCGGCGGCTTGGGCTGCTCGAACCGGAAACGGTTCCGACCACCTGCTACTACAGCATCTGTTTCCATGCGGACAATGTGGTCTTCACCTACTACGAGGGGGTGATGATGGTTCGGGACAATCTGTATGTGCCCCGCAACCTGGCCTCTCTGAAACTGAAGATCGTGAAGCGTTCATATTTTGAGCTTTGAGGGCGAGCGTTTAGCGAGGAACACGACCTGGAGGGAGGCCTCCATTGGTCCTCGGCGGCGGTTCAGCCCGCTTTCTGATCGCGGCCGTAGAAGGCCACGTCGATTTCCCGCTGGAGCCTGACCTGGTCGATCGCGCTGTCTCCCTGCTCGTCACGGGATTCGTTCACATAGAAGCGCGCCGTCTCCCGGGTCAGTTCCAGCAGGGCATGGTTCCCGGGCTCGGCCTTGAGCTTATTGAGGCATTCGAGATATTCCCTGTAGGCCTGGGTGCGTTCGCTCCGGGAGTGGACGGGATCGAGCCGCGCCGCGATGAAGGAGAAAATCCAGACGAAGAGGGGCAGGCAAAGGACGAGGAGCAGGCAGGAAGTGAAGATGCTCATGGAGACGTTTTGCCTTTCATGATGGAAAAGATAGTGCCATATCCTTTCCCAGGCAAAAGAACAGATTACCCTTTAACAGGTAGGGTAACTGTTAGCGGGTGGCAAACTGGACCCAATGCTCCAAGAAGGAACAGGTTCAAGGGTTCAGCGGTTCAGGGTTCAGCGGTTTAACGGTCCGACTGGTCCGACTGGTCCGACTGGTCTGACCGGTCTGACTGGGCGTTGCGTCAACCGAACGAAGCGGGAGCATGAGAACCTTCGAGCTGACGGCGGCGGCGAATGCGCTGGTGGTGCAGGACGCCTATGCGTTCGAGCGGATGCCGCGCTCGGTGGAAGAGGTGTTCGTCACCTACGAGCAGGCGCGCGTGAAGGGCGGCGCTGTCCGGATCGGACCTGAGCGGGGCGGGGTGACGCTGAAGTCGGAGGTGGCCGGCCGGTTCCGCGTGGAGCGGCTCGAAGAGGAGTCGAAAGAGGGGCGGACCGGCGAGGTCGTGACGCGCATCGTGTTTACGCCGGCGCGACTGGCGCGGCAAATGGTGTTGCGCTTCCGGCTGGCGTAAACGCCTGAGCGGACGAGGGCGGCCGGGCTGCAGGGCGCCGCATGACGATGTCGCAAGGCCGGGAGCGTTACCGCGACCAATCCGCTTGCCGGGGATTTGAAAAACTGTCCAGGGCGTATTCGAGTGTGACTCTCATGCCGACCGTGGCGCTCCAGCTGGTGTAGTCATCGTCATCGTCCGAGCAGGAAACGGATTCCCAATTGGCGGAGGCGAACAGCTCCAGCCAGGGGCGGAGCCGGTACGCCCCCCAGCCGCCCAGGCGCAAGGGGGTTTCCCGATGCGCTTTGCCGTCGACATCCTCATCGTAGGAACGGTTTTCGCAGGCGACCCAGCTTCCGAGGGTAAGGCGGGCAGAGGGTCGGATGTCGCCGCCGAGCGTTCCCCCGAATCCCGTGTAGTCCGCCTCCGGCGCATCGGAGGTGTTCCTTTCCACGAGGATTTCGGCCCAGAGGCTTGTCCGGCGGGATAGACGCCAGCGCCACTCGGGCCGGAAAGCGAACAGGCTGTCCACTCGGTCGGGCGTCGAGGTGTAGGCGGAGATGTCATAGGCCGTTCGCCGGTAGGACCCTTTCAGAACCCATTCGGCGGACACGTTTTCAAGGGAATGGATAAAGAAGGGATCGGCCTGCTGGAAGACGGCGTCGTCCTCCGGCAAGGCCTCGTCCTTGTAGAATCCCGCGGCAAGGTTGGCGCCAAAATCGTTACGGCCCCTGAGGACGCGGCCCTGCGCCAGGAACAGGCCGTCGTGTTTGTAGTCGAAGCCCTCCTTTTCATAGTGCGTGCGCCCGTAATCGAACGAGAGCGAGGCTTCCTCGCTTTCCCCGAGCAGAAGAAGATCCAGGCCGGAGGAGCCCCCCCAGCAAGCGGAGCCTGTTCCGTTGCCGGGTTCCTGGAGGCGGTTGTTTTCATATCCGCCCTGTATTTGCAGGCGCGGCGAAAGAAGCAGGTCGGCGGCAAAAACCGGCAGCGCCGCCAGCATGATTCCCAGGTGGAAAACGTGCAGCACGAGTGGCTTGGTCACGCTTAGTTTCTTCCGTTTTGACTTCGGCCCTGTTGCTCCGGGCCGCCGGGGGTTCCCGGTCCGCTAGTCGGATTGCCGGCCCCGGCTCCGCCGGAATCCGGGGGACGCATGTCCGGCCCGCCGGCGCCGTTGGACCCGGCCTTGCCCGTTCCGCTGGAATCGAGGCGGCCGGGGCCCTGGCCGGCCGGATATTCCGATTCGGTCCCCGAGGGGGCGCCTTGCCTTTTCCCCCCTCCCGCGTCCACGCGTCCTCCGGCGCCTTCCCGCTCCCAGAGCCGCTGGCGGATCCGGGCGCCGTCCACATGGGCCTTGTGCTGTTGAATGGCGAAGCGGGAGGCCCTCAGCACCTCCGAGCGGCGCAGGTTCCGGTCGGTGAAGTCGGCCATCATCTGGCCGCAGGTGGCGTTGTCCATTTGATTCAGCCGCATCGTTTCGCCTGCCTCGATGATGCTTTGCAGGCGGTCGGCCTGGCGGCCGCTTCCGCGTTCGAGAACCGGCTTCACCGTCTCAGCCGCAAGCCCGCTTTCCAAGGCCAGCGTGACCGTCTTCAACAGCGCGTTGTTTGCCGCATTCCGGGTGTCATAGCCGGTTTCGTTCAGGACGGCGGAGGCGGACCCAAGTGCGGCCAGGCGGTTCTGTCCCGCCAGGAGCAGGTTTTCCGCACCGGCTTTTTTGGCCACGCCCTCTTCCAGGCGAACGAGCACGGGATCGGGCGGCAATCCCTGGCGGGCTGCCTCCTGTACTGCCGCAAGGCAGTCGCGCGCGGCGTCGCTGGAGAGGCCGGCGGCGTTAAGGGAGTTCACGAGCCCCTGCCACCGGCTCGGGTCCAGGCCGGCCGGACTCCCGGCAAGCAAGCCATCCCAGGAGGCGGCCCCGCCAGCAGCGGAGTCCCCCAGCAGGCAAGGCCCCATCAGAAGGGC
>JBIIYJ010000329.1:0-5803 GCA_044346855.1 Kiritimatiellia bacterium
CAGCGGCATGAAGGTCTGCCATCGCTCGAACACCCAGCGGAAATCCTCGCGATCATCCCAAATGTCACCGCTGGTGCGGATCATGTTGGCCTTGAAGTAGGCCGGCCAGCCGTCGGGGTTGTGGCCGTTGCCGGGCGATAGGCTCAGCACGATGTCACGGCCGCATGCCTCGATGGCCGCCACCACCGCATCGACCTCCGGCGGGGACGGCACGATGTCGTCGTACTTGATGAAGTCCACCCCCCACCCCGCCAGCAGGGCAATAATGCTGTCGTAGTACGCCTGCGCGCCGGGCTTGCGCATGTCGACGCCGTAGTTGTCGGGGCACCAGGAGCAGGTGTCCGCGGAGTTCGCAATATCGCGGGCGTGGAAGTCCGTACCCTCAACCTTGGTGTTGGCTTGCACGGCCGCGCGCGGGATGCCGCGCATCATGTGAATGCCGAACTTAACGCCGGCGGCGTGACAGGCGTCGGCCAGACACTTGACGCCGGTGGGGAAGAAGCCCGCGGCCGGCACCGGCCGTCCGAACGCGTCGTGCCGGAGGGTGTAGGCGTCGTTCCTGCCGGGAAACTCACGGCCTGCCAGGTCATACTGCCGGTACCAGCCCGCATCGATGACGAAATACTCATAGCCATGCGGCTTGAGGCGCTCGACGAAGACGCGCAGGTTTTCCAGCGCGCGGCGCTCGTTGATGAAACAGCCGAAGCTGTCATAGCTGTTCCAGCCCATGGGGGGCCGGGGAGTGAGACGGTGCAGGTTCTGACTCATCTTGTTCTTCCTTCGTTATGGAAGTCACCACGGATCACACCGATCAAACGGATAAGAGAAGGCAAAGAGGGGGCGCGATGCGCGCCAACGGATTCTGAACTGCTTCGCTTACACATTTGTATTATCCATCGGCAAAGAGAACAGCCAGAGGCGGTTTCGGCCGACCATCGCGTTCGAACAGGCAGCCGTATTCCCATTGCGCCCAGGCTACGTCGTGAGCCGCGAAGAGCTTGAGTGTGTCGCGGAACCAGTTGAGCTGCGATTCCCGTGGCGCAGGATCCCAGCAGCCGAACTCGGTGCAGTAGATCGGCGCGCCGGTGCGTCGCGCGAAGTCTGCCACCGGCGCGAACCAGCGTTCCATGCGCTCGTATCCCAACGACTGTCCCGAAAAGAGCATGAGCTGTTCGCGCCAGGCCGGATCGCGCAGTTCCGCCTGGCGATGCGCCAGGTCGGGAAGCAAACCCGGGTACTCGACGGTCAGGTCAATCGTCTTGAGCCACTCGCACCAGGGCGCCTTCTGATGGGTGAAGATGAACGGCTCGTACCAGTGCACGGCATAGGCCACGCGCGGGTCGCGGAAGTCGCGCAGGTCGGGGAAAGTCGAAGGCACGTTCCAGGAGTTCGACCCGATCACGATCCAGCGCCGCGGATCCACGGCGCGGATGGCGGCCAGGGCCTGCGCGGCGACGTCGTTCCAGAGTGTGTTGTCGGCGGCGGTCGGCTCATTCAGCAGTTCGAACGCGAGGCGGTCATGCGGCGCTCCGCGGAAACGTTCCGCCAGTTGCCGCCAGAGCCCGGCAAACCGGCGCTGCAGCCCGGCGTCGTTCCAGAGCTGGTTGCATTCGGGGGTGAAAAACGACATGCCGGCGCACTTGTGCAGGTCGAGGGTGACACCCAGGCCTTCCGCCCAAGCCCATTCAATGGCCTGTTCAATCCAGCGCATCCCCTGCTCGCGCAGGCGGTGCGGGGCGTCCGGTTCCTCGATCAGTTCGTAATCCACCGGCAGGCGCAGGTGGTCGGCCCCGGCCCGCGCCAGCCGTGCGATGTGCTCCCGCTGGTAGAAGCTGGCCAGATGCTGCTCATCGAGGACGTTCGCCTGGGAAAGCCACAGGCCCAGGTTGCTGCCCCGGCGGAAAGGGAAGACGTCTGTACTCTTCGACATCAAGGTTCTCCATTCATGGCGTCATCCTGGCTCATGGGGTTCATCCTTCGTTGATTCGCACGTCCAGACCGACGACTTCATCGTGGCGCCTCATGGCGTGATGGCGTCGGGGGCGGTAGTCTGCAGTCGGCCAATGCCGCCTCAAACGCACCGCCCCCCAGAACTCCTTTGAGCATGGCCAGCACGTTGTCGACGGGCGTGCCCAGCTGGATCGCGTGCGAGGGTGCGGCGATGTAGCCGCCGCCGGCGCCGAGAATCTCCACCAGTTCCCGGCAGGTCCGTTCGACCGTGGCCGCATCGGCCCTGGGGAGCAGCTGCTGAACGCTGATGGCGCCATGGAAGCTGAGCCGATCGCCGAACCGCTCCTTGAGCCGGCGCGGGTCCATGTCCGTGCAGTCCACCTGAACGGCCTCCAGCACCTCCACGCCGGCGTCGATCAGGTCGGCCAGCAGCGCGAAGACCGAGCCGTCGCTGTGCATCATGACCCGGGCGTTCGGCGCCAGCCGACTGGCCGCGCCGAACAGCCGGCGGTGGAACGGTTGAATCAGTTCCCGGTACATGGCGGGCGCGATCAGGGGCCCGGACTGGCTGCCGAGATCGTCGGCGAAAAAGACGATGTCGACCCGCCGCCCGATCACCTCCAGCGTGCGGATCAGCCGCTGCTCATAGAAGCTCGCGATGTGCTCGAGGCCCCGGACCACCAGGTCGGGCCGTGCGACACAGTTGCATAGCACCTCCTCAAGGCCGGTCATCCAGCACAGCGTTTCGAGCGGATTAAAGGCGAAAAACTTCAGCGCCTTGCCGGGATCGGCGGCGGCGAGCTGCGCGCGCAGGCCTGCATAGTCGTACCAGTCCGGGCTGGGCCAGGGGTAGTCATCCAGCGCCTGCAGGCTGTCTATGCCCGCCAGCGGGTACGTGTCCACCTCCCGGTAGGTGCCGTCGCCGTAGTTGACGTCCTTCCAGCCGATGCCGAAGACATGCCACGGCCCTCCGGCGAACTTCGCGGGGCCGCAATAGGCGGGGCCGATCCAGTCGATCGCCTCGGTGGTGGTTCGTAGGGCCTCCCAGGAAAGGCCACGCGCGCCCAGCCCGGTTTTCAGTTGCCGCTGCATTTCCTCCGTGGCGCAGAACTGCCAGGAGAAGGGCGCGCGGTCTGGCTGCTTGTGCGCCAGGGCTGTTCTTACCCGCTGCCGGTCAGACGATGTCGGGCTGCTCATGAGGTCCTGTTTTCAGTGAAGGGGTCCAGCACGACGGTCCTGGCCAGGCCGTCGCGATTCCACGCCAGCCGCGCGGAACGCGCGTGTGGCCGGGCTGAAGTTGGAAAGCTGCATGCTCCGCGCCCGTGGCACCGCCGCCTGCGGGTCCTCGATCTCGGGAAAACGGCCCGCTCGACCCGGCCGGCGAACCACATTTCCACCTGGATCATCCGCAGCGACCGGTTCACCACGCAATTGCTGAAGATGACATAGCGGCCCGGCCCGACGGAAACCACGCCCCCGCCCGCCTGGCTCGCCGCGTCGACCGCCTCCTGGAGGCAGGCGGCCTGAGCGAGCCCCGCCGGAACGTCCGGCCGGAAAGCAACCGAAAGCACCCGCTCATGCAAGGGATACCCGCGCATCATTGAAGCGCCTCCCTGACCGCTGTTCCCGCAGCCTCGGCCCATACCGAGTGACCCTTGTCGGTCGGATGGCAGTTGCCCTCGTTGATATGATACTCCGCCCAGTGCGTGCCGTTCCCAGTGGCGGCGAGGATCGCGGCGCGCATGTCGACAAACGGCACCTTGACCTCGGCCGCGGCTTCCTTCTGCGCCTTCAGTGTCTCGTCCAGGTGCTTGAAGAACGGCTTCAGTGGATTGTCGCCGCCGGTGCCGATCAGCACGACGTCGGCGCCAAAGCGCTTCCGGATTTCAGTCGCGAGCGTAACCAGCGCGAGTTTCGTCTCCTCTGGCACCAGGTAGTGGTGGCAGCAGTCGTTGGCGCCGAAGGCGACGAGCACCAGGTCCGGCTTGAAGGGCTCCAGTCCGTCGATCCGCCCGAGCCCCTCGTAGCTGTTCTGCCCGCCGATGGCGAAGGGGTGGCCTTTGAACTCCGAGCCGGGATAGGCTTCTCCGAGCCGCTTCACCAGCACGGCGCCCCAGTTCGCCTCCGGTGTTTTAGCCCCGCCGCTCCAGCCCGGCTTGACCTCGCTGATCGAGTCGCCGTAAATCACGACCCGTACCGGCTTCTTCCCGGCGACGAGTTGCCTCGTGCGCGGGAGCATGGCCGTGGTTGTCTCCGGTGGTGTTGCGCCTGCCGGCTCAGCCGCGACGGCGGCCAAGCCACCCAGTAAGCCGAGAAACCGTATCCAAAGAATTCCATTCATCGTTCATCCTTCGTCAGGGGGTGCGAAAGCAGTCGGAAGACACGCGTTCCCGGCGCTTTCATGTCGAAGCGAATCTCCCGTGCGGCTGGCGCGATCTCGGCGCCGCTGGCCAGATCCACCACCTTGGCCGGGCGCGGCAAGCGAATGGTCTTGGCGCCGGGCACGATGCTGTGCAGCGCGACGATCTCGCGGCTGGCAACCAGAACGTCGTCGCTTTCACACCAGACATGGGCGTTGGCGAGGCGCGCGGCGTTGCGCCAGAATCCAGACGGCAACGGCAGCGCGGCAGCAAAGACACTGGTCCAGCCGTCCTGCTCCTTCACGGCCAGAGCGCTGTGGTTTTGCGACTGCTGAGCGAATGTGGAGGCCAGGCTGACGTCGCCTTTCGGAAAGAGTTGCGGGCCGTAGCCCAGACCGTCGCCAAAGACCTGGCCGGCGATGCCGGCGGTCAGCTCATGACCGCCCAGAAAAAGCCCGCGCCGCTGGTAGTTGCCGGGGATGACATCGAAGGTGAAGCCGGTCAGCTTCGTCGCCGCGGCGGCGCCGATAGTCACGCCGTCGGTGATGCCGCTGCCCGGTCCCCAGACCACCACGTTACCGTCCTTTTGCACGCGCTTGACCAGGGCCAGACGGCGCTCGTCGCACCGGAACAGGTTGGGGAAATACCAGACCTTGTGCGGTGGCAGGTTCGTCAGGGCAAGGTCCTCCAGCAGATAGACGCGGTACGGGATGCCGCACCGCGCGATTCCCAGCCGGATCTGCTCGGAAATGGCGAGGAACGGATAGCGGCCCGCCCCGTTGGTGTCGTACGCCGCCTCATCGTCGATGACGACCGCGATCCCGGGCTCGTCCTGGTGCGGCCAGTTGACCGCCTCGTTGAGCACCTGCACCTGGCGGGCGAGGATCGGTTGCATGGCCGGATCGCTGAACCAATTGGCATACAGATCCATCCAGTACGGCCACCAGCCGCGCGACAGCGCCGTGGCAATATTGCGCCAGGTGATTGCCTCGAACTCGGCCAGGTCGCGGGCCGGCGCCGACTCGACGCCCTTGAAGTTCCCGGCGTAGCTGCGTGTGTCCATCTCGCAGAGGAAGAGCTTGCCGCGCAGCGTGCAGGAATCGGCAACGCCTTCCGGCTCGAAGATCCCGCCCATGCCCCGGCCCTGGTAGTCGTGCGGCGTAATCAACCCATCCATGCCGGGGAGGTCGAGGAGTTCCGCCACGCCCGATGAGCCGCAGCCAGCCATCAGTTCCAAACCAAAGGGCTGCATGGCCTGCTTGGGGTCGAAGAAGTCGCTGATGTTCCAGCCCTGCATCGGCTGCTTGAGCATGTCGTGCAGGACCGGCACGCGGCCGTTGCAGCCCTCCTTCATGGCGGCCGCGACCTGGCGCACCCGCTGATGGAAGAGCCCGCGCAGGCAGAGCAGCCAGTCGCGCAGCGGGGCGTTGTCCTTGCCGGCCTGCCAGAACGGAATCGCCGCCACCTCGCGCGCCGGACCGCGCAGCCGGTCG
>JBIIYJ010000085.1:0-17989 GCA_044346855.1 Kiritimatiellia bacterium
GCAGATTGCGCGCGGCCATCAGGACCGCCGGATCCGCCTTGTCAAGCACGAACAGGGCCGGCCCGGCCAGGTTCAGGCCCTTCACCAGGGCCGCGAACAGGCGCGTCTTCGGCGCTTCCAGCGTCAGTCTCTCCAGCACGGACAACTGCCCGGCGTTCACCTTGTCGCTGAACGCCCGGCGGAACGCCAGGCGGACCACCTTCTTGGGCAGCCGCTGGTCATAGCCGCGGGGCAGAGGCCCGAAGGCGACCGAGCCGCCCTTCCAGACCGGCGAGCGGCGATAGCCCGCCCGCGCCCGGCCTGTGCCCTTCTGCTTCCACGGCTTCTTGCCGCTGCCGGCGACGGCGCCCTTACCCTTCGTGCTGGCCGTTCCGGCCCTCAGCCCGTTCCGGTAAGCCACCACCGCGTCGCGCACGGCCTGGACGCCCTTCGCGGGATCCGCCAGCAAGCCTTCGGGCAGATCGACCGCGCCGATCGCCGCCCCCTTCTGATCGATTACCTTGACGCTGCTCATGACGCTTTCTTAACCTTCTTCAACGCCTTCCTGACCACCAGCACCCCGCCCACCGGACCCGGCACCGCGCCGTTGACCAGCAGCAGGTTCTCTTCCGGACGAACCGCCACGACGCGCAGATTCTGCTGCGTCACGGTCTCGTTGCCCGTATGGCCCGGCATGCGCTTGTTCTTGTGAACCCGGCCCGGATAGGACCGGCATCCGATCGAGCCCGGCCGCCGCTTGGAGTGGCCGCCGTGCGTCATCGGTCCGCCCAGGAAGTGGTAACGCTTCACCACGCCCTGGAAGCCGAGACCCTTGGACACCCCCTGGACGTCCACGAACTCGACCCCGTCGAAAATGGCGGCCGTCACCAGGTCGCCCAACTTCATCGCGCCGGCGTCGGCGAACTGGAACTCCCGCGCGAAGCGCTGGGGCTGGGCCCCGGCCTTCTTGCAATGCCCGGCCACCGCTTTCGAGGTGCGCGAGGCCTTGCGGTCGAGGTAGCCCAGCTGAAGAGCGTCGTAGCCGTCCGCCGCCTTCGTCTTCTTCTGCAGCACCACACAGGGTCCGACTTCGAGAACCGTCACCGGGACCTGCTCGCCGCTTTCGCGGTAGATCTGGGTCATGCCCAGCTTTCTGCCTATCAAGCCTTCCATGACTGCACTCATATCTTGATGGTTATGTCCACACCCGCCGGCATGTTGAGCTTCTTCAGCTCATCCACGGTCTTCGCCGTCGGCTCCACGATGTCCAGCATGCGTTTGTGCGTGCGGACCTCGAACTGCTCCATCGATTTTTTGTCCGAGTGCGGGCTCCGGTTGACGGAGTACCGCTCCATGCGCGTCGGCAGCGGGATCGGTCCCACCACGCGGGCCCCGGTCCGCCGCGCCGTCTCAACGATGTCGTTCACCGACTGGTCGAGAACGCCGTGATCGTAGGCTTTCAGTCGAATGCGTATGCGCTGCCCATTCATGTTTCTCTCACCTTTAGTGTATCATCGCCTGCTGAATTGCCTCGGGCACCACGTCGAAGCTGGATGGCTCCATCGTGTAGCTCGCCCGGCCCTTGGACAGGGACCGGATCGCCGTCGCGTATCCGAACAGCTCCGCCAGGGGCGCTACCGCATGCACAAGCTGCAGGTTGCCCTTCGCGGCCAGTTCCTTCACGCGACCCCTCCGCGCATTCAGGTCTCCCAGCACCTCGCCCATCGATTCGCCCGGCGTCAGAACGTCGACCTTCATGATCGGCTCCAACAGCACCGGCCGCGCGGCCTGGATCCCTTCCCTCACGGCCATCGCCGCGGCCGTGCGGAACGCCACCTCGGTGGAACTGAGCTCGTTGAAAGCCCCGTCCACGACGCTCACGCACACATCCGTCAGCGGATAACCCGCCAGCATACCCGTCACCAGGACATCCTGCACGCCCTCGCGCAGGCTGGCCCGGAAAGCGTCCGGTATCCGGTCCTGGGACGCGCGGAAGGAAACCGAGTTCCCAACCCCCCGCCCCGCCGGCGTCACCTCCACGGCCACCCGCGCGAAATGCGCCTGGCCGCCGATCTCCCGGTCAAACGTCGATTCCCCCCGGCCCGCGGCCGTCACCGTCTCGCGGTACGCCACCATGGGCTTGCCCGCGTTCGCCTGCACCTTGAACTCGCGCAGCATCCGGTCGATCAAAATCTCCAGGTGCAGCTCGCCCATGCCGCTCAGCAGGGTCTGCCCCGTCTCCTCGTTCACGCTGATCCGGCAGGTCGGATCCTCCGCGGCCAGCGTCTGCAGCGTCTCGACCAGCTTCTCGCGGTCGGCCTGGCTCCGCGGCTCGATCGCCATGGCGATGACCGGCTCCGGGAACCGGATGCGCTCCAGGACCACCGGCAGGTGCTCGGCGCACAGCGTGTCGCCCGTGACCGTGTCCTTCAGCCCGATCGCCGCCCCGATCTCGCCCGCATACAGCGTCTCAATCTCCTCGCGGGAGTCCGCATGCAGCCGCACCAGCTTGCCCACCCGCTCCCGCTTCTTCGTGCGGGGGTTGAACACGGCCGCGCCCTTCTTCAGCTGCCCCGAGTAGACGCGCACGAACACCAGCCGGCCGAACGCGTCGGTCGCCAGCTTGAACGCCAGCGCCGCCAGCGGCCCGTTGTCGTCCGCCTCGCGCTCCACCGCCTCGCCCGTCTTCGGGTGCACCCCCGCCACCGCGCCCACGTCCAGCGGGCACGGCAGGAAATCAACCACGGCGTCCAGCAGCGGCTGGATGCCCTTGTTCTTCAGCGCCGAGCCGCACAGCACCGGCACCATCGCATTCGCGATCGTCGCGCGCCGGATCCCCGCCCGCAGCAGGGCCAGCGGCACCTCGGGCGACTCCAGGTAGGCCCGCAGGACCTCCTCGTCCAGCTCCGCGATCCGCTCGACCAGCTCGGCCCGCGCCTGCTCCGCCTCGGCCGCCAGCGCCGCCGGCACCGGGCCGGCCCCGACCTCGCGGCCCGCCTCGCCCTGGAAGTGGAGGGCCTTCATCTCGAGCAGGTCCACGACCCCCTCGAAACCGTCCTCCTGCCCGATCGGGAGCTGCAGCGCAACCGCCATGCCCCCGAGCTTCGTCCGGATCTGCTCCAGGACGCCCTTGAAATCGGCCCCGCTCCGGTCCATCTTGTTGATGAACGCCAGCCGGGGGACATGATACCGGTCGGCCTGCCGCCAAACCGTCTCCGACTGCGGCTGCACGCCGCCGACCGCGCAGAACACGGCCACCGCCCCGTCAAGCACCCGCATGGAACGCTCGACCTCGACCGTGAAATCCACGTGTCCGGGGGTGTCGATCAAATTGATCTGGTGATCGCGCCAGAAGCAGGTCGTCGCGGCGCTCGTGATCGTGATGCCGCGCTCCTTCTCCTGGATCATCCAGTCCATCGTCGTGTTGCCGTCGTGCACCTCGCCCATCCGGTGCACCCGGCCCGCATAGAACAGGATCCGCTCCGAGACCGTGGTCTTCCCCGCGTCGATGTGCGCCGCAATGCCGAAATTACGCAAATGGGCCAGGGGGCGCAGCCTCTCGGCTGCCTCCCGGCTCCGCTTGTCGTCTTTCTGGCTCTTGGGTGTCAACGTCGCAACCATCGTGTCATCTGTTCTTTTTAGCGATCAGACGCCGGACGGCATGCCGCCCGGCGTCGTCGTGTTTCCCTTTTCGAACGTCTACCACCGGTAGTGGGCGAACGCCTTGTTCGCCTGCGCCATCTTGTGGGTGTCGTCCCTCTTTTTAATGGCGTTCCCCTGCTCCTGGTAGGCATCGAGCAGTTCCAGCGCCAGGGCGCGCTTCATCGGCACGCCTTTCCGCGCATGGGCATAGCCGATGATCCACCGGAGGGCGAGGGCCATCTGGCGGTCGGGCGACACCTCGACCGGAACCTGGTACGTGGCGCCGCCGACGCGGCGCGACTTGACCTCGACCCGCGGCTTCGCGTTGTCGATGGCCTTGTACAGGAGTTCCAGCGGGTTGTCGCTCTTCGCCTTGTCCTTCATGATGTCCAGCGTGCTGTAGACAATGTCCACCGCAACCGATTTCTTGCCGTCCCGCATGACCTGGTTGATGAGATGACTGACGACCTTGTCATTGTACTTCGGGTCGGCCGTCATCTCGCGCTGCTCAGCTCTGTGTCTTCTCGCCATCGGTTACCTGCCAGCCTTGGATTACGAAGCCGCCTTCGGCGTCTTCAAACCGTATTTCGACCTGCTCCGGCGGCGCCCCTCGACGCCCACCGAATCCAGCGTGCCGCGCACGATATGATACCGCACGCCGGGAAGGTCCTTCACGCGGCCGCCGCGCACCAGCACCACGCTGTGTTCCTGCAAATTATGCCCTTCGCCGGGAATATAGGCAGTGACCTCGAATCCGTTCGTCAGACGCACGCGGGCCACTTTCCGCAAGGCGGAATTGGGCTTTTTCGGCGTCTGCGTCTTGACCGTCAGGCACACGCCGCGCCGCTGCGGGTTCTTCGTGAGAGCGGGCGATTTGCTCTTGTACTTGACCGGACTGCGCCCTTTTCTCACCAATTGATTGATTGTCGGCATATCCTCACCTTTCTCGGAACGACAGCAAAGACCCCAACTATACAGGGAGCGTTCGCCTCGTTGCAAGCAAAACTCTGTAACACTTAGATTTTTTTCTCGGTCTCGGGTTCTTCGGCCAGGGGGCCCAGGTCGGGCAGATCGTGGATCGGCTCGCCCAGGGCGACCAGCTTGATGTTCCGGTAGGCGGGGAAGCCCGTTCCGCCGGGAATCAGATGGCCCATGATCACGTTTTCCTTGAAGCCGCGCAGGTCGTCCACGCGGCCCAGGGTGGCCGCCTCGGTCAGCACGCGCGTCGTGTCCTGGAACGAGGCCGCCGAGATGAAGCTCTCGGTCTCCAGCGAGGCCTTCGTGATGCCCAGCAGCGCGGGCATGGCCGCCGCCGGCCGCTTGCCCTCCGCCATGGACTTCTCGTTGACTTCCTGGAAGGTCTGCTTCTCCACCTGCTCGCCCCAGAGGAACTCCGTGTCGCCCGGATCCGTGATCCGGACCTTGCGCAGCATCTGGCGGACGATGATCTCGATGTGCTTGTCGTTGATTTCCACGCCCTGCAGCCGGTACACCTGCTGAACCTCGTTCACCAGGTACTCCTGCAGCTCCTGCGGGCCGCAGATCTCCAGGATCTCCTGGGGCACCACGGGGCCTTCCGTCAGCTGCTGGCCCTTGCGGACGTAGTCGCCCTTGAACACGACGACGTGCTTGCCCATCGGGATCAGGTGCTCTTCCATGATCGTGCCCGCGGCCTTCAGCGCCTCGAGCCCCTTGGAGACGTCCAGGGACGGATCCTCGGCGATGATCAGGCAGCGCTTGCCGTGGCGCGTCGGGCCGAAGTGCACGAAGCCCTCGATCTTGGCGATCTCCGCCGCGTCGTGGGGCCGCCGGGCCTCGAACAGCTCGGACACGCGCGGCAGGCCGCCCGTGATGTCCTTCGTCTTCGACTCCTTGCGGGGCGTCTTGGCCAGCACGCCGCCGGCCGCGACCCGCGCCCCGGCCTGCACCATGACGTGCGCGCCGGCGGGAAGCGTGTAGTGGAGCGGCTCGCCCGAGTCGGGCTTCAGGATGATCATCGGGTGCTGGTCTTCCTTGTGCTCCAGCACGACGATGCCCTTGAGGCCCGTGGCGGCGTCCACCTCCTTGCGGATGGTCAGGTTGTCGTGGAAGTCCTTGAACTCCACGCGGCCCCCCTTCTCCGCCAGGATCGGGACGCTGTACGGATCCCACGAGATGAAGCTCTGCCCCTTGCGCACCCGGCCGCCGTCCGGCACCGAGACGATCGCGCCGATCGTCAGGATGTGCCGCTCGAGCTCGTGCCCGTTGTCGTCGGAGACGATCACCGCGCCGTTCTTGTTCAGGGCGACCAGCTGGTTGTCCTCGTTCTTGACGCAGCGCACGTCCTCGTAGCGCAGCAGGCCGTCGTGCTTCGCGATCACGTGCGGCTGCTTGAAGGTCGAGCTCGCCGTGCCGCCGATGTGGAAGGTCCGCATCGTCAGCTGGGTGCCGGGCTCGCCGATGGACTGCGCCGCGATGATGCCGACGGCCGTGCCGACGGCCACCTGCTTGCTCGAGGCCAGGTCGCGGCCGTAGCACTGGGCGCAGATCCCGCGGCGGGACTCGCACGTCAGCACGCTGCGGATGCGGACCTTCTCGATGTCGGCCTTGAAGAGCTTCTCGGCGATCGCCTCGTTGACTTCCTCGCCGGCCTTGATCAGGGTCTGCTTGGTGAGCGGGTCCACCACGTCGTTCAGGGCCGTGCGGCCCACGATGCGGTTGGCCAGCGGCACCAGCACCTCGTCGCCCTCGCCGATGGCGGCCACCTCGATGCCGTTCAGGGTGTTGCAGTCCTGCTCGATGATGCGGACATCCTGGGAGACGTCCACGAGCTTGCGGGTCAGGTAGCCGGCGTCGGCCGTCTTGAGCGCCGTGTCGGCCAGACCCTTGCGGGCGCCGTGCGTGCTGATGAAGTACTCGAGCACGCTCAGCCCTTCGCGGAAGTTCGACAGAATGGGCCGCTCGATGATCTCGCCGGAGGGCTTGGCCATCAGGCCGCGCATGCCCGCCAGCTGGCGGATCTGCTGGCGGCTGCCGCGGGCCTTGGAGTCCACCATCATGAAAATCGGGTTCGCCTGGTCCGAGCCGAGGTTGAGCTCGATCGCCTTGTAAAGGGCGTTCGAGGTCTCGTCCGTCGCCTGGGTCCAGATGTCCACGATCTTGTTGTAGCGCTCCCCGTCGGTGATGATGCCGCGCTTGTACTGCGAATCCACCTCGGAGACGGCCTTGCGCGCCTTGTTGATGATCTCGGACTTCTCGTCCGGGATGATCATGTCGCACATGCCGATCGAGATGCCGGCCAGGGTCGCGTTCTCGAAGCCGAGGTTCTTCAGCTTGTCGAGGCAGAGGACCGTGGTCTCATGGCCGCCGATGTGGTAGCAGTTCCAGATCAGCGAGCCCAGGAAGCTCTTGTCCACCATGCGGTTGACAAAGCCCAGCTTGGCCGGCCAGATCTCGTTGAAGAACACGCGGCCCACCGTCGTCATGATCCGCTTGGGCTCGGCGTTGCCGAAGATCGTCGGCTGCTTGTAGTTCGGGTTGGTGAACCAGAGGCGGGTGTGGATCTTGACCGCCTTCTCGTCGTACGCCAGCCGCACCTCCTGCGCGTCCGCGAACAGGGGCAGGTGCTCCTTCGGATCGGGCTGGTGCTTGCGGAAGTCGATCTTCCGGTCTTTCTGGGCCGGCGACGTCAGGTAGTACACGCCCAGGGCGATGTCCTGCGTGGGCGTCGTGATCGGCTTCCCGCTCGACGGGGAGAAGATGTTGTTCGACGCCAGCATGAGCAGGCGCGACTCGAGCTGCGCCTCGATCGAGAGCGGCACGTGCACGGCCATCTGGTCGCCGTCGAAGTCGGCGTTGAACGCCGTGCAGACGAGCGGATGGATGCGGATGGCCTCGCCTTCGACGAGGACCGGCTCGAACGACTGGATCGAGAGCCGGTGCAGCGTCGGGGCGCGGTTCAGCATGACGGTCTTGTCGCGCGTGACCTCCTCGAGGATGTCCCAGACCTCGATCGTCTGCCGCTCGATCATCTTCTTCGCGCTGCGCACGGTGTGCACCACGCCCAGCTCCTTGAGCCGGCGGATGATGAAGGGCTCGAACAGGACGAGGGCCATCTTCTTGGGCAGGCCGCACTGGCGCAGCGCCAGCTCGGGCCCGATCACGATGACCGAACGGCCGGAGTAGTCGACGCGCTTGCCGAGCAGGTTCTGGCGGAAGCGGCCGCCCTTGCCCTTCAGCATGTCGCTGAGGGACTTCAGGGGGCGGTTGCCCGCGCCGGTCACCGCGCGGCCGTGGCGGCCGTTGTCGATGACGGCGTCCACCGCCTCCTGGAGCATGCGCTTCTCGTTCCGGATGATGACGTCCGGCGTCTTCAGCTGCATCAGGTTCTTGAGGCGGTTGTTGCGGTTGATCACGCGCCGGTACAGGTCGTTCAGGTCCGACGTGGCGAACCGGCCGCCCTCGAGGGGCACGAGCGGGCGCAGGTCCGGCGGGATGACGGGGAGCACCTCGATGATCATCCACTCGGGCCGGGTCCCGCTGTTGCGGAAGCCCTCGATGATCTTCATGCGCTTGGAGAGCTTCTTCTTCTCCTGCTTGCTCTTGGTGTCCCGCATCTTCTCCTCAAGCAGGGCGATCTCCTCGTCCAGGTTGATCTTGCGGAGCAGGTCGCGGATGGCCTCGGCGCCCATCTTGGCGGTGAACTTCTCGCCGTACTTCTCGGTCGCCTCGCGGAACTCGTTCTCCTTGAGGATCTGCTTCTCCTGCAGGGGGCAGTCCGAGTCCGAGTTGACCTCGGTGACGATGTAGTTCTCGTAGTAGAGGACGCACTCCAGGCTGCGGATGGCCATGTCCAGCACGAGGCCCAGGCGCGACGGGGTGCACTTGAAGAACCAGATGTGCGAGACCGGCACGGCCAGCTCGATGTGGCCCATGCGCTCGCGGCGCACGCGCGCCAGGGTGATCTCGACGCCGCAGCGGTCGCAGATCACGCCCTTGTGCTTGATGCGCTTGTACTTGCCGCAGCTGCACTCCCAGTCCCGCGTGGGGCCGAAGATGCGCTCGCAGAAAAGGCCGCCCTTTTCCGGCTTGTACGTCCGGTAGTTGATCGTCTCCGGGTTCTTGACCTCGCCGTGGCTCCAAGAACGGATCGTCTCCGGGGACGCGAGCGTGATTCGAACCGAATCGAATACCTGACTCTCGGCGCCGCCCAGTTTTCGCTTGATCGTGGTCGTGTTCAATCCCGGCCTCCCGCCTAAAACCGCCGCTCCTTACAGGACCGGCAGATGACTTTCTTCGTTCGGAACTTCAACCCGGACATCCAGGCCGATGCTGCGCAGTTCGTTCATCAGGACGTTGAAGGACTCGGGGCGGTCGGCCTCGAGCGTGTTCTCGCCCTTGACGATGGACTCGTAGATGTGCGTGCGCCCGGCCACGTCGTCGCTCTTGACCGTGAGCAGCTCCTGCAGCGCGTAGGCCGCGCCGTAGGCTTCGAGGGCCCACACTTCCATTTCGCCCAGACGCTGGCCGCCGTACTGCGCCTTGCCGCCGAGGGGCTGCTGCGTGACGAGCGAGTAAGGCCCCACCGCGCGGGCGTGGATCTTGTCGCTGACCAGGTGATGCAGCTTCATCATGTAGATCTGGCCCACCACGACGCGCTGGTCGAACGGGTCGCCCGTGCGGCCGTCGAACAGCGAGGTCTTCCCGTCGTCCGGGAAGCCGCTCTTGTGGAGCATCTCGTGGATCGCCTGCTCGGACACGCCGTCGAACACCGGCGTCATGGCGTACAGGCCCAGCGCCTTGCAGGCCATGCCCAGGTGCGTCTCGAGCACCTGCCCCACGTTCATGCGCGACGGCACGCCCAGGGGGTTCAGCACGATGTCCACCGGCGTCCCGTCGGGGAGGAAGGGCATGTCGGCCTCGGGCATCACCCGCGCCACGACGCCCTTGTTCCCGTGCCGGCCGGCCATCTTGTCGCCCACGGAGAGCTTCTTCTTGCTGGCGATGTAGACGCGAACCTGCTTGATGATGCCGCGGTCCAGGTCGTCCCCGCTCTGGATCTGCTCGACCTGGCGGTTGTAGTCCTCCTCCAGCTCGAAGAATTTCTCGCGAAACTCGTCGATGATCTCCTGGATCTTCTGCTGGATCGGGCTGCTGTCGATCTGGATGTGCTCGCTCTCCTGGGCCAGCTTGCGCAGCAGCGTCTTCGTGATCTTGCGGTTGGCCGGGATGATGATCTCGCCCGTCTCGACGTTCACGACATCCAGGGGGATCTTCTCGCCCAGCAGGATGTTGCTCAGCCGCTCCGTGAGGTCCTCCACGAGCTCCTGGCGCTTCGTCTTGTAGTCCTCGCCCACGTTCTTGGACTGGCGCCGCTTCTCGTTCTCCGTCATCTTCTGCTTCTCGAGCTCCTTCTGCGAGGAGACCTTGACGTCCATGACGATCCCGTAGGTGCCGCTGGGCACCGTCAGGGACGTGTCGCGCACGTCGGCCGCCTTCTCGCCGAAGATGGCGCGCAGGAGGCGCTCCGCGGGATCGAGCTCGGTCTCGCTCTTGGGCGTGATCTTGCCCACGAGGATGTCGCCGGGCTTCACCTCGGCGCCCTTGCAGATGACGCCGTCGGCGCCCAGGTTGCGCAGGGCGTCCTCGCCCACGTTCGGGATGTCGCGCGTGATCTCCTCGGGGCCCAGCTTGGTGTCCCGGGCGCCCACGTCGAACTCCTGGATGTGGATCGAGCTGAACACGTCGTCCCGCACGATGCGCTCGCTGATGAGGATGGCGTCCTCGAAGTTGTAGCCGCACCAGGGCATGAAGGCCACCAGCGCGTTCTTCCCGAGGGCCAGCTCGCCGTTGCAGGTCGCGGGGCCGTCGGCCAGCACCTCGCCCTTCTTCACCTTCTGCCCGATCTTGACGCAGGGCTTCTGGTTGACGCAGGTGCCGGCGTTGGAGCGCATGAACTTGCGAAGCGGGTACACCTTCTCGGCGTTCTTCTTCCCGCCCTCGCGGCCCACGCGCACCTCGGTGGAGGAGACGTAGGTGATCGCGCCGTCCTCGACGGCCCGGACCACGACGCCGCTGTCGGCCGCGATCCGGTACTCGAGCCCGGTCGCCACGAAGGGGCGCTCCGTGGTCAGCAGCGGAACGGCCTGGCGCATCATGTTCGAGCCCATCAGGGCGCGGTTGGCGTCGTCATGCTCCAGGAAGGGAATCAGGCCGGCGGCCACCGAGACCACCTGCTTGGGCGAGACGTCCATGTACTGGACGTCGGCCTTGGGCACTTCCTTGAACTCGCCCATGTGGCGGACGGGCACGGTGTCGTGCACGAACCGGCTGTGGGTGTCCAGCACCGCGTTCGCCTGCGCGATCACGAACTGCTCCTCGCGGTCGGCCGTCAGGTACTCGACCTTGTCGCTCACGCGGCCGCTCGTCACGATGCGGTACGGGGTCTCGAGGAAGCCGTACTCGTTGACCCGGGCGTAGATGCCGAGGGACGAGATCAGGCCGATGTTCGGGCCTTCCGGCGTCTCGATCGGGCAGATGCGGCCGTAATGGCTGCTGTGCACGTCGCGGACTTCGAAGCCGGCGCGGTCGCGGCTCAGGCCGCCCGGGCCGAGGGCGCTGAGGCGCCGCTTGTGGGCCAGTTCCGACAGCGGATTCGTCTGGTCCATGAACTGGCTGAGCTGGCTGCGGGTGAAGAAGTCCTTCACCACGGAGGCGAGCGTCTTGTGGTTGACCAGCTTCGTGGGGGTCATGGGGCCGCTCGACGTGTTGTCGTGCAGCGTCATGCGCTCCCGGGCCAGTCGCTCCGTGCGGCTCAGGCCCACGCGGCACTGGTTCTCGATCAGCTCGCCCACCGTGCGCAGCCGGCGGCTGCCCAGGTGATCGATGTCGTCCACGGTGCCCTTGCCCTTGCGGATGCTGATGAGGTAGCGGATCGCGGCGATCACGTCCTCGCGGTGCAGGATGCGCTGCTGGTCCTCGCTCTCGCCCTCGTAGCGGAGGTTCAGCTTCTGGTTGATCTTGTAGCGGCCCACGCGGCCCAGATCGTAGCGGCGCTGGTCGAAGAACAGGCGCTTGACGAGCTGGCGGGCGTTGGAGGGGGTCGGCGGATCGCCGGGACGCAGGCGCATGTAGATGTCGCGCAGGGCGTCGTCCATCGAGCGCGTGGGGTCGGACTTCACGCTCTTGAGCATGATGCCGTTGTCCCACGAGACGTTGACGATGGTAACGGACTTGATGCCGGCGGCGCGGATCGTGCCGAGCACGCCCTTGGTGAGCGGCTCGTAGCGGCGGGCCAGGACCTTCGCGGAGTCGACGTCGATGACGTCCTCCTTGAAGACCTTGTCGATGAGCGCCTCATCGGTGGCCTTGCCGTCCACGGTCATCTCGTCGAAGGTGTAAAACAGGCTGAGGATGTCCTCGTCGTTGCCGCGGGAGGCGGCCTTCTCGTCCTTGCCGGGTTTCTCGTCGCTGAGCGACTCGATGGCGCGCAGGAAGGTGGTGGCAAGGAACTTCCGCCGGCGGTGGCGGCGGTCCAGGTACATCCAGAGATGGTCGGAGGAATCGAACTGGACCTCGACCCACGAGCCGCGGTCCGGAATGATCCGGAACGAATAGATCATGCTCCCGTTGGCGTGGCTGGACTGCTCGAAGCAGATGCCGGGGGAGCGGTGCAGCTGGCTGACGATGACGCGCTCGGAGCCGTTGACGACGAACGCGCCGGAATCCGTCATGAGCGGGATGTCCCCCATGAACACGGACTCGCGCCGCGACTCGGCGCCCTCTTTCAGGTCGAACGTCACGTAGAGGGGGGCGGAATAGGTCTGGCCCTCCTTCAGGCACGAGACGGGATCGAGGGAGGGCTTGTGGAATTCATAGTGGACGAAATCAAGAACATAGCGCCCATCGTAGCTCTCGATGGGGAAAACTTCCTTGAAGACCGCCTGGAGCCCGATGCGCTTGCGGCGGTTCTCCGGCACGTCCCACTGGAGGAAGTCCTTGTACGAAGCCGTCTGAATCTCGATGAGATTCGGGGCTTCGATGACATCCACGAGTTTCCCAAAATTTTGTCTAGCAACCATTCGTCACCTGCTCGAGACGGGTCCACACCAGAAAAGGAATGCTGGCGGCCGGCTTGCGCCGGCCGCCAAATCGACATGGCCGAAATCGACTTACTTGAGCTCGACCTTGGCGCCAGCCTTCTCGAGGGCTTCCTTGAGCTTCTGGGCTTCTTCCTTCGTCACGCCGTCCTTGACCGGCTTCGGGGCGCCCTCGACCAGGTCCTTGGACTCCTTGAGTCCCAGGCCCGTGATCGCGCGCACTTCCTTGATGACGTTGATCTTGTTCGGGCCCGCCTCGGTCAGGACGACCGTGAACTCGGTCTTCTCTTCGGCCGCGGGGGCTGCCGCGGCGGGTCCGCCGGCGGCCATCATCATCGGAGCGGCGGCGCTCACGCCCAGACGCTGTTCCAAAGCCTTCACCAGCTGGGAAAGCTCGAGGACCGTCATCTTCTCGACGGCTTCCACGATCTCCAGCATCTTGCCTTCCAACTTGATTTCCTCTGCCATGACCAGGTCTCCTTTTTCTAATTACTTACGCGGCCGCGCTTTTTTTCTGTTCGACCGCCTTCAAGACATACAACAGACTGCTCACCTTCGAACTGAACACCCCGACCAGGCGCGACATCGGCGCGGCCACGGTGCCCACCACCTGACCCAGCAGCACCTCGCGAGGCGGAATGGAGGCCAGCGCTTCGATGTCCGCCATGGACAGGAAGCTTGCGCCCATCATACCCGCCTTCATCGCCGGCTTGTTCTGGGTCTCGGCACGGAACTTCTTGATGGCCTTCGCCGCCTCGACCACGTTCTTCCCCACCACCATGGCGGAGGATTGAACGAGGTGCGGCTCCAGGCCCTTCCAGCCCTTCTCGCGCGCCACGAGCAGGAGCAGGCTGTTCTTCACAACCTGGATCCGGGAGCCCATGGCCCGCAGGGAGGCGCGGAGCGCGGAGAACTGCTCGACGGTCATCCCGCGATAATCCGCCAGCAGAAAAAACTCCGACGCATCCACCTTCTGCTTGATTTCCTTGAGGATCGCTTCTTTTTCCGGTCTCATCGACTCGGCTTCCTTTACGTTTAGTCGCGCACGTTCACGCGCAGCCCGACGCCCATCGTGGACGACAGCGTGCACCGCTTGACAAAGATGCCCTTGGCAGAGGCAGGCCGGGCTCCCTTGACGGCGGCGATCACCGCTTCCACGTTTTCCAGCAGCGCCTTCGTTTCGAAGCTGAGCTTGCCGAACGGCACGCCCACATTCCCGTGGCGGTCCATGCGGAACTCCACGCGGCCGGCCTTGAATTGCTTCACCGCCGCCGCCGTGTCGTCCGTCACGGTTCCCGTTTTCGGGTTGGGCATCAGCCCGCGCGGGCCGAGCATCTTGCCCAGCGTCCGCACCACTTTCATGGCGTCCTGCGTCGCAATCGCGACGTCGAACTCGGTCCAGCCGCCCTTGACTTTCTCGACCAGGTCATCCATGCCGACGAAGTCCGCCCCCGCGCCGCGAGCCGCATCTGCCGCGGCGCCGGTGGCGAACACGGCCACGCGCACGGACTTGCCCGACCCGTTGGGCAGGCTCACCGTACCGCGCACCGTCTGATCGGTTTTCTTGGGATCCACCCCCAGCCGGAAATGAACTTCCGCCGTCTCATCGAACTTGGCGTACTTGTTGACTTTCAGAAACTCCAGAGCCTCGGCCGTCTCGTAGAGGCGCTCTTCGACCTTCTCGTCGATCAGCCGGTATTTTTTTCCGTGTTTGGCCATAAATTACCCCACCACCTCGATCCCCATGCTCCGGGCCGTACCCTCGATCACGCGCATGGCCTGATCCTCGTCGAAGGCGTTCATGTCTTTCGCCTTGGCCTTCGCGATCTCGCGAACCTGGGCCTTGGTCACCTTGCCGACCTTGTCCCGGTTCGGCACGCCCGAACCCTTGGCCAGGCCCGCCGCCTTCTTCAGCAGCGAGGACGCCGGAGGGCTCTTCGTGATGAAGGTGAACGAGCGGTCCTGGTAGATGGTGATGATCACCGGGATGATCAGCCCCGCCAGCGCCTGCGTCTCCGCATTGAAGCGCTTGCAGAACTCCATGATGTTCACACCGTGCTGGCCAAGCGCCGGACCCACGGGCGGCGCCGGATTCGCCGCGCCAGCCGGGATCTGCAGCTTGACTTTTCCTGTAACTTTCTTTGCCATAACGCGCCTTCTCTTCCCAGGCTGTCGGTCGTTCGCGCCGCGTCCTGCGCTGCCGCCAGCCTGATGGTTCCCGCGGCCGGATCAAGTGGAGCTACGCCCGCTCCACCTGCCAATACTCCAACTCCACCGGCGCCGTCCGGCCGAAAATCGCCACGGAGATTTTCAGCCGCCCCCGCTCGGGGTCGATTTCGTCGATCGTGCCCGTGAAATTCATGAAAGGCCCGTCCGTGATCTTCACGGTCTCGCCCTTTTCAAACTGAATCTTCGGCTTCGCCTTGTCCTTCTTGTCCTCCGCCTGGTGCAGGATGACGTCCACCTCCTCCTGCCTCAGCGGCACCGGTTGCTCGTTGCCCCCGATGAACCCGATCACACCCGGCGTCTCCCGGATGAAGTACCACACCTTCTCGATGATCTTCCGGCTGTCGTCGTACAGCGCCACGTGCGCCAGCAGATAGCCCGGGAAGAACTTGCGGTTGATGGTCCGTTTGACGCCCTTCTTGACCTCCGTCACCTTCTCGACGGGGATCAGCACCTCGTCGATGAACTCGGTCATCTCCTCGGACTGGAGGCGCTTCAGGATGCTATCCCTGGCCTTTGCCTCCTGGCCCGTCAACGCCTGCAACACGTACCATTCCTTGTTCATCACTTGCACCACCTAGCGAAGGAGAAGCCGGACCAGGTTGATGATGACCGCATCGCTCAGCCCCACGAAGAGACTCAGCATGGCCACCGTGAAGACCACCACGACCGTCGATTCCATCAGTTCGGAACGCGTGGGCCAGGTCGACTTGATCATCTCGACCTTGACCTCGCCCGCGAATCCCGAAATTTTCCCCAGCCACAGTCTGAGCTTTTCCTTCATCCCCGGGCGGCCCCTTCCGGCCGGCGCGTGCCGGCCCTTTGAAATTGGCAGGTCAGGAGGGAATTGAACCCCCAACAACCGGTTTTGGAGACCGGTGCTCTGCCAATTGAGCTACTGACCTGCAGTGTGAGAATCGGCCACTCCGCCTACTTGACTTCGCGGTGAAGCGTGTGCTTCCGCTCGGCGCGGCAGTACTTCTTCAGCTCGAGCCGGTCCGGCGTCGTGCGCTTGTTTTTCGTCGTCGTATAATTGCGGCGCTTGCACTCGGTGCACGCCATCACTACCAGATCGCGCGGCATATCCGTTCTTTCTTGTCATCCCGGGCCGGGCCACCGCCCTCCGCCCGGGATCGCAATTGGGGGTTTAGGCGACGACTTCGGCAACCGTTCCGGCGCCGACCGTGCGGCCGCCCTCGCGGATGGCGAAGCGCATCGTCTTCTCCATGGCCACCGGCACGATCAGCTTCACCTCGATCGAGATGTTGTCGCCCGGCTTCACCATCTCAACGCCCTCGGGCAGGCTCACGTCGCCCGTCACGTCGGTCGTGCGGAAATAGAACTGCGGACGGTACCCCTTGAAGAACGGGGTGTGACGGCCGCCCTCTTCCTTGCTCAGCACGTACACCTCGGCCTTGAAGGTCGTGTGCGGCGTGATCGAGCCCGGCTTCGCCAGCACCTGGCCGCGCTCCACGTCTTCCTTCTTCGTGCTGCGCAGCAGAACGCCGATGTTGTCGCCAGCCTGGCCCTGGTCCAGCAGCTTGCGGAACATCTCGACGCCCGTCGCAATCGTCTTGACCGTCGGCTTGATGCCCACGATCGCCACTTCCTCGCCGACCTTGACGATGCCGCGCTCCACGCGACCCGTCACGACCGTGCCGCGGCCTTCGATCGAGAACACGTCCTCGATCGGCATCAGGAACGCCTGGTCCAGGATGCGGACCGGCTCCGGAATGTAGGAGTCCAGCGCGTTCATCAGCTCGGTGATCGGCTTGCAGGCCGGATCGTCGGCCGACGTCGCGTTCGCCGCCGGCAGGGAGCAGCCGCGGATGATCGGCGTGTCGTCGCCCGGGAAGTTGTACTTCGTCAGCAGCTCGCGGACTTCCATCTCGACGAGGTCGAGCAGCTCGGGATCGTCCACCAGGTCGATCTTGTTCAGGAACACCACGATCCGGGGCACGCCCACCTGGCGCGACAGCAGGATGTGCTCGCGGGTCTGCGGCATCGGCCCGTCGGCCGCGCTCACCACCAGGATCGCGCCGTCCATCTGCGCCGCGCCCGTGATCATGTTCTTGACATAATCGGCGTGTCCGGGGCAGTCGACGTGCGCATAGTGGCGCTTCTCGGTCGAATATTCCACGTGCGAGGTGGCGATCGTCAGGATCTTCGTCGGATCGCGGCGCCCCTGGGATTCGGAAGCCTTGGCCACCTGATCATAGGGAATGTAGGTGGACAGCCCCTTCAGGGACTGCACGCGCGTAATCGCCGCAGTCAGGGTCGTCTTGCCGTGGTCAACGTGCCCGATCGTTCCGACGTTGACATGCGGCTTGTTGCGTTCAAACGTTTCCTTCGCCATGTTCGCCTCTCCTTATGTTCTCTCTGTCTTCAAATCGGCGCTTTTCCGCGCTTGGAGCCCACGAGCGGGATCGAACCGCTGACCTCGTCCTTACCAAGGACGTGCTCTACCAACTGAGCTACGTGGGCAACCCTTTTCATCCCTTTACCCAGGGCTTCAGACGGCAAAAACACCCCCCTCCCCCCGCCACCGTTCCTAAAAACGGCCGTCAAGGGTCGAGAAAGTGCACGAACACCCCGGTTTTTCTCTCCGAAAAAAGCACCCGCCTTCCCCGGAAAAATGCAGATCAAGTTACCAAATCCACAACCCTAGTCAAAGTATTTTCTTATTTTTTTTCAGGAAGCCCTCCAAAAGGGCCTCCCATGGCCTCAACAACCGCCCCGCCGAAGGCCCGGCAACCCACTTCCACGGCCCCTTCCATCTGGCGCGCGAAATCATAGGTCACCCGCTTCGCCCCGATGGCCCCGTCCATGCCCTTCAGCACCAGGTCCGCCGCCTCCGTCCACCCCATGTACCGGAGCATCATCTCGCCGGACAGGATCAGCGAACCCGGGTTCACCTTGTCCTGCCCCGCATACTTCGGCGCCGTGCCGTGCGTGGCCTCGAAAACCGCCGCCCCCGTCACGTAGTTGATGTTGGCGCCCGGGGCGATCCCGATGCCCCCCACGCACGCCGCCAGGGCGTCGGAGATGTAATCCCCGTTCAGGTT
>JBIIYJ010000330.1:0-5791 GCA_044346855.1 Kiritimatiellia bacterium
TTCCAGGACCGCCTCGCGTACGGTCTTGTTTTCCGCGGCCATCGCCTGCGCCAGCTCAACCGCGCGGGCATGCCCCAGTTTTGGGATCAGGGCCGTCACGATCTCGCGCGACCGTTCCATCAGGGCCCGGCAGCGCGCCGCATCCGCCCGGACGCCCGCCACGCAATGGTCCGCGAACAGGACATCGGTCCGCTCCAGCAGCGCCAGCATCCGCAGCAGGGCGTCGGCCAGCAGCGGAAGAAAGGCGTTCAACTCCAGCTCCCCGTGCATCGCGACTTGGCAGACCTCCTGGTCGTGCGCCATCACGCGGTACGCCACCTGGACCACCATCTCGGGCAGGACCGGGTTTATCTTCCCCGGCATCAGACTGCTCCCGGGCTGCAAAGCGGGCAGCTCGATCTCCCCCAGCCCGCCCTCGGGCCCGCTGGCCAGGAGCCGCAGGTCGCGCGCCATCTTGCACAGCGTCACGGCATGGGCCCGCAGGATGCCGCTCACCTCCGCAAAGGCGTCCAGGTTCTGCGTGGCGTCCATCAGGTTTTCGGCGCGCGACAGGTTCAGGCGCGTTCCCTCGCGAAGTTTCTCGATGGCCAGGAAAATGTAATCGCGCGGAGCGGCCAGACCCGTCCCCACCGCCGTGCCGCCCAGGTTCGTTTCCCGGATCCGCTCGGCGCACTTGGCGAGGCGCCACCGGTCCCGGCCCAGCGCCGTGGCCCAGGCCCCGAACTCCCGCCCCAGCGTCACCGGCACCGCATCGCGCAGCTCGGTCCGCCCCAGTTTCGCCACGCCCGCAAACTCGCGCTCCTTCGCCTGGCAGGCCTCCGTCAGGCGGATGACCGCCGGCTCGAGCGCCGCCAGCCCGCGCAAGGCGGCCACGCGGAGGGCCGTGGGGTAGACGTCGTTCGTGGACTGGTGCAGGTTGACGTGATCGTGCGGATCCACGGGCGCGCCCAGAAGCTGCGAGGCGCGGGCCGCGAGAACCTCGTTCCAGTTCATGTTCGTGCTGGTCCCGGCCCCGCCCTGGAGCGCATCGGTCACAAACTGGTCCGCCCACTGGCCGCCGATCACCTCGTCGCAGGCGGCGGCGATCGCCTCCGCGACAGGCGCGGGCAGGTAGCCCAGCTCCGCGTTGGCTTTAGCGCACGCCTTCTTGACCTCCGCCCCGGCCCGGATCAGCGCGGCCTCGACTGTCCGGCCCGAAACGGAAAAATGGCGCCGCGCCCGTTCGGTCTGCGCGCCCCATAGCGCGCCGTCCGGCACTTCAATCTCGCCAAGCAGATCTTTTTCAAGGCGCATAGGGAATTCCTTGTAAGGCGTTCCTGATCCCCCGCATGATAATCAAGCCGGCCCCGTTTGCGATACTAATAAAAAAAGGGTTCAGGATGGCATTCCTGAACCCTGGGGCCTAAGCTAATCCCGGCTTCTTACCCGATCGCCATTTTCCCGCGTTCCCCGGTCCGGATCCGGACGCATTCCGACAGGTCGAGGACAAACAGCTTTCCGTCGCCCACCTGCCCCGTGCGCGCGCCGGCCGTGATCGCCTCGATTGTCCGCTCGACAAACTCGTCGTTGACCGCGATCTCGAGCTTCACCTTGTGCAACAGGCTGCCCGCCTCCTTGTGGCTGCGGTAGACTTCCGCGATGCCCTTTTGCCGGCCGCGGCCCAGAACATTGGTCACCGTGACCAGGTGAATCTCCTTGTCCGTCAGCAGCTTCAACACTTCATCCAACCGGTCGGGCTGGATAATCGCAATGATGTATTTCATGGGGTCTCTCCTTCGTCCGCAACGGTTAATCCAGGATGGTGTAGGCCGCCTCGCGATGCTGGGTCAGGTCCAGGCCGATCCGCTCTTCCTGTTCCGAAACGCGCAACCCGAGTAACTTGTCGATCAGCTTCAGCAGGACATAGGTCACAACCAGGGAATACACTGCCGTCACGGCGACCGCCTTAAGCTGGATCCACAACTGGACGGGGTTTCCGTAAAACAGGCCGTCCGCTCCAGCGGGATTGACAGCCTTGGTGGCCCATAGTCCCGTGGCGAGGGCGCCCCAGATGCCGCCGATGCCGTGCACTCCGAACGCGTCCAGGGAATCGTCGTATCCGAATTTCACCTTGATGAAGGAGACGAACAGGTAGCAAATCAGCGAGACGCCCAGCCCGATGCCGAGCGCGCCGCCCACGGTCACAAAACCCGCGGCCGGGGTGATGGCCACCAACCCCGCCACCACGCCGGTGATCACACCCAGCACGGTGGGACGGCCGTTGACGAACGCATCCAGGATGGCCCAGGTCAGACCCGCCATGGCAGCCGCCATGTGGGTGACAACGAACGCATTGCCGGCCAACCCGTTCGCGGCCAACGAACTGCCGGCGTTGAACCCGAACCAGCCGAACCACAAGAGGGCCGCGCCCAGAACGGCGAAGGGCAGGTTGTGGGGAGGCGACATGGTGTCCTTCAACCCCAGGCGCTTGCCCAGGACCAGGGCGCACACGAGAGCCGCGACGCCCGCGTTCACATGCACCACCGTGCCGCCGGCAAAATCCAGCGCTCCCATGCTCCGCAGAAACCCGCCTACGCCCCAGACCCAGTGCGCCACGGGGTCATAGACCAGCGTGGCCCATAGCAGGACAAAGGCGATGAACGCGCCAAACTTCATCCGCTCGGCAAAGGCGCCAAGGATCAGCGCGGGCGTAATGACCGCAAACATCATCTGGAAGATCATGAAGACCTGGTGGGGAATCGTGGCCGCATAGTCCGCGTTGGGCTCCATGCCCACGCCCGACAGCCCCAGCCACGACAGGTCGCCGATCATTCCTTTCACGTCGGGACCAAACGATAGGCTGTACCCGCAAACAACCCACTGCACGCTGATCAGACACAAAACGATCATGCACTGCATCAGGATCGATAGCACATTTTTCCGCCGCACCAGGCCGCCGTAAAAAAAGGCCAGCCCCGGTGTCATCAGCATGACCAGCGCGGTGCTGATCAACACCCAGGTCGTATCGCCGCCGTTCACCCCGTTCATCTTACCCGTCCTTTCGCTTTCCGATCTGTCTGCGCCGGAACCATCCGGCTGCATGACTATTTAGCACGAGCCGTGCCAAGCTGAAAAATGGCAGTAAATCGACCTATTTCATGGGTTTTGCCGGAAACGAATCGGATCGGGAAGGAAGCAAGGCATTACGGTTTTGTCAAACGAAAGACGAAATACGACAAAAATGTAACCTCATTTTAAAATGGCGGGATTCCAGGCAGAACCTATTTCAGGGTCAGGTGACGTGCGTTCGGGGGCGAACAAGACAATCCTGAGTTCCTGAGTTCCCGATTAAATCGACCCGCTTAGACGGCGGGAACCGGGGTATTCAGCGTGCGGTTGAAAAAGGCGACGACATCGTCCCGCGTCAGGGCGGGGTCCCAACCGTGGCCGGCGCCGGGCAGCGCCCGCAGGGTCGAGTCCACGCCGGCGGCCTTCAGCGAGCGGTGGAACTCCGCCGTCTCCTCCAAAGGCACGACCGTATCGGCGTCCCCGTGCAGCAATAGAATGGGCGGGCAGCGCGGGGAGACATGCGTGGCGGGGCTCGCGAGCCGGGCCAGATCCTCCCGCTCCTCCACCGTGCCGCCCAGGTACAGGCGCAAATTTTCGGCCACCGGGGCGAAGCGCGCCAGGATGTCCGGCCGCTTGAACCAGGAAAAATCGTGGGGCGCGCCGCAGGCGTCGACGACGGCCTGGACCGCGCTGGAGACGCCGGCGTAGGCCCCCTCGCCCTCCAGTTCCGCCACGCCGTCCGACGTGCCGAGCATGGACGCCAGCAGGCCGCCGGCCGAATGACCCCAGGCGCCGATGGCGTCGCCCCTGTACCCGTATTGAACGGCATGGGAGCGCAGCCAGCGGACGGCCGCCTTGCAGTCGTGGACCTGGGCGGGAGCCGTGGCCTCGCTGCTGACGCGGGCTTCGATTCCCGCCACGGCGAACCCGTGCTCCGTCAGCCACCACTGGGTGCTCTCGCGGCGGCAGCCGCGCATCCCCCCCATGGGGATGTAGAGGACCAGGGGGGGCGGGCGGACGGCGCGCGGCACGCGCAGGTCAAGATAGAGCGTGCGCTGGGGCGTTTCACGGTAGGGAATGCCGGTCCAGATGGAAACCGCGGCCGGCATCCTCAGTTCCACTCGAAGACGACGTCGCCAAGGCGGGTCTTGATCTCGTCCATGATCCGCAGCTCCTCGGGCTGCGTCTCGGCGATGAAGGTGACGGAGAACCGGACGTACCGGCCCACGTCATCCCACGGCACGGTGGAGATGAGCTTCTCCCGGATCAGCCACTGCGAGAAGTCCTCGGCCGTCTCGAAGCGCGGCCCGTTCTTCACGCCCGCCGGGGCTTCGATATAGAGGTAGAACGAGGCCTTCGGCTTGCTCACGCGGAAGCCCAGGCCCTTGAGGGCCACCACCAGCAGGTCGTGCCGGCGGGAGTACTTCTTCGCGGTCAGGTCGGTCATCTCCGGATGCGCCAGCGCGAACGCGCCGGCGAGCTGGATGGCCTTGAACTGGCCGGAGTCGTTGTTGTCCTTCACGGCCCCGAACGCCTTGATGATCTTCTCGTTGCCGGCCAGGAACCCGAGGCGCCAGCCCGTCATGTTGAAGGCCTTGGACAGGGAGTGCACCTCCACGGCCACGTCCTTCGCACCCGGGATGGAGAGGATCGAGAGCGGGGCGTGCCCGTCGAAGGTCAGGGCGCCGTACGCGCAGTCCTGGATCACGATCAGCTGGTTCGCCTTCGCGAACGCCACCACCTTGGCGAAAAACTCGGGCGTGGCGACGGCGCCGGTCGGATTGTTGGGGTAATTGATGTAGAGGAGCTTAGCGCGGCTGCGGATGTCCGCCGGAATGGCGTCCAGGTCCGGCAGGAAGGCGTTTTTCTGAAGCAGGGGCAGCGGGTGCACCTGGCCGCCCAGCCACTTGGTCATGGTGCCTGTCACGGGATAGCCCGGCACGGTCATCAGGGTCACGTCGCCCGGGTTGATGAACGCCTGCGGCAGCATGGCCAGCGCGGGCTTGGAGCCGATCGAGTGGATGACCTCGGTCTCGGGATCGAGCCCGTCGACCCCGTACACCGTCTTCATGTAGTCGGCGGCGGCAGCCTTGAACGCGGAGATGCCGTTGTCGGCGTAGTCCCGGTTCTCCCACTTCTTGGCCTCGTCGGACAGCTTCCGCACGATGCGGTGGTCGGCCATCCAATCCGGCTCCCCCACGCCCATGTCGATCAGGTCGACGCCCGGATGCTTGGCCATCGCCTCGCGCTTGGCGCGCTTGATTTTCTCGAACTTGTAGAGAACGGTGTCTTTTCCGAACCGGTTCCCGCCGATGCGATCGGCGAACATTTCCTGAATATACGAATCCATCGTCCTACCCTTTCAGCCACACGCCGTCGAACACGAATTCCGCTCCACCGGTCATGCGCACGCCATTGTCGGCCTCGCTCCACGCGATGTGCAGCGTGCCGCCGACCAGTTCCACGTCCACCTCCCGGCCGGTCAGCCCGTTCAGCACGGCGGCCACGGCCGTGGCGCAGGCGCCCGTGCCGCAGGCCAGCGTCTCGCCGGCGCCGCGCTCCCAGACGCGCATGCGGATGCGCGAGCGGCTCACGACCTCGGCAAATTCGATGTTACACCGGCGGGGAAAGACGGAAGCATGCTCGAAAACCGGCCCTTTGTCCAGCACCGGAGCGTCGGAAACGCTTTTGACGAACGTGACGGCGTGGGGATTGCCCATGGAAACGCAGGTCCAGTCCAGGC
>JBIIYJ010000331.1:0-5783 GCA_044346855.1 Kiritimatiellia bacterium
GCAGGGGACACGGGTCAGGAGACCCGTGCCACGCCGATTACGGGGCAATCGCAGTGCACGCGCAGGGGACACGGGTCAGGAGACCCGTGCCACGCCGATCACGTGGCATTCGCAGTGCACGCGCAGGGGACACGGATCAGGAGACCCGTGCCACGCCGATCACCAGGCTCGGGAATCAGGCACGGGAAGCCAGCGGCCGTTCTCCTGGATCGACTGCTGGCTGACGAGCCCGGGCAGGGTCATGTCCATGGCCTCGTCGATCCCGATGGGGCAGGGGCGCTTGCCGGTGACCGTGTCCAGGAAGTCGAGCATCTCGAAATAATCGCCCCCGCCGTGGCCCGACTTCTTCGCCTCCTCCATGCCCTGCTTCCAGTACTCGGGCAGGAATTCGTCGGCCAGTTCGCTGAGGTCGGTCCACGTGTTCCGATCTTTGGAACGGCTCCGCATCCAGATGCGATTTTTCTCCCCGTGGGCGCGGGCCGACTCATAACAGCCGTCGGAGCCCTGGAGCTGGTAGTTCGTCATGGCGTGGGGCCGGTCGGAAAGCATGTCGACCCGGATCTTGACCAGGCCGCCGCTGCGCAGCTTGCCGAGCATGACGCCCGACTCCTCGTTCTCATAGAGATCGCCGCGCGGATCGCGGTAGTGGTGGCCCGAGCCGGCGCAGCAGACTGACTCGACCCGGTCGCCCTTCATCCACTGCAGGATGGGGCCGAGGCTGTGCGTGCCGTAGGTGATGCCGTTGATGCCGGTCTGCCACTTGCGGCGCCAGGTGGTGATTTCGTTCAACTCCTTCAGCTCGTGGATATATTCGCCCTCGGCGTAATAGGGGGTTCCGAACAGGCCCTTTTCCACGATGGAGCGGACGATCACGTTGGCCCACATGTAGGTGTAGTTCTCGGCCATCATGTAGCGCGCCTTGCCCGCCCGGCAGGCCTGGACCAGCTCGTGGCATTCGCCAAGGGCCACGCCGGCGGGCACCTCGGAAAGCACATGCTTGCCGGCCCGCAGTGCCGCCACGGCCTGCGGCACGTGCAGCGGCATGGGCGTTCCGATGACCACGGCGTCCACGTTGGAGCGGGCCAGCATGTCGTCCATGCTGATGTAATACTCCGGGGCGCCAAGCCGGGCGGCCGACTCGGGCAGCTTTTCGGCGTTGGTGTCGCAGATGGCGCGGATTTCAAACTGGCGGAGGGCGTCGCAGGCGGACTTGAAGCTGCCACCGCGGCCGCAGGCGCCCACGATGCCGAGTTGGATGCGGGAGTTTGGGGAAGTCATGACCTGAACGACGAGGCGCGGATGGTTAGGGACGGCGCGCTGACCAGGTGGCGGAAGGTGCCCTTGGGCGGGTTCTCGATGCGCGCGAGGAGGATTTTGAAGGCCTGCTCGCCGATCCAGGAGTCGTTGACGCTGACGCTGGTGATGGGGATGACTCCGAATTGGGCCAGGGGGGTGTCGCCCGCGCCGATGACGGAAACGTCCTCGGGCACCCGGACGCCCATTTCCAGCAGCAGGCGGATGGCGAGGGAGGCGGCGCGGTCGCAGCCCAGGATGCCGTCGAAATTGCCTTTGTTCAGGGTCAGGAAAGTCCGCATGGCGGATTCGAGCTGGACCTGGGAGGGGTCTTCGCAGTCCTCGCCCACGGAGATATCCATGAGCAGGGGGGCGGGTAGCCCTTCCTTCTCGAGTTCCTGGCGGATGGCGTCCTCGCGGACGGCGTGCATGTAGACGGTGGGCACCGTGTTGGCGAGGGCGATTTTCTTGCGGCCCAGGGCGATCAGGTGGGAGGCCTGGAGGCGGCCGGCTTCGGTGTAGTCGGCGCTCACATCGTCGCACTCGAACGAAAGGGAGCACGAGCCGTCGAGGGTGACGACCGGGAAGCCGATATTGACCAGGCGGCGCAGTTCCTCGTGGGACCCGGTATCGCCCGGCTGGAGGATGAGTCCGTCCACGCCCTTGTCGAGGTGGAGCTGGATGAGGCTTTCCTCCTGGTCGGGATGGTTCCCGTGGACGCTGGAGATCACGGCGTACTGGCGCTGGCGCGCGGCCTCGAAGATGCCGGTGGAGCGGCTGTGGTGCGCGCCGGCGTAGTAGATGGGGGAGATGGCGCCGATGGACTGGGTGCGCCCCTCGCGGAGGGAGCGGGCCGTCAGGTTGGGCCGATAGCAGAGTTCCCGGGCGGCGGAAAGGATGCGGCCGCGCGTTTCCAGGGACGCCCAGCAATTCGGGCGATTGTTCAAAACCTGGCTGGCTGTCGCGGAACTGACTCCCGCCTTGCGGGCAACATCAGCCAGCGTCACCCGAAAGCTTTTCCGCACTGGTTCAACGCGTTCAGCCATGTATGTTCTCCGTTAAAAAGTAGTTAAATGTAAAACGTTTATGTAAAATACGCAAGAAAATTGTAAGATCGATTTGTAACGGCCTCTTGTGACTATATTGCGCAAGATTTGCGCAAGTGGGGGAGCGACTGCTCCAGTGGTCATTTTTTGACGGTCGGCCAGATATCCTGCCATTTTTCGCGGCCCGGGCCCTCGATCTTGGTCAGGCGCATGCGGATTTTTGCGACCGGCACCTCCGCATCCATCCGCAGGAGCAGGCAGGGGGCGCCGCGGCTGATCCAGAGGGTGAGTTTGCCGCTGCGGACGAACAGGCCTTCGAAGGCGGCTTCCGGACTGATCTGGAGGGCAGGCACCAGGCCGACGTCCGGGACCGGCACGGTCTCGTTCTTGTCCCGTACCTCCATTGAAAGGCTGTATATTTTGTCGTCCGCCATGAGGAGGTAGTCCAGATTGTCGCCGGCCTGGAATCCGTCCTTCCGGAGCCAGAGGAAGAAGCTGGGAATATCGCGGATATCGGGGCCGATGGGGAGGGTATAGTCGCTGAACTTGCGGACCTTCTTCCGCCAGCGCGCGGTTCCCGCGGCGTGGTTGAAGTCCGTGACGGCCAGTTCGTGCCGGCGCCCCTCGTGCATGTTTTTGACGAACCGGACGGGAAGGAAGGTGACCGGATCGACGTAGCTGTCGATCTGATCGTTGACGGGGTAGAGGGACTCGATGAATTTGTTGCTGATGGTGCGGTAGCGGATCCTCAGCAGCAGCCGGCCGTCGCGCCAGCGGACCCACTCAGTCGTCGCCTCGGCGTTGGCGACCTGGAACATGCCCCAGTGGACGGAGTAGGTGAGCTTTTCACCGACGGGGAACCACAGTTCCGGGGCGTCCGTGACGTTGGACGCGACGGGCGGCTCCCACCGCATCTCGGCCAGTTCGTTGGATTCCTGGGCGCCGGCCTGGCCCGCGAAGAGGCCGGCCAGGAACGGCAGAATGAGGAATAGGGCAAACCGTCGCATGGGTGGATTATACAGACCCCTTTACGGCGCTAAAAGCCCAAAGATGCTTCCGGATTCACAACGGGCGCATCTGCGATTTGGTGTCATCTCCGCGTAGGCCGGGCGCTACGAGCCCGGCGCTGGTGTGCCCAAGGGGAACGGGCCGCACTGCGCCGGGCTCGTAGCGCCCGGCCTACGAAGAAGCCGTTCATATTCAAGCCCGCACCTAATCGCAGATGCGCCCATTCACAACGGATTCACGCAGTTCTTGACTATAGGTGTCAAAAGGGGTGATTCTGGGGCTTCATCAGGAGGGCATATTATGAAAACCGGGTTCCTTTTGGGTTTGGGGCTGCTTTTCGTGTCGCTGACGGCCGGGGCTCAATTCCAATGGAGCGGGGCCTGGGCCGACCGTTCCTGGGCCACGGCCGGCAACTGGACCAATTCCGCGGCGCCGCCCGCCCTGTCGTCCAATCGCCACCTGTTCGCGAGCGCCGGGTTCGGGGCAAACAACATGGACCAGGACCGAACTCTTTTCGGTCCGTCCGACTCCCTGACCAACGGGCTCCATTACCGCTGCCCGTCGGTTGCCGGCCTTTCCCACACGACGGACCTTCATGGCTTTACCCTGAAGCTGGACGGCGGATCCCTGATGGTCGGCCAGAACAGTGGCACCAATTCGGTCGTGATCGCCAACGGCACGCTTCAGCTCGGCGGCTCCAACCGTGCCTCCCTCCACGTTGGTTACCTGGACAGCAGCGTGACCGCCGTGTTCAATAACAGCAACCGGCTGACGGTGGCCGCAACGCTGGAGTCCGTCCGAATCGGCGACCTGACCGCGGGTTACCTGGTGTCGGGCAACTCGGGGCGGGTGCCCCAGGGCATTCTGGACCTGACCGGCGCGACGTTGACCGGCCCGTCAGGCGCGAATTCGCTCAAGGTCGAGGGCGCCATCCGGGCGGGTCAGTCGTCCACCTTCGGGTCGACGACCAGCGCGTGGAGCCAAGTGCTGTTCCCCGCGTCCCTGACCTCGCTGGAAGCGGGTTCGCTGCTGGTTGGCGCGGGCCATTACCGGGTCTGGGGGCGGATGGCGTCGATCTGCTGTCTTCTGTCGCCACCAACTGCGCCATCCGGGGTCGGCTGCATGTCCGGTTCCGGCAGCCGTCCTCGGAGTCGGGCTATTATTGGGGGCTGCGCATGGCGGGCGACCAGCGCGCGACCTTCCAGTCGTTTGCGGAGGCGGGCAATCTGAGCTGGTCCTGCGCCGGGGGTGTTCCGGCCTCCGTGGTCGGCCTGTATTATGACGAGCCGACCGACAAGACCTACGTTGGCATGCCCCGGCGCTCCGGCTCGTTCATTCTGATTCAATAGGAACGCATGTCATCCGGCTCGTCCCTCCGTTTGACAGCGGCACGAAAAAGGGGCGAGCTGCCGGCTTCGTGAAGCACTACGCCGCGCCACGCCGCGAGCCCTCATGCGTCAGGATTGCGCCAGACAAGCGCAAGAGGCGTCGTGGAACTCCGCCCTCCGTATGACGTTCATGCAACAGCCAAACGGAGGGGCAAGCTCCGCGAGCCCTCATGCGTCAGGATTGCGCCAGACAAGCGCAAGAGGCGTCGTGGAACTCCGCCCTCCGTATGACTTCCATGCAACAGCCAAACGGAGGGGCAAGCCGGAGTAACAGACACGGCGTCTCTGCACGCTCCCGCGAGTTAGCAAGCTAATGTCTGGCGCGTAATGTCAGGGAATGACCACCCGGTAAAAGGCGCGGGGCGGGGGATTCGTATCCAGCCAGGAATTGGTCCCCGAGGGGTGGCGCGCCAGGTTCGAGGCGGCCCAGGGCCAGTTTACGGCGGGCAGGTTTGTCCCTCTTTTTATCGCCATTTTCGAGACGACCCCGCTGTTCGTCGTGGCGTACCAGGTCAGTTTGTTCGAGCCGTCCAGCAGGGCCAGGCTGAGAATCGCGAATACCGATTGCGCGTTCCGGGGATCGGTGCCCGCGCGGTATTCCGCCCAGGTGGGCAGCCCGTCGCCGTCATGATCCAGCTCCTCCGCCACGCCGTAATCCGCCGCGTAGCCGATGGTCCGGATCAGCCAGTCGCAGGAGGTCCCCCGCACCGTCTGCGTGGGGGCCACGGTGACGTTGACGAGGGCGTTGGAGCTGTCATGCAACCCGTCGCTGGCCTCGTAGGCAAATTGCACGGTCCCCGTGAAGCCCGGCGGCGGCAGGTAGACCAGGCGGTCGGGCGAACCGGTGAGCGAGCCGGTCGCCGGCCAGGCGGTCAGGTCTGTGAAGCAGGGGTCCCCGTCCGGGTCCGACCCCGCCAGCGGAATCGCGACCGGCCGGCCCTTGAGGGTGGCGGCCACGCGGTTCGTGGCCACGGGCGGGCGGTTGACGTTTCCCGCGCCGTCGATCCGGACGAAGACGCCCTGGCTCAGGTTGGTGTAGGAGCCGCTG
>JBIIYJ010000332.1:0-5774 GCA_044346855.1 Kiritimatiellia bacterium
AATGCCGAAGTCGGCGAGGATCGGTACTGCGTCGTCCTGGACCACGACCTCATTCATCAGCATGCCGCCGCCCCAGACGCCGCCGCCGGGGGCCAGCTTGCTTTCGAAAATGGCGACCTTGAAGCCCGCCTTGGCCAGATCCCGGGCGGCGACGAGGCAGGAGGGGCCGGCCCCGACCAGCGCCACGTCCACGGCCAGATGGGCCTCCAGCTTCTTGAAATAGCGGCGCACGATGGCGCTTGTGATGGTTTCTTCCATGACCGTCGAATTCATTCGGACTCCTTTACCTGCTGGGAATTTATCCTTTTGGCTGCGCGGGAACAAGGGATTCTTCGGGGTGGGGGCGTTCGCGGGGGGCTACGGGTCAGGAGACCCGTGCCACTTCTTGCGAAGGGTGTGGTGCGGCTGTCTCGATGGCCGGGGACACGGGTCAGGAGACCCGTGCCACTTCTTGCGAAGGGAGTGGTGCGGCTGTCTCGATGGCCGGGGACACGGGTCAGGAGACCCGTGCCACTTCTTGCGAAGGGTGTGGTGCGGCTGTCTCGATGGGCGTGGCCACGGGTCAGGAGACCCGTGCCACTTCTTGGGAAGGGTGTGGTATGGGCCACGGGTCAGGAGACCCGTGCCACTTCTTGCGAAGGGTGTGGTGCGGCTTGCGAATGGCGTGGCACGGGTCTCCTGACCCGTGGCCCTCTCCGGTGAAGGCGCGATCCAAGGTTGACAATCCGGCTGTTTTTGTCAAACATGCTTGATTATCGGAGGAGAGGATATGGGGCACCATGCCGCTGACAAAGAACCGGGATCGCTGGCCGACATCAAGTCGCTGATCCCGCACCGTGATCCGTTCCTGTTCGTCGATCGGCTGGAGAGCTGGGAGGGCGGGAAGGTGGTCGGGTATCGCCGGTTCCGCGACGATGAGGCATTTTTCAAGGGGCATTTTCCCGGTTTTCCCGTGGTGCCGGGTGTGATCCTGGTGGAGGCCCTGGCCCAGTGCGGCGGGGCCGGGCTCCTGAAGCGGGGGGTGCTGCCGCCGAAGGCCATCATTTTCATGGCGACCATTCATGATGTGCGGTTGCGCCGGCCGGTGAGGCCAGGCGACGAGATCCGCATGGAGATCGAGGACATCCGGGTCACCAGCAAGATGCTCAAGCAGAAGGGCAAAGCCTGGGTCGAGGGAACCCTGGCCGTCGAGGCCGAGTGGATGGCTGTCGCGGGCGAGGCGAAGTAGGGGGTGAGGGGGTAGGGGTAGGGGAAAAGGCGAAAATTTGGGTTAGGGGATGCAGAAAATACAGGGTTCAGGGTTCGGGGTTCAGGATGAAAACACCCTGCGGCGGGACTGAACCCTGAACCCTGAACCCTTGGTCCCATGTCTGGCGAATGCTTTATAATATAGGACGGAGTAACCGATGATCATCGACAAGCCTTTGGTTCGCAGCAATCTCTGCATGAACGCCCATCCCGCCGGTCTGGCGGAGTCCGTGCGCCAGCAGATTGATTATGTGCGCAAGTGCGGTCCCATTTCCAAGGGGCCGCGGATGGTGCTGGTCATCGGCTGTTCCACCGGCTACGGGCTGGCGAGCCGCATCACGGCGGCCTTCGGGTGCCAGTCCGCCACGATCGGTGTTTCGTTCGAGCGCGCGGCGACGCCTGAGCGGGTGGGTTCTCCCGGCTGGTACAACAACCGCGAGTTCGACCGTGCGGCGCAGGCGGCGGGGCTGAGCAGCAAGACGATTGAAGTGGACGCGTTTTCCGACGAGAGCAAGGCTGAGGTCGTGGCGGAGTTGAAGCGCCTGGGCCGCCAGGCTGACCTGGTGATCTACAGCCTGGCCAGTCCGGTCAGGACCGATCCCGACACCGGGGTGCAGTACCGTTCCGTTCTGAAGACGGTGGCCGATTCCTACGTGGGCGCGACCGTGGACCTGCTGTCCGGCCAGCTTGGCACCTGCACGATCGGGACGGCCACGCCGGAGGAGATCGAAGGCACGGTGAAGGTGATGGGCGGGGAGGATTGGGCGCGCTGGATCAAGGTCCTGGCGAAAGAGGGCGTGCTGGCCCCGGGCTGCATCTCCCTGGCTTATTCCTACATCGGCCCCGAGTTTTCGCACGCCATTTACCGGCATGGGTCGATCGGCCAGGCGAAGGCGCACCTGGAGAATACCGCGTTTGAAGTCGACCGCCTGATGAAGGCCGCGGTCAAGGGGCGGGCCTGGGTTTCCGTCAACAAGGCTCTGGTCACCCGCGCCAGCGCGGTGATTCCCGGCATTGCGCTTTACATGGGCTGCCTGTTCAAGGTCATGAAGGAAATGGGCATCCACGAGGGCTGCGTGGAGCAGGCCGAGCGGCTGTTCCGCCAGAAATTGTATGTGGACGGGCCCGTGGCTGTGGATTCCGAGAGCCGCATCCGGCTGGATGACTGGGAGATGCGCGCGGACGTGCAGGCCGAGGTTTCGCGGCGCATGGACCTGATCACCTCCGAGAACATCGCCGAGATGACCGACCTGGCCGGCATCCGCCACGATTTCCTGGAAGTGCACGGCTTCGACGTGGCGGGCGTGGATTACGCGGCGGACGTGGATCCGCTCGGCTGAGGCGCTTCGATGGCGTGGATGACGAGCGAGATGGCCGTCTTGATGTCGGCCACATTCTCCTCGCCCAGGATGGCCAGCCGCAGCGTGGCGGCCTCGAAGAGCGAGAAGATGACCTGGTAGATCTGGTGGGGGTCGCACGGCTTCAGTTCGCCCTTTTTGATGCCTTCCCGGATCAGGGAGGTGTAGACTTTGCGGGCTCCGGCCGTCATGTGCAGCACCTTGGTGCGGGGATTGATTCCCTTGGCGCGCAGGATCTGGAAGTACTCGAGCAACACATTGAAAAGGCCGCGCTCCTCCATGAAGCGGTCCACCAGGATGTTGGACAGAACGACCAGCTTGGCGCCTGAGGCGAGGGTCGGATCGGTCATGGCGGCCCGGAACCGGGCCTCGATGTCATGGATGATCAGCACGATTCCGCCGCGGAAAATGGCTTTTTTATTTGGGAAATAGAGGTAGAGAATGGGGCGGCTGATGCCGCAGCGGTCCGAAATTTTCTGGAATGTGGTGTCGGCGTAGCCTTCGGCGTAAAAGACGTCCATGGCTTTTTTCAGGATCGTGATACGCCGTTTTTCATGCTCAACCTGGTGCGACATGCATCCCCCGAAAGAACTGACAAAAAATGAATTTTTGTAATATTAATGAATGGGGTAAAATTGTGCAATGTAAAACTTGCATTGTTGTTAACGGGGGAGTGTGAAATAAAACGTGCTTCCCTCGTCCGGCTTGGATTCCACCCAGATCCGGCCGCCATGGCGCTCGACGATTTTCTTGCAGATGGCCAGGCCGATGCCGGTGCCCGGATATTGGTCGGGCGTGTGCAGGCGGTGGAAAATCTTGAAAATGCGATCCTGGTATTCGTGTGAAATGCCGATGCCGTTATCCTTGACGGAGAAACACCAGAATCCGGTCTCACGCACCGAGGCGATGTGGATCACGGGTTTGCGCTGCCCCCGGAACTTGATGGCGTTGTTGATCAGGTTCTGGAAAAGCTGGGTGAGTTCAATCCGGTTGGCCTTCAGCACGGGGAGGGGGTCGAAGGTGACGCGGGCATCGGCTTCCTTGATCAGCCCCTGGAGGTTTTCGACGGCCAGTTTCACGGCGTCGGAGGATTCCAACTGCCCTGCATCGTCTTCCTGGGAATGGCCGACCCTGCCATAGGCCAGCAGGTCGTCCACCAGATGATGCATGCGGGTGGCGCCTTCCTCGGCCAGGGCCAGGAAGTCCTGGCTTTTCTCGTCCAGTTTGCCGGCGAGGCTTTCCCGCAGCAGGCTCATGAAACCGGTGACCATGCGGATGGGCTCCTTCAAGTCGTGGGAAGTGACATAGGCGAACTGTTCTAGATCGGTGTTGGACCGTTTGAGTTCGGCGGCCGTCCGGCCCAATTGGGCGGCCAGTTTCCCGCTGGCCTCCGTTTCCTTCTGTAGGGCTTCGGTCCGTTTCACCACCTGGGATTGCAGGGAGCGCGACCAGGCCAGGGAGAGCAGTAGAAGCAGGAGCAGGGGGATCGACACCATCAGCCCGATCTTCAAAAACGTCCAGAAGGTCAGCGTCGGGGGATGGTGGGGCGCCAGCCAGCGGGTGGAAATGTTGCGGAACTCGCCGGTGTTGCGGACGGCAGTCAGGCCTTCGGAAAAGACGGCCAGGATGGCCTCCTTTCCGTGCGGAACCGCGTAGCAGTATTCGGCGGAGACGAGGGGATCGGCGCCCAGTTTCAGGTTGGTCCATCCGTTTTTCCGGATCCAGTGGATGCTTTGGATGCGGCCTGCCAGGGCGCAGTCCCCTTCTCCTTCGGCCAGCCTGCGAAGCACGTCCTCCATGGAGGCGCCCACGATCAGGTTTTTCCCGTAGCCGTGTTCCTTCGCCCAATCGTGCATCAGGTCCCCGTCCTGCACGAGAATGACCTTTCCTTTAAGGTCGAGCGGATTGGGGCTGTCACTCCGGGTCACAAGGACATGCTGGACGATCAAGTGGGGCGGGGAGAACGAGAACTCCTTGCTTCGTTCGGGAGAATAATAAAGACCTTCGATGACATCGATTTCGCCCCGGCGGGCGGCGTCGAGCGTGTCGGACCAGCGGTCCAGTCGAATGTCCACCGTGAGGTTCATCTGCCGGCCGATCTCCCGGGTGAGATCGGGGAGAAACCCATCCGGCATCCCCCGTTCATTCGTGAACTCATAGGGAAAAAAACGATGATCCCCTCCCACCGTGATGCGGACCGGAATGCGGGCCAAGGACTCGAAGGGAGAAACCCATTTCGCGTAAAGCCGGTGAAAGGTGTTGTTGATCATGATGATCGAGAGGCCTTCGTTGATCATGTCAAGCGTGGCCTTGTCGCCTTCCCGGACGGCGAAGCACCAGCTTTGGGAGAAGTCGGCGAGGGGGGTGCTCGAGACTCGCAGGTTGGCCAGGCGGAGGTCCTTGATGAGTTGGAACGCCAGCAGGCGTTGAATGACGACCGCGTCATGCTGGCCCTCGGACAGTTCCCGCAGGGCAACGGCAAAGGAGGGGAGGGGAACGATTTCCGCGCCCGTGCCCGCCCGCCGGAGGTATTCATGTGCGAAATCCTCCTCCAGCACGGCCACCCGTTTGCCTCGAAGGTCTTCCCGCGTGGCGATGTCGGCCGCGTCCTCGCGAACGACGATGGCCCCGTGCATGGTGAGGTAGGGGAAGGTGAAATCGAATTCCGCTTCCCGTTCGGGCGTCCGGGCCACCATCGGCAGGACGTCGAGCCGGCCTTCTTCCAGTTCTTTTTTAAGCTCGGGCCAGGCGCCCGTCTTGAACGTGGCGGTCTGCCCCATCACGCGCAACGCCTCGCGGAGCAGTTCCACGGAGAAGCCGTCTGCCTGGCCGTCCTCGCGCACGAGGCAGAAGGGGGCATAGTCGTATTCGCACCCTGAGCGCAGCGGTTCGGCGGAGTCCGCCGGAAGCGGCGCTGGAAGCGAGGCGAGCAGAAGGCTGGCCAGTGCCGCGAGCGGGATGAATGGTTTTCGAGTCATGATGAAAAATCAACGGGAACAGGGTGAGTTTAGGTTTTCGGGTGCGCGGGGTCAATTATATTTAGAGCCTATCCGAAAACCCCCATCCTTCGCCAAACTATGATGGCGCACGCCAGATGTAAAAAGCCTTCATAGCGATCAAGTCGTTTTTCCCACCGAACAAGAAGTCTCCGAAATCGGTTGAGCCAAG
>JBIIYJ010000397.1:0-4384 GCA_044346855.1 Kiritimatiellia bacterium
CCCCTCGAATAATTGCCCGCGATGGTCGTGTCCACCACGGTCGCCCGGCCGTTCTTCACGCTCAGCCCGCCCCCCGCGATGCCGGTGTCCGCGCCGGTGGCGACATAGTTGCCGCCCCCGTTGTTCCGGATGATGCAGTTCGAGATCGTCACGGTGGTGTTGGAGGCATACACGCCGCTTCCGCGCAGGGAACTGGTGAACCGCGAGTCGGCGCACATCCCGTCGTTGTCCCGGATCGTGCTGTCGGCCAGGACCACATTGGTGGAATTGAGGAAACACACGCCGCTTCCCGCGACCAGGGGATAGGTCGCAAACAGATAGCCGCCCGTCACGGTCAGGGAGGAAAACACCACGTCGGAGGCCCCGCTCACGAGAAGGCAACCGCCCAGGGCCGTCGTGGTAGCCCGCACCTGCCCGTTGACCAGGCTCAACCGGCTGAGCGTTCCGCCCCGAACGCCGCTCACCAGCATGAGGCGGTTGGTCCAGGTGCCGGGGCGCGCCAGGATGGTGGGCCAGTTGACGTCGCTGCACTCGCCGGGCCCCGACTCGTTCGTGCCCTCGTAGGCGCCCAGGATCGCCACGCCGGATTGCGTCCAGGTCAGCTGGTTCGTGAGGAAATATGTCCCCCCTTTGATGTAGATGACATCGCCAAGCCCCGCCTGGTCCAGGGCCGTCTGGATGTTGGTGTGCGCCGTCGGCCAGCCCAGGCCGTCGGTTGTGCCGTTGTTCGTGGGCGCCACATAGCAGGCCACCCCCGCCGCAAAGCTTTGCACGTCCGACCAGGCCGTCCCGGTGGAGTTGGACGCAAAACAGCGGAACACGTAGCCGCTCCCGGAAAGCAGGCCTTCGAGCCTCGCCTCGAAGGCCTGGCCCGCGCCCCAGTTCGCCCCCAGGTAGTCGGCGTGCGCCCAGTCGGCCAGGCTGTTGGTGCCGGCGTTCACCGGGCCCCAGCAGACGTACACATCGGGGTTCTCCGCATCCGCCGTGCTGATCACCGCGCCGTTGACGATGGCGTTCGTCACGCCGATCCCGCTCGCGGGCCGGGCCTCCACCGACAGCGGGAGCAGGTAGCGCACGATCACGACGCCGGAGCCGCCGGCTTTCCCGTTGTTCGGGTTTCCGCCCCCGTCGCCCCCGTTGCCCGTGTTCGGGGCTCCGGCCGCCGAGCCTACCGCCGAGTTCGCCGCTCCCTGGCCGCCCGCCGCATACATCGCCGGCGTCCCGCTAATGGAAAAAGTCAAGCCGGCGCCGCCGGGCGCGAAGCCGGTGCCGTTGGTGATCATGCCGCCGCCGACGCCGCCCGCGCCCCCGCCGCCCGCGCCCGTCAGGGAGGTGCTGCCCCCCACCTTGGCGCCGCCGCTGTATCCTTGCCCAGCCACGCCGTTCCCCGGGTTTCCCGGCGACGAGTAGCCATACCCGCCGCCGCCGGAGCCGCCGTCCTTGCCGTTGGCATCGCCCCCGCCGCCCCCGCCGATCGCCGTAAGCAAGCCAAACACGGAGTTGCTTCCGTTCTGCACGGAGAGGCCGTTCGTGGAGCCGGCCCCGCCCGCCCCTACCGTCACAGGATAAAGGCCGGCGGTCACGGGATAGACGTTGCTGTAGATCAGGCCGCCCGCGCCGCCCCCGCCGCCCACGTTGTAGCCCCCGCCCCCGCCGCCCGCAACCACCAGCAGTTCGACGGTACCGCCCGCGGCGACCTCAAGGGCGCCGGCCGCGCCGCTGTTCGTGAAGGCATGGAGGCGGTAATTGCCTACGATGTTGGTCGTGTCGCCGCCCGTTGCCGCCACGTAATCGACGGCCCTGGCGTTGACCGCGGCCGCCATGGCAATCGCCAGGATCCCCGCCCACTGTCTCACCTGTTTCATGTTTCCCTCCTCATCGCAACGTCTCAATCCTGATGGAAATAGGCCTGCCCGGCGCCGGACCCTGGCGCGCCGCCCGGAGTCCGGGCGCGATCCGCGCCGTTCCCGCCCGCCTCATGCCAGGCGGGAAGCAGGATGTTCCGCGAATCCCGGATATCGAAAAAGGGCCCGGCGGAACAGGCCGCGCGGGTCACCCCGCGCAAATCCCAGTTCCGGGCGTTGTAAACCTGCAGCCCCGCCTCCCCCTCCAGGCTGACATTCTCCAATATCACGTTATCAAAAGTCTGGTCGGCATAGGGGATCGTGTTCAGGCAGATTTTCGCACCGGTGGCCGTCAAATTCCGGATCGTCACGTTGCGAAAGGCGGGAATGCCGGCAGGCCCCGCGACATACGCGGCGGCCCCGGGCTTGCCGTCCCGGACGCCGAAGGCGTCCCGGAGCCTGAATTGAATGGGATACGCCGTGTTGACGCAGGTGATCGTGTCCGCCATCACATTCTCGATAACCCCGCCGTTGCCGATATTGCTCTTGAAGCGCAGGCCCATCTGCGTGCCCTCCGCCCGGCAATTCCGGATGACCACATTACGGATTCCCCCGGCAAACTCGGTTCCCAGGCCCACGAGCGCATGGCCGGCGCCGCTCACGCAGTCGTGGATCAACACGTTTTCCGTGGGCCGGTTGACCCGCGCGCCATCCAGGCCCCGGCCCGACTTCAGGCAGATGCAGTCGTCGTGGCAGGCGATGTCGCAATGATGCACGTGGACGTTGCGGCACGAGTCGATGTCGATCCCGTCCGTGCAGGGCGCGTGCATCCGGGACGAGGCGTTCCGGATGGTCACGCCGCGGATCTCGACATCCTCGCAATAGACCGCGTGCAGCGTCCAGGTGGCGGAATCCCGGATGTGGATCCCGTCGATCAGCACGTCGCGGCAGGCCCCGATGAGAAGGGGTTTGGGCTCGCCCGGCCGGTCGAGCAGATCGCGGGCCGCCGCCGATTGCGGGGCGTCCTCCACCACCGGGCGGAAAATGGAATCCATCTTGTCGAACTGGCGGGCGCGCGCCCAGAACGCGTTCCACCAGATGAAGCCCGAGCCGTCCAGCGTGCCGCCCCCCGAAATCCGGACGCCGTGGACCCCCCAGGCGTTGACGATCCCCGCCGGATAGACGCCTTCCACTCCCGCATGACGCGAGGGGATGAGCGGATAGGCCCGCCAGTCGGTCGTCCCCTTGAGAACCGCCCCCGCGTCGATGACCAGGGCCGTATACGGTTTCAGGAACAGGCTGCCCGTGAGGAAGGTTCCCCCGCGCAGCACGATCCTCCCTCCCGAAGCGGCGGAGGCGGCCTCAATGGCGGCCTGGATTGCCGGGGTGTCGAGCGTACTCCCGTCGGCCTTCGCGCCATAGTGGCGGGGATCGAAAACCGGCCAGGACTCCCAGCCCGCGGCCGTGGACGGCCCCGTGTGACGCAGCGTGGATTGACACATGTCGGCAGGCCTTTCCATGTTCTCTTTGACAGCCCCAAGGCCACGGGTCAGGAGACCCGTGCCACGCCATTCGCAAAACGTGGATGTCAAGCTCAGCCGGACTGACCGGGAAGCAGCACGGTTCCCTTGCTCCGCGCTTCCACCACGCCGCCGGCGCCCTTCACCTGCACCGTGAAATCGGCCGGCGCCTCGAATGTCAGCCGGATGCCGCCTCCCTCTTCGGCCGCCGCGATGACCAGCGGTCCCCACGGGGTCGCCACGGTCTGCGTGTCCGGCCAGGGCAGCGTGGCCGCCCCGAACGCCGGCGCCAGTTCCACGCCTTCGCCCGACTCCAGCAGCCGCGGCGCCAGCATCAGCATGTCGTGCGTTCTGGGGTGGACATGGTTGTTCCCCAGCCGCCCCAGCCGGCCCCACTCCTTGATGTCGTAGCCCAGGCTCGGCTGCAGCTTGACAAACCCCTCGGCGACGGACGCCCGGTCGAACCCGAACCGCCTGCCCATTTCGGCATAGGCGCGCAGGGCGAAAATCGTCCAGGACCCGGAGGTGTGCAGCTGCCACGTCGCCCGCGGCGACTGGCCCAGGTTGCTGGGAAACAGCTCGACGTCGTCCCGCACATAATGCCGGTGCAGCCGCTCCAGGAGCGGAAGGAACCGGTCGTCCGCCCCGCCCGCCTCGACCTCGGCCTCCAGCGCGTCCAGCAGGCTGATCATGTTCACGCCGGTCATATACAGCGACGCGTGCCAGCCGGGATGGGGCCCCGCCCCCATCTGCCCCCCGATCACGCCCCGCGACTCCAGGACGCAGCCCAGCATGCGCACCATTTCGCGCATCCGGTCGCGGGCGTGCTCGGTGCGGAAATACCGCCACAGCAGCGCCCAGCCGCCCACCTCGAACGCGTCGCGCCCGACCGCGTTGCGCGGCCAGTTGGACCGGAACCAGGCCCAGTACGCCTCGGCCGTCATCTCCACCGTGTCGCGCATCCAGGGGTCGCCCGTCTCGAGATAGGCGAACAGGACATCCCGGAACTTGGTGTAGGCG
>JBIIYJ010000333.1:0-5747 GCA_044346855.1 Kiritimatiellia bacterium
GTCCATGTCCAGCGCATCTGCAACCGGCTGGGGCTGATCCGCACGACGACGGCCCTTGAAACCGAGATGGAACTGCGCCGCATCCTGCCGAAACGGCTCTGGCGTTCCTGGAACCGGTATCTGGTGGCGTTCGGTCAGACGCATTGTCTTCCGGTCAATCCGAAGTGCCCGACCTGCCCGCTGCTGGCATACTGCGATACGGGGAGAAGCACCACGGATCACACAGATCGCACGGATAAGAGAAAGCGAACAGGGGGCGCGAAGCGCGCCGCGTGGCGGATTTAACTACGAAACACGCGAAAGGCGCGAAAACAGGCTGGTCCCGTTTTCAGTTTTATTCCGACCGGATCCACACGCGCATTTCACCGTCGCCGCGGTTGTTCCAGAGCGAGTAGGGAATGGCGGTGAGGACGGTCTTTTCAAGGCCCGGCTTCAGGGGGCGGTACAGGCGGTCGCTCCAGCCGGCTGAACGCCGACGGTAGCCGGAGGCGACGAGGACGGGCGCCTGGAGGGTCTTGTCAGGCCGGACCTTGAATACCGCCCCGGCCGGCAGCGAGAGATTGGCCAGTTCGGGCCCGTTGTCGATCGATTCGAAGGCGTAGACGACGGGTCCGCGCTGGAGGGCCACCAGGCCCGCGTCTTCCCGGACGGCCGGATGGGATTCGAGGCGCTCGACCGGCATGGGAAGGACCAGGTCGATCCGGTCGCCTTTTTCCCATACTCGATTCAGGCGCAGATACCCTTTGACCGCACGGCAGGCGAATGGCTTGCCGTTGACGGCCAGGCGGAAGGACCGCGCCCAGCCAGGCAGGCGCAGGCCAAGCGTGAAACGGCAGGCCTCGTCGGCGTCGAGGGTCATGCGGATGGCGCCGTCCCACGGATAGCGCGTGCGGGTCTGGAGCGTCACGGGGCGGCCTGAGACGGTCGCGGTCAGGGTCCCGGCCGCATAGAGATGCACCCAGAGGGCGCGCGGGCCGGTGGAGGCGACATACGAGCCCAGCGAGGCCAGCAGCCTGGCCAGGTTGGGCGGGCAGCAGGCGCAGCCGAACCATTCCTGCCGGGACGGGCGCCGATGGTCCGTTTCCTTTTGCATCGCTTTCGGGTACACCGTCAGCCGGTTCGAGTAGAAGAACCGCTGGCCGTCCTGGCTGACCCCGGAGAGGATGCCGTTGTAGAGGGCTCGCTCGATGACGTCGGCGTAATCCCCGTTCACGTCCAGGCGCTGCAGGCGTTGGGCGAAAAAGACGAGGGCGATCGAGGCGCACGTTTCGGCGTAGGCGTTTTCGTTGGGCAGGTCGTAGTCGACGGTGAACGCTTCCCCCGCGGGCGTGGAGCCGACGCCGCCGGTGACATACATCCGGCGGCGGGTGACGTTTTTCCAGAGGCGGAGGCAGGCGCGGCGGAGGGCCGGGTCGCGGGTTTCGGCGGCTGCGTCAGCGGCCCCGGCCAGCAGGTAGAGGGCGCGGACGGCGTGTCCCTCAACGGTCTCCTGCTCCCGGAGCGGCTTGTCGGCCTGGGCGTAGGCCGGATTCTTGCGGAACCAACCCCAGCGCGGGATGCGGTTCGCGCTGCAGAAGGCTTCCTCCTTGTCGTAAAAGTCGGGGTCCTCGCCGCGGACATCGAGGAAGAACCGCGCCAGTTCCAGGTGGCGCGGGTCGCGCGTGAGCCGGTAGAGGCGCATGAGCGCGAGCTCGATTTCCGGGTGGCCGTCGCCTCCCGCGATCTGGCCGGGGGCGCGGCCGAAGCGGCGGGCAACGTGGTCCACCGCCCGGCACACGACCTTCAGCAGCGACCGGTCGCCGATGTTTTCGGCCAGGGCCACGGCGGCTTCGATCATGTGGCCCAGATCGTAAAGCTCGTGCCATTCAGCCAGGTTCCGGAAGCGCCAGTTGCGCGGCAGCGGGTTGGCGTAGAGGTAGCCGTCCGGCTTCTGCCCCTTGGCGATGGCCTGAACCGATTCGCGGACCTTGCGGGCCAGGGCCGGATCGCGGTGCGAGGCCAGCGAATAGGCGCAGGCCTCGAGCCATTTCGGAAGATCGCCGACCCAGATGCGCCAGGGGGCCTTGCCTTTTTCGGGATCCCACCACTCCCATTGGTAGGCCGTCAGGTTGCCGGCTTTTTTCAAATGCCGGTAGGAGGCGCCGAGCGTGATGGTCCGGTTGCGTTCCAGGCGGGGGCGCCAGAAGTCGTCCTCGAAGCGGACGGCGGAGGGGGGAAGCGGGACGAGCAGGCGGCTGTCAGCGTTTTCCATATCGATGGGCCTCGTCGTAGAGGGCGATGATGTTTTCGACGGGGGTGACGGGTTGGATGTTGTGGCAGGAGCAGACGATGTAGCCGGTGCCGTCCGAGCCGAGCGTGTCGATGCAATGGCGCACTTCGGCCCGGACCTCGCCGGGGGTGCCGAACGGCAGGATCCCCTGGTTTTCGATGCCGCCGTGGAAGCAGAGGCGACTGCCGAATTCCGCTTTCAGTCCGGCCGTTTCCATGCCGGGGCAATTCCATTGGACCGGATTCAGGATGTTGATGCCCATGTCCGCCAATTCGGGCAGGAATACGCGGCAGCTGCCGTCGTCGTGATGCAGGACCTGGATGCCGAATTCATGGGCGAGGGCGATCATGCGGGCGTGATGGGGCTTGTAGAATTCCCGGTACAGGGCGGGGGAGATCATCGGCCCGGCCTGGCTGCCGAGATCGTCCGTCACCTGGGTGACGTCGATGAGCCCCTCGCAGGACTGGAACATCGCGCGATGGAAGGCGAGGAAGAACTCCGAGATTTTACCGATCAGGACATGGGCGAACTCGGGGTCCTCCAGCGGGTCGAGAAGCGACTGTTCCAGCCCGCGCAACTGGTTATGGAAATAGAAAGGGGCCATGTAGCCGCATTGGATGGCGTGGGTCTTGCGGGCCTCACGGAGCGAGGCGGGCATGGCCGAAAAATTGAACCACTCGACCTTGGGCCAGGGATAGCGGAGAAGGTCGTCGATTGTCCGGCAGTCGCTCAGCGCGGGCTCCGCCGACTCGCTGTAGACCCCGGAGCCGTAGTCCATGTTTTTGCGCCGGATGCCCCAGTAGTCGATCGATTCACCGGCCGGCATGGCGGGCAGGGGCGGGCCGACGTAGGCGGGGGCTGCGCCCCGGAAGCCGTCGACATGGAGGGCGGCGTTGAGATCGACGCCCGCGCCGAAGTGGTCCCGGAGCATGGCAGACACTTCGCCCGTGCACCAGAGGTCGGTGGGAAAGCGGTCCAGGGGTTGGCGGCGGATGGCGGCCAGCATGCGTTCGCGGGAGTTCATCATCGTTTCGCTTTCCAGGCAGCCATGGTCCGGCCGCCATCGACCTGCTGAAGCAGGCGGATGCCGTTGTCGTAATAGATGCCGTGCCTGTCCTCGAGTCCCAGGCCGCACAGGTCGGACGCCCAGTGGATGGCCAGGACGATTTCCCAGGTCATGAAGACGGCGGGGATGTCGCCCTCGACGCGGTAGGCGCTTTTGGGGTAGCCGGGGGCGACGACATCGACCCAGTGGTCCATGACCCGCACGCGGCGGCCGCGCATGGCGGCCACGGGGAAGTCGGTGGCGAAGAGTATCCGCTGCGGCCCGATTTCGCGCAGGGCCAGCTGGATCGTGACGGGATCCATGACCATGGACGTGTCGAGGGCCACGTTGGGCAGGTCGGCGATGCTCCCGATGGCGGCCTTCATCTCGCCCGGCAGGTAGCAGCGCCCCGCGTGGGCCAGCACGATCTGGGCGCCGGGATAATCCAGGGCCAGGCGCCGCACGCCCTTCTGGATGTCGGGGTCGGCGAGGCGGCCTGAGCGCGGGACGTGCAGGAGGACGATGAGCCGGCGTTCGTGGGCCAGCGTCATTTCCACGGGCCCCAGCATCTCGTCGATGCTCTTGTTCCCGTAATTGTCACCGAACCAGTTCAGGAAGACCTTGAAGCCGAAAAACGGCTCGCGGTGCATGGCCGCCTCGTAGTGCTCCCGGGTCAGGTTCAGTTCGCGCCCCCCGATGACGAGAGGGAAGAGGCGGTTGTGGCGGCGGGACGCCTGGATGATGAACTCGGTGTCCTTGATCCAGTCGATGACCGGGGTTGGGTACCCGAAGCAGACGGCGTAGTAGGGTCGGTCGGGGAAGCAGAGCGAGCCGTCCCGCAGCAGGTCTTCGGGCAGGTACTCCTCGTTGGTCACCATGTATTTCCCGCCGGGCAGCCCTGTTTCCCAGGGTTTTGCGGTCCAGTTGGCGGACGACCAGGTGTGGGCGTGAAAATCCAGCACCGCCGGAGGCAGAAGAGGGGCTATGTTCTTGCGATAGAACGTCAGATCGCGCGCATCGCCCGATGAAGCGGTGTTTTTCATGACATACCGGCTCCGTGCTATTTCGACAGTATAGGAGTCGTCAGCTATTAATCCAAGACCATTTGAATAAAAAGCAAAGATTAACAAAATCGATTTCTATTGTTTTTCAAATAAAAAGCACTTGTGTTTAACGACGCATTACGGCTAAATACGGGAACGTTTGTATTAATTAATGTAACCAAAGGGAGATTGAGATGTCGAGCAGTGATAATCTGAAGGCGGCGTTTGCGGGTGAGAGTCAGGCGAACCGGCGGTATCTGGCGTTTGCCGCGAAGGCGGACGCCGAGGGGTTCAAGCAGATCGCGAAGCTGTTCCGCGCCGCGGCCGAGGCCGAGACGGTTCACGCGCTTGCGCATTTCCGCGCCCTGGGCGGCGTGAAGGAGACGGCCGCCAATCTCGAAGCGGCGGCCGAAGGCGAGCGCTATGAGTTCCAGGACATGTATCCGCCGTTCCTGGCCGAAGCCCAGAAGGAAGGGCACAAGGCGGCCGCGGCCAGCTTCAAGAACGCCCTTGCCGTGGAAGAGGTCCACAACACGCTCTACAAGCAGGCGCTCGGCTCGATCAAGCAGGGCAAGGATCTCGCCGCCACCTCCATCTACGTGTGCGTCGTCTGCGGCAACACGGTGACCGGCGCGGCGCCTGACCGCTGCATCGTGTGCAACGTGGACAAGACCAAGTTCGTCGAAGTCAAGTAAGGCGCTAGTGAAAATGAAAAGGGACGGCCGCGGGGCCGTCCCTTTTTTTGTTTCCTGCGCGGCTAGACGGTGGGATTCGCCACGTAGGCGCCGCCGCGGCAGGCCTTCAGGTAATTCAGGCCTTGCACCTGGCCCGTCATTTCCATGTCGCCCCGGTAGACCGGGTCATGCCAGCCCTCGATGTCGATCGAACCCTTGAAGCCGGCCAGGCGGAGTTCGGAGATGATGCTGGTCCAGTTGCTGTCACCGAAGCCCGGCGTGCGGTGGTGGCAGAACGGGACGGGGCCGGTGATGCCGTGCTCGCGGACCACGTTCCAGTAGACTGACGCGTCCTTGCCGTGGATGTGGAACATCTTCTTGCCCCATTTCCGGATCTGCGGCATCGGATCGATCAGCTTCACCATCTGGTGGCAGGGCTCCCATTGCAGGCCGATGTTCTCGGACGGGATCGCGTTGAACATGAGTTCCCAGGCGTCCGGCGTGTGGGCGATGTTCCAGTCGCCCCGCGCCCACGATCCGCCCATGCAGCAGTTTTCAAAGGCGAGGCGGACGCCCTTGTCCCGGGCCCGCGCGCCCAGGGGGCCGAACACCGCGGCGTAGCGGGGGATGGAGTCCGGGATCGATTTCTCGCGCAGGCGGCCGGTGAAGCCGGTGACGATGTCCGTTCCGAACAGGTGGGCGTTGTCGATCAGGGT
>JBIIYJ010000334.1:0-5743 GCA_044346855.1 Kiritimatiellia bacterium
CGCGGCGGCCTTCGCCGGATCGGGCTCGACGGCATGAATGAGCAGGCCGGTCCGCCGCGCCAGCTCCCAGGCGAGCCGGGGCGCCTCCCGCCCCAGCACCAGGCCGAACCCCTTGCCGGGCCCCGCCTCCTTCGCGATCGCCCCGGCCAGCGCCGCCAGGCGGGGCGTCTCGTCGTCCGTCGGAAACGGCTCAGCCGCCCGCGCGACAGTCTTCGGCGCCGGCGCGCCGGCGCCGAAGGCGTGGATGCGGCCCCTGTCCGTGCTGACGAACAGGCGGCCGTTCGCCACGGCCAGACCACGCGCCCGCCCTTCCACGGGCGCCTTCCAGAGCGGCTTTCCCGTGGCGCCGTCGAGCAGGATCACCACGTCTTCCCCGCCCGCCACCACCTGCCCCCCCGCCACGATCAGCGCCTGCAGCCCGGGGTGGGTGTAGGTCCAGGCCGCCGCCCCGCCGGGAAATGGGCCGCGGCCGAGGGGACTGCCCACGACGTTCCGGTCAAAGGCGCTGACGAACGAAGCCCGCCCCGGACCCGGTCGCCCGCCGGGAGGAGGCACCTGACCCGACAGGCGGTAATACCGCTCCGGCGAGGCCGCGATCTGGCGCGCCTCCTTCACCGCCGTCGTGTGCGAGCCGTCGGCCAGATAGCCGTGCAGGACGTTCTGCGAGCCGACGTAATAGATCGAATCGATCAGCACGCCGTAGCCGCCGCTGACCACGCCCTTGGCCTTCACGATCTCATAGTCCTTGTCCATCGTGCCGAGGATGGCGCCGTCAGCGCGCGCATAGGTCAGGGGCGAGCTGCGGCCGTTCGGCACGAAAACCTGGTCCGCCGACGCCACCAGGTAGCCCTGCGGCGCCAGGGAGACGTACGACTCCCGGATGATCTCCGAGGTTTTCCAGAGCGTGCGGCCGGCCCCGGCATCCAGCGCGAGAACGGCCGTGCCTCGGGCGGGAAAGACGCCGGCGCCGCAATATGCCACCCCCGCGTCCACCAGCACGCCCGTGCGAACCGGCCAGAGCGACATCCGGCGGCCCGCGCCAAGGATGCGGGTGGAGCCGGGCATGGGCCGCACGGTCCAGAGCGCCCGGCCCTCCCGGGCGTCGAGGCAATAGACGGCCCCGTCGTCCGAGCCCGCGTAGACGCGGCCGGCGGCCACCGACGGGGCCAGCCGGACCGCGCCCTCGGTGAAGAACGACCAGCGGGGCCGGCCGGTGGCGGCTTCGAGGGCGTGCACCCCATTGTCCACGGACGAGCCGAAGAACAGCGAATCGCCCGCCACCGCCACGTGGAACGCGTCGTCGAAATCGAGCTTGGGCAACTCCGGCAGACCCGGCTGCGGGACCGCCCAGGCCGGCGTCGGCTCGGCGGGCGGCACATAGGTCCACAGCTCCGCCAGGGGCAGCGCCAGGCTTTCGGGCGTCACGCCGCTGCGGGCATTGTCGTGCCGGTAAGTCGGCCAATCCTCGGCCCGCAGGGCGGAGGCGGTCCAGAGGCCTAGGGCCGCCAGCGCCGCCGCGGCCGGCCCGAACTTTGAAAAGGAAGCCATTCCCATACCGTTCCCTCCTGCTCCGACACGATCGAGCCCGTAGCCGGTCAGCCAGACATCGGGCACGGGCAGCCCGGGGCTCATAGCGGATAGCGGACTAAACGCCGCAGGCGCCATCGGCTGTCGTGTGGCTCCGGAGGACCGAGAAACCGGCACCCTCCTTCGCCTCGGCGTGAAGCATCATGCCCCAGGCTTTCACCCCGCCGCAAGCCAGTTCCACATTGTGCGGGCGGTGGCAGAGAACCACGCGTTCGCGGCCGGCGCCCAGATCAACCTCTACGGCCGTGGCTTCCTCCTCCGCCGCCTCGCGGCCGTTGACCGTGACCGCCCGGCGCTGGATCGACGGAACAGCCGAACCCGGCCTGACCGGAAACAGGCCCCAGACGAAGCAACCGGACCTCATCTTCCGGCCAGTGGAGAAAACGGGGGTCTGTCCGGGCTCGAGTTTGCGCTCGTTCCGGAATGCCGTCAGGCCGTCCGAAACAACCTCCTCCCATTCCAACCCGTCCTCGGGCGGAGCGGTCAGCCGCAGCCGGGTTCCGCCGTCCTGGCCGAACCACACCGACCGGCCCTCGATCCGGCCCGGCACGCAGCCATGGAAATAGGCGGCCCAGTCGCAGTCGGTCATCGCCTCGATCCGGTCGAACACGAGCCAATAGCCGGACTCGCCGGCGCCTCCCGGTTTGCGGAAAAAAATCTTCCGCCAGTGGATCACCTGCCGCTCGGGATACCGGTAAAAGCCCTCGTGGGCCGCCTCGATGAAATCGTGGGACGGCTCGCTGATCCACCGCGTCACGGCGGGCCTGACCTGGCCCCGCCACCGCCACTCCCGGGCCTGCGGCAGCTGCTCCTCGCCGCGGATGGTCAGAACGGTGTGCGACTCGGTCTTCTGGTCGTAGTCCCGGCCGGGCGACGTGCCATACACCGCGTGGCCAGGCTCGCCGATGAAGCGGACGCCGTCGGCGAGGATCTCGAGCGTGAAAAGATCCGTGTGGCCGTGGCTGGTGACGATGGGGCCGCGCTCGGCGGCGGCAACGGCCAGGTAGGCCGCTCCGGCCGCGTGGTCCGCTCGCATCGCGGCGTAGCCGGTGGCGGGCAAAAAGGCCGAGGTCCAGGGCGGGGGTGCGGCGCGAACGGCCTCGTAGGCCCTGGCGCCGGCCAGGCCGACGCGCCAAAAGGCGGACTCGGGCAGCGAACCGGGCGCCTCCTCCCGCACGCCCGCCCGAAGGCCCCGCCACTGCTCGGCCGCCCACTTGCAGACGGGGTCGCCGGTCAGCGCGGCCGCCACGGCGGCCAGGGCGACCAGGTCGCCCGGCTCATGGAAACTGTCGCCGAACGCGGGCGTGCCTCCCAGGGGCGTGGCCAGTTTGAGAAGCCACCGCGTGATGGCGAGGCACCGCTCGGCGCAGCCGCCGGGAACCGGGCAGCCGTTCCGGGTCGCCACGCAATAAATGTCCCACAGCCCCATCGCGCTTCCGAGCTGGTAATGCGGGGCGGTCTCGCGGGCGCCGCCGTCAATGCGGTACTGGGCCCGCAGGTTCTCCGCCACCACGCCCAGGGCGGTATCCAGGAGGAACGTCGACCGGCTGAACCCGGGGAATTGCAGCCCAAAATGCGGCAGTCCCTGGATCCCGTGCAGGTACCAGTTGTGCCCTTCCGGCCCCAGCGCCAGCTGGCCCCACTGCGAGGTGCAGCCGTCCCACGCAAACTGCGCGGCCGTGACCAGGTGATCCAGGAAGGCGACCCGGCCCTCCCGGGAAAAGCCTGGGCAATCGCGCAGCAGGAACCAGGCGTCCAGCTCGAGGGCCACCTGGGCGCCGGTGAAGGAGGTCCAGTTGAAGAGGTCGCCCGTGGGCACGGCCCTGTAGAACCGTTCGAAGGCGGCCCCCCAGGCCGGGTCGTCCGTCCCCCACCACGCGCGCCCGAGCGCGGCCACCTGCCCCAGCGCGCGGGGCCCCCTGGCCTGCTCGATCGTGAAGGCGGCCAGGCGCCCGGCCGGCCCGCGATCGAAGTCCCGCCAGCCGGCGTAGTGCGCCCGCAGAAAGGCCAGGATGGCCTTTTTGTCCCCGTATTCGAAACGAAAGGGAATTGCCGGGGCGGCGGACAGCCGGTCGGCCGCGCTCTCGCCGGTCCGGGCGGAGTCCGGAATGCCGGCCCATGCCGGGTGGGACCAGTCGACGGCGTCAGCGAGATGGCGGGATTTGTCGGAAGGCGTTGTCATGCGCGCGGTTGCCCCTGGTCTTCGGCAGCTGGTTTCACTACATCCGCGTCCTTGAGGACGCCCACAAACGGGCAGTTACGGTACAGGCCGTCCGAGTCGAGCCCGCAGCCGGTCAGCCAGACATCGGGGACGGGCAGCCCGGGATAGTCGGCCTCGTACGGCACCTGCCGGGCCGCCGGCTTGTCGAACAACACGGCCGACCGGACGCTGGCGGCGCCCAGCCGCTCGAATGCCCGGTGGAACACGCTCAGGGTGCGGCCGGTGTCGAGAATGTCGTCCACCAGCAGGACGTGCCGGCCCTTGACCGGAAAGCCGGGGTCGCGGTCGCGGCGGACGCGGCCGGAAGAGGTCTGCTTGTTCCCATAACTGGAAGCCCGCACGAACTCGATTTCAAGGGGAACGGCCATGGCCTGCGTGAGCGGGACCAGGAAATAGGCGCCGCCCTTGAGAATGCCGACCACCACGGGCGTCTTGCCGGCGTAGTCGCGCGACAGGCGCCGCGCCAGGCGGCGCACGGCCGCGCGAACGGCCGCCTCCGAGTGGATGATGCGTTCGAAATGAGCCTTCACTGATTACCGATCACTGATCACCGATCACTGTCTTACGACCCCCGGATGTCGACGCGCTTCACATAGGGCTTCATCAGCTCGCCAAGCGCCTCGAGGCGTTCGACCGAGGTGCGCGGCTTGGTGCGGAACGCCTTGCCGGGAAGATCCTCGCGCGGCACGAAGGGCTGCATCCGGTAGACGGCGGCGCCCTCGATCAGGCTTCCGATCCGCCGCATCGCCTCGTCCGTGTGCACCGATTCCATGATCGTCGTGCGCAGGATGCCGCGCTCGCCCATGGACTTGACGAGGCCGATCGACTCGCGGATCTTCTCCGTGTCGGCCCAGCCCATCTGGACGGGATAATCCTCCAGCGGGATCTTGACGTCCATGGCAAGGCAGTCCACCAGCGGGATAATCTCCCGGAGCACCTCCGGGCGGCTGCCGTTGGAGTCGATCTTGACGGCGAGGCCGCGTTCCTTGAAAAAGCGGATCAGGTCGGCCAGCCCGGGCTGGAGGGTGGGCTCGCCGCCCGTCACGGCGGCGCCGGTGACCCAGTTCGCCTTGAAGCGGCGGCAGGCGTCATCCAACTTCTCCCAGGAGAGGCCCGTCTTTTCGCTCCCCATCAGGGAGGCGTTATGGCAGAAGCCGCAGGTGAAATTGCAGCCGCTCGTGAAGAAAACGGCCGCCAGGCGGCCCGGGAAGTCCACCATCGACGGCTGTTTCAGATAGGCGAATACGGGTGACAGCCCTTCGGTCATGCCGTCGCGTCTCGGGCTTCCGCGAGAACCGATTCGATCATCGGCTTGGTGATGAGGCCCTTGCCCACGTCGCTGTAATCCGTCTGGATGCCGACGAACTGGTAGAGGCGCGACTGCTTGCAGACGCCGTTCTTGCGGCCGGGCTCCGGGTTGAGCATGGGCTCGTAGGCCTGGGCTTCGGCGTTCCAGTTCATCACCAGGAAGGCGGGAATCCGCTGGGGGTTGACGCACTCGGACTTGCAGAACGCGACGATGCCGTCGAGCGTCTCCACGTCGCAGTATTCCTTGACGAAATGCGCCTTCCACTCCTCGCGCTCGAGCACTTCGTCCAGGCGGGACTGGAGCACCTTGCACTTGGCGCAGCCCGTCTTGCCGAAAACCACGATCTTTTTCTTGATGTCGCTCATGGCCGGCTCCGGTTACTGGGGTTTCTGCTTTTTGCGGGGGGTGGCGCTCTGCTCGGGCTCGCCCGTCACCAGGCCGTCCGCGCCGGAAGCCGACTCCACCGCGTACTGGCCGCGCTGGCGCGCCACCAGCTCGCCGTACCGCTTCGACTTGTTCCAGTTCTGGATCTTGCTGAAGTAGCCGACCACGCGGGTCTCGCCCACCACGTTATCCGAGCCGCAGTGCCGGCACTTGCCCTGCAGGCCGCGGTCGCTCTTGAAGCA
>JBIIYJ010000335.1:0-5725 GCA_044346855.1 Kiritimatiellia bacterium
CGATGGGCCGGCCGACTTCGGCGGCGCGGGAGGAAAAAAGGCGGTTGCGCTTGTGGTTCTTGTTGAAGGTGTAGGGCGAGCAGCTGATGTTGACGAACAGGTCGGCCTCGCCCCGGGCGGCCATGATGCGGATGGGCGAGAAGCCGTAGTCGTCGTCCCACGCATCCTCGCAGAGCGTGCAGCCCAGGCGGCCCGCGCGCGTGGCCACGGAGACGACCAGGTCGGCCGGGCTGCGGCCGCGCTCGAGGGCGACCTTGCGAAGGTCGTAGAAGTGGCGGCTGTCGTCGAACTCGCGGTAGTTCGGCATGAGCGACTTCATGACGAACGGGTAGCCCAGGCCGTTGCCGGGAACCAGCAGACGCCCTTCCTCGGCGACGAAGAGGGCGTTGTATTTGCGGACGCGGCCGTCCTCGTTTTTGCGGGCCCAGTCGAGCGCGACGTTGCCGAAGACGACGGTCAGGCCGGCCGACGCGGCAACGACGGCATCTCCGCAGGCTTCGCACTCGCGGAGAAAAGCGGAACGCTCCCACTCGTCGCCCAGCAGGTAGCCGGGGATGGCCATTTCGGGAAACAGGACCAGGCGGGCCCCGGCGGTCCGGGCCTCGCCCAGGGTCGCCAGGATGCGGGCCGTGTTTTCGGCCGGCCGGCCGGGCTTGATTTCAAGCTGGGCCAGGGCCAGGCGGAGCGGATTGGGGCGGCAGGCTTCCATTTCCCCTATTATGCCCTCTCCGCCGCAAATATCAAGCGACCCTTGATTCTTGTTCGGGGGACGTGTAAAGTCGCCGCATGAAGGACACAGACCGTTACCGCGGATCGCTCCTCGGCCTGGCCGCCTGCGACGCCCTGGGCACCACCCTGGAGTTCAAGCGGCGCGGAACGTTCACGCCGCTCACCGACATCGTCGGCGGGGGGCCGTTCGGCCTCGCCCCGGGGCAGTGGACCGACGACACCTCCCTCGCCCTCTGCCTCGCGGAAAGCCTGGTTGAAAAAAGGGGGTTCGACCCCGTTGACCAGCTGTCCCGCTACCTGCGGTGGTTCCGCGACGGCCACCTGAGCTGCACCGGCAGCTGTTTCGATATCGGGGGCACGACCCGGATGGCGCTGGGCCGGTTCGAGAAGACGGGCGAGCCCTATTGCGGTCCCACGCAGCCCAGCGCGGCCGGCAATGGCAGCATCATGCGGCTCGCGCCCGTTCCTCTTTTCTTCGCCTCGGATCCGGCGGCGGCCATTGAGAAATCCGGAGACAGCTCACGCACAACCCATGGGGCCAGGACATGCGTCGACGCCTGCCGGTACCTGGGCGGTCTGATTGCCGGCGCGGTGCGGGGGGTGGACAAGAAAACGCTTCTCGGCCCGCTGTATGCGCCGGTTGCGGATTACTGGAAAGCCCATCCGCTGTGCCCGGAGATCGGCGCGATCGCCCTCGGCTCATTCCAGGGCAAACGGCCGGCGGAAATCAAGGGCAGCGGATACGTGGTCGAGTCGCTGGAAGCGGCGCTCTGGGCGTTTCACACATCGGACAGTTTCCGCGAGGGCGCCCTCCTGGCCGTCAACCTGGGCGACGACGCGGACACCACCGGCGCCGTCTACGGTCAGTTGGCCGGCGCGTACTACGGGCTGGAGGGCATCCCGGAGCCCTGGCGGAAAGTCGTGGCCATGAAAGGCGCGATCCTGAAATTCGCGGACGACTTGGCGGAACGGGGGCCGTGATGGCGCATGCCCCGATCGGAACGCATCTGCCGTTTAGTCGGGATTATGTCAGTCTGGTGCGAATCCGATTTGGAGTGCGGCGGCTTGACGCCGCTTTGGCTGGCACCGACTGGACGCGACATCGACGAATGGGCGCCGCGTCAAGCCGACTCGCTCAGGCAGGCCTATCGAAGCGCGCGGGGCAGCCGCATCGCAGAAAGCGGCGTCAAGCCGCCGCACTCCAAATTTAGGATCTGTCGATCCCGACGAAACCGCAATGCGCCCCCCCCGCCCGATCGCGCGTGAGTAAATAACGCTCGTAAAGCATGCGGGAATCTGGCATCTTGACGTTCCATAATGAGTGAAGAGACCCCCTATATCATCGTGACCACGACGGTGGACACCGAAGAGGCGGCGCTGGCGATCACGAACGCGATCCTGCTCCCCCGCCTGGCTTCCTGCGTGCAGGCGAATCCGATCCACAGTTCGTTCTGGTGGCAGGGGGGGCTCCAGCACACCAACGAAATCCGGCTTCAGGCCAAGGCTCCGGAAGCCAACGGCGAAGCGCTTATCGCGGCCATCGCGGCGGTTCATCCCTACGAAGTGCCCGAGATCATCATCACCCCCATCCTGGACGGCCATCCCCCGTATCTTGAATGGATCGACACGGAGACGCGGCCGGCCGGAGAAGAGCACGGCCACCCCGAATGACGGCGTAAGCGATTGCGGTGTGACCGATTGCTGTTTCCTTTCCGGTTCCTTCCCGCTATAGTTCCTTCATGTCAAGGCAACTCCATCCGACAGCCGAGGAAAAACCCGAGCGGACGCTGCTGGTCCAGGTGATCAGCGGGCGCCAGACCCGCGAGGAGGCGAGCGACTCGATCGAGGAACTCGAACGCCTGGCCGACACGGCCGGCCTTGTGGCGGTGGGCGTCATCACCCAGCGCCGCCTGAAGCCCACGCCCCAGTATTACATCGGCTCCGGAAAGCTGCCCGAAATCCAGCTCGCCTGCCAGGAAACCGGCGCCAAGCTGGTGGTTTTTGACAATGATCTTTCGGCCATGCAAGTCAACAACCTTGACCTGGGGCTTGGCATCAAGGTTATCGACCGCACGGAGCTGATTCTCCAGATTTTCGCCCGGCGCGCCCGCTCCTCGGAAGCCCAGATCCAGGTCGAACTGGCCCAGTTGCGCTACCTGCTATCCCGTCTTCCCGTCTCATCCAAGCAGGAGCGCTTCGGCGGCGGCACCGGGATGCGCGGCCCCGGCGAGAGCCCGCTCGAACAGCGCAACGCGCCCATGCGGAGGCGCATCCGCGAACTGGAGGAGAAGCTGGAGGCCATCCAGAAGCGGCGCCGGCTGACCCGCGCCCACCGCTCTTTCCCTCTCGTCAGCCTGGTCGGCTATACGAACGCCGGCAAATCCACCCTGCTCAACACCCTGTCCCGGGCGGGCGCCTACGTGGATGACCGCCTGTTCGCCACGCTGGACACCAAGACGCGGCAGGTCCGCCTGCCCGACGAGCGGTCCATCCTCCTGACGGACACGGTCGGCTTTATCCGGTCCCTGCCCCACGGTTTGGTCGCCTCGTTCCGGTCCACCCTGGAGGAGCTGGCTGAGGCGGACCTTCTCCTGCATGTCGCCGACGCCAGCCATCCTTTCGTGAGGGAGCATATGCAGGTGGTGACCGCAACGCTGGCGGAAATCGGGGCCCAAAACGTGCCGGTGCTCCTGGTTCTGAACAAGGTTGACTTGCCCGAGAGCCAGATCGCGCTGGCTGACCTTAAACGCGATTTCCCAGACGCATTGCCCATCTCGGCTGCGGCGGGAACCGGACTTGACGCCGTCAAAGAGGCAATGGCCCGGCTCATTCCGCCCCGTGGCCGTTCCGGAGCCTGAAAAAACTTCCGTTTTCACGGTTCACGGGTTGACTTTGCCTATACCTCCCACTATCATTACAGGACTTTTTTACACGGAGCAACGGAGGCTGCATTGGCTGAACCCGCAGACAAGCAACACCGCGACATTGTCATCCGGGCCATTAACGTCAAACGTTATTATGGTTCCGGCGAAGCCGTTACCAAGGCTCTTGACGGTGTGACATTGGATGTTTTCAGGGGGGAATACCTCTCCATCATGGGCCCTTCGGGGTCGGGCAAGTCCACCTTGTTCAATATGATCGGCGGCATTGACGCCCCCACCGCGGGCATGGTTTTCATCGACGAGATCGACGTCGCGCAGCTCGATTCCTACGAGCTGGCCTGGATGCGCTGCCACAAGATCGGCTACATCTTCCAGAGCTACAACATCCTGCCGGTGCTGACGGCCCTGGAAAACGTCATGCTGCCGATGATTTTCGCCGGGCTGACGGAAGACGAAGCCCGTGAGAAGGCCGCCGGCATCCTGACCCGCGTCGGGCTGGGCAATCGTATTTTCCACCGCCCCTACGAACTGTCGGGCGGCCAGCAGCAGCGCGTGGCCGTGGCGCGGGCCATCGCCAACGATCCTGTCATCATCCTGGCCGACGAACCGACGGCGAATCTCGACGTCAAAACGGGGCGCGACATGATCGAACTCCTCTGCCAGCTCAAGGTGGAGGATAACGTGACGGTCATCTCCGCCACGCACGACATGAAGATGCTCGACGTGTCGGATCGCATCCTCTGGATCCGGGACGGGCAGATCGACCGGCTCGAAGAGCGCAAGAACCTCAACATCCGCGTCGGCCACATCGGCGACGATTCCCATTAAAGGTCCCGTGTGATGTCCAAGACGCCCACTCTGAACCGGCGCCAGTCGCTTGATTCGATTCCCGTCCGGAACGGCGGTTTCGTTCGCGAAGCCAGGGCCGGCGGCGGAATCGACCTGGTCATCCGGGGGCCGCGGCCGAAGGGGCTGCTTTCGCGTTTCATGCCGGAGACGATCGAGCAGCGGTTCAAGCTCGACGAACTCGGCACGGCCGTTTACGACCTGATCGACGGCGAACGCACCGCCGAGCAGGTCATGAACGACTTCGCCGGGACCTACAGGCTCAACAAGCGCGAAGCCGAGGTCAGCGTGGCCGCGTTCCTGCGCATGCTGGCCGAGCGGAAAATCATTTCGATTGTCGTTCCCTAACTCACAGGAGATCGTGTCCGTGAAATTGAATCGCTTTTTGACCGGGTGCGCGGGGATCGTCCTCGTCGCGCTGGCCGCCCTCGCGCAGGCAGCCGAGACCTGGGCGCCGCCGGAAGCGGCCGGGCAGCTCAGGCAGGAGATGGAGGCCTTTTTCAAGGGCTGTGAAAACCGGCTGCCCGGCTCGGCCGGCAACCTGGCCATGGAGCGGAAGATCGCCAACCTGTTCGCCGCGAGCGGCTTCCAGAACGGCGAGATCCGGTTCCCCTCCATGCATTTCATCCCAGGCGCCACCACCGTGGCGCTGCCATCGGGCGCCACCATTCCCGTGCACCCGATGTACCCCTCCTGGTTCCGCCCCGGCAATTTCACGGAACCCCGGTTCGACACCCGGCTCGTGTACCTGGGTAACGGCACGATCGAAGACCTTGACGCCATCAAGGGCACCGACCTGAACGGCGCCGTGGCCATCCTCAACTTCAAATCCGGCTCCGCCTGGGAGACGCTGCTCCGCTTCGGCGTGAAAGGCTTCATCTTCCTGCATGACGCCGAGATGGACAACCGCAATGCCACGGCCAAGACGCCGAACACCGAAGTGGCCGTGCCGCGCTTCTTCGCCGCCGAGGCCGACAGCGCCGCACTCCTGGCCGCCTGCGGAAAGGCCCGGGCCTGCGACGCCCGGATCGAGGCTGCCCCCTCCCGCTGGGAGCGGAGCGAACTGCGCGACCTGTGGGTCATCATCCCGGGCTCCGACCCCATTCTCAGCCGCGAGATGCCCGTCTTCACGGCGCCCATCGACGGAAGCTGCGTCGTGCCCGGCCTCGGCGAAAGCGCCCGCAGCGGCGCCAACCTGTTCATGCTGACCAAGCTGCTCGAAACGTTTTCCCGCAAGCCGCCGGCCCGTTCCGTCATGCTGGCGGCCG
>JBIIYJ010000336.1:0-5680 GCA_044346855.1 Kiritimatiellia bacterium
CTGGCCGGTGCGCTGCTTTCCCAGGGAAGGCTTTGCGCGGCGCCGGCCCAGACGAACGAGCCCCTTCCCGGATTTCAGAATCCGTCCGTCCGTGTCATGGTGGACAAGACGAAGCCTATGCCGTCGTCGGGCACGTTCGGCTGGGGGATGTGTGTGTTCCGGGTGGAGGCGGTCACGAACATGAGCCTGTCCGTCATCGACAAGCGCCTGAAAAGCGCGATGTTGGATGCGTTCACCCGCAAGGGTTTCGCGTTTGCGGAGGAGGCCCCGGATTATCTCGTCAGCTATGCCCTGGCCGGCGGCGCCGAGATCGACGAGGAGGAGTTGAACCGGCTTTACGGCGACTTTCTGAAGATGCCGGCGGCGCCTGCGAAGGAGCAGGACGGACTGCATTACACGCGCGGCGTGCTGATCGTGGACGTGGTCGACCGCAAGGCGAAGCACCTGAAGTGGCGGGGGGCGATTTTCGCGGACATCGACATGGCCTGGCCGGAAGCGCGGAAGCAGGAGCGGTGCAACGCGGCGATCGGGCAGCTCATGCGCTATTTCCCCCTGCCGCCTGATGGATCAATCTGAGACGATAAAAAAAGGAAACATTTTCGATGAGCCAGACCTCTCTCTTCCGGACTCTTGTGGCCAGTGTTTTCTGCGCCGTCGTTCTGTCCCTTAATTCGGCATCAGGCCAGCAGGAAGAGGCCGCCGCCGCCTCGCCGGACCGGGCCCAGTGGGAGAATGTCGTTCTCGTGATGCAGGGCGAACTGGCGAGGGCCGAGGCGCGCGCCGCTTCCATGACGGCGCAGCTGGTGGCTCTGGACGACGATATCGAGGCCCGCATCAACCGCATCGTCTCGCTCCTGGCCTCTGTCCGGGACTCCAGCGACGGGCCTGGCAATCGCATACGCAAGTCCAAGGAAGATGCGCTGGCCGGCATCAAGAACTCGGCTGTCTATTATGCGCAGGAGCGCGACCAGCGACTGAAGCTGCTGGAAAGCCACAGCGCCCGGTTCGACGAGGAATTGCTGGCCCGGGAAATCGCCGCCCTGAACGGCCGGATTGAAACCCGCATCACGCAGTCCCTTGCGATCGCGGACTCGCTCGTCCAGCAGCAGGACGGTTCGGGGTACAATCATGGCGAGAGCCAGGAGCAGCGCAAGGTGCGGTACGACGGTCAGGCGTCGGTGAAGGTCAAGGCGGACCTTGTGGCCGCCCTCCGGGCGGGAATCGACAAGCAGACCCGCGAAATTGCGATGCGTGACGAGGCGATCCGCGCCGCCGTCGACCCCGCGGTGCGCGACCAGCTTCAGAAGGACAACGAGTCCGCCCGCCAGATCATCGCCGCCCGCCGCAGCCAGATCGAGGAGCTCATCCGGGCGCCCAGGCCATCCACCCGCCCCGTCGGTGGCAAGGCGGCCTTCGAACTGGACAAGCTGCTGGACGAGATGACCGCGGAGCTGCGGCGTGACTTTGCGAAATTCAAGGTACTCGTCAACGAGTGCGAGGAGTCCCGTTCCCGGCTGAAGCCCCTGCGGGACCGGTTGGAGCAGGCGACCGCGCTGCTGGCCGAGAGCGACCCGGCGGCTGCGCCGGCTCCGGGCAAGTGACAACAAACGAGGAACGCATGCAACGACGCGCACCGCTCACCATCCCTTGTGTTCTTCTGACGGCCTGCGGCCTGCTCCTGGGGGCGGGTCCCGCGCCGGCCGCGGACGAGATCATCACCCTCGGCGCCGGCAACGTGGTGGGCGTCTATTACGCCGCCGGCAGCGGCATGGCCAAGATCTTCAACAAGAAGCGCGGGACGTATCGCCAGTGGCTGGTCCCGGTGGCGACCCCGGGGACGGTTGCCAACATCAGCAGCGTCATCGGGGGGTCGAACCAGTTCGGCCTTGCCCAGCTCAACATGTTGGAAAAGTCCATCCGCGGAACGGACCCGGGAACGACACACCCGGGAACCAACCTGGTGGCGGTCCTCGGGCTCTACTCCGAGGCGCTGACCATTGTGGCTGCCGGAGATGCGGGGGTCGAGCGCCTGGCCGACCTGAAGGGGAAGCGGGTCAACATCGGGGCCCCGGGCTCCAGCACGCACGAGTCGGCCCTCCCGATCCTGGCCCGGGCCGGTCTCCAGCCGTCCGATCTGAAGCTCAACGAGGAGCCCTCGTTCAAGGCCTCCGACCTGCTGGAGGAGGGCAGGATCGACGCCTACTTCTTCACGGCCGGCCATCCGAACCTCTCGGTGCGGGAGGCGACCTCGGGCAAGCGGAAGGCCGTCCTGCTGCCCGTCGGCCAGGACATCATCGATTACTGCCTCGCCCTGAACCCCAACCTGAAAGCCGTCTCGATCGAGACCGACTATTATCCGGCGCTGATCAACCGGGAGCCCGTCCCTACAGTAGGTACAAAGGTGATCCTGTTCGCGCGCGGCGACAGGGACGCGGAGCTGGTCTACCGGCTTGTCAAGGAGGTCATGACCAACCTGGACCTGTTCCGCCGGCAGCAGCCGGCCTTGTCCGCCCTGACCGCGAAGGACCTGGCCGATGTGGCGGGCCTTCCGATGCATCCGGGCGCCAGGCGTTACTTCCGCGAAGTCGGCCTTTTGCCCTAACCCTCTTTCCTGAAAGGACGCCATGAAATACGCCTTGATCGCCTTGCTGCTGCTCCTGTCGCGGATGTCGCCGGGCGCACCCGGCAAGCCTGCCGAAAAAGCCTACTTCTACCCCTTCGTGAACCCCTTCGAGGCGACCGTGCTTCCGCTTCCGGCGGCATATCAGGTCACGCTTCCCGAGGAGATTCCGCGAAAGGAGTTCATCCTGAAGGTGTTCCCGCATCGGCCGATACCGGAGGTTTTCTGGTACCAGAAGGGGCTGCTCTGCTCGTTGGCCGCCCAGGGTCGCAAGGCGCCGCTCCTGTTCATCATTGCGGGGACGGGAGCGCATTACGCTTCGCCCAACATGATCAGCCTGCAGAAAATCTTTTTCCAGGCCGGATTCCACGTGATCTGCATCACGTCCCCGACGCACATGAACTTCGTGGTGAACGCGACGACCGGGATGCCGGGCAACACACCCGAGGACGCGAAGGATCTCTACCGGGTCATGGAGATGGCCAACGACTACGCTAGGAAACGGGTCGAGATTTCGGGCTACGCCCTCACCGGGTACAGCCTTGGCGGCATCGAGTCGGCCTTCCTGGCCAAGCTGGACGAGGAGCGCAAATCCTTCAACTTCGACCGGGTGCTGCTCATCAACCCGCCGGTCGACGTCTACCATTCGATCTCGCTCCTGGACGGATATTTCCGGGACAACATCCCGGGGGGCGAGGAGAACTTCGCGGAATGGTTCAGGGACGTCCTGGAAAAGCTGGCCGAGCGGTCCAAGGGCTTCGAGCGCGTCGAGCTGACAAGCGAATTCATTTATAAGCTCTACCGGTATTATCCTCCCCGCGAAGACAGGCTGGCGCTCCTGGTCGGGACGTCCTTCCGGATGGATTCGGGCAACTTGGCGTTCACCGTCGACGTGATGAACGGGGGCGGCTACATCGTGCCGAAGAATGTGAGGCTGACTGCCACGACCTCCCTGACCGGGTACGCCTTGACCTCGTACCACACGAGCTTTGTTGACTATTTCAACGAGTGGTTCCTCCCGTTTTACCAGGGGCGGGAACCGGGGCTCACCCGCGACGCGCTGATCGAGCGCGCGAGCCTGCGCTCGATCGAGGCGTATCTGAAGAACAGCCCGAAGATCGGCCTCCTGCATAACGAGGACGACATCATCATGGAGCCCGGCGAGGTCGACTATCTGCACGGCGTGTTCGGCGATCGCGCCCGCATCTTCCCGACGGGAGGGCATTGCGGCAACATGAGCCACCCGGATGCGGTGAGGTTTATGACGTCGTTCCTTTCCGGAAAGGAGATAGCGCAATGAAACGGACTTTTTCCTGCCGTTTGACGAAGTCCCTGGCGCCGGCCCTGCTGGCCCTGGCGTGCGGGTGTAGCACGGTGCCGGTGGCGGGCCCCGACGCCGTTCCGCCCATGCGGCAATACAAGGTTCCGGCTGGGGTGAAGCCGCTGCTCGTGGTGGACGACCCCGTCGAGGGATTCAATCGCGGGACGTACAAGTTCAATTACTATTTCGACAAGTACCTGTTCCTTCCCGTGGTCCGGACCTACGACTTCGTGCTGCCCGATTACGTGCAGGACCGTGTTTCCTGCTTCGTCGACAACATCGGGGAGTTCGACAACTTCTATAACAACCTGCTCCAGGCCAAGTTCAAGTCGGCCGGAATCACCCTGGGCCGTTTTGTCGGCAACACCACGGTGGGTGTCGCGGGGCTCTGGGACCCGGCCACGCACTGGGGCTGGAAGCGGCAGGAGGAGGACCTGGGGCAGACCCTGGGCTCGTACGGGATCGGGAACGGCGCCTACCTGGTGCTGCCGGTGCTGGGGCCCGCCAATGTCCGCGATGCCGTCGGCATGGCCGGGGACACGGCCGTTTTCAACTCCGTGGGGCCGGCGGCCATGGTGGACGACGATGACACGGTCATGGCTTATTCGGGGGTGACCGCCGTGGACACGCGTTACCGGGTTCCCTTCCGCTACCAGCAGACCGGGTCGCCGTTCGAGTATGAGCTGGTCCGGATGCTCTATACCATCAAGCGGGATATGGACGTGGGCAAAAAACGGGCGAAGCCCTCGCCCGCCGGGAATTGATTTTTTCACACGTGCAGGAGGCTCGATTGAATCTATTCCGAGGTGTTGCGGGGGCGGCGGCCGCCCTGCTGATGACGGTCGCTGTCAGCCCGGCTCAGGCCGCGGAGGCGGGGGCCGCGGTGACGAACCGGCCCAGGATCGGCCTGGTGCTGGGGGGCGGCGGGGCGCTGGGCTTCGCCCACATCGGCGTGCTGCGCGTCCTCGAGGAGGCTCGCGTTCCGATCGACTATATCGCCGGGACCAGCATGGGCTCCATCATCGGCGGGTTGTATGCCGCCGGCATGTCGCCGGACGAGATACAATCCTTTCTCCAGTCGCTCGACTGGAACGAGGTCATGACCGACGAGACCCCGCGCCGCGACCTTTTCTACCGGCGGAAGCTTGAAGACCAGCGTTTCCTCTTTGAAATGGGGATGGGGTGGGGCAGGCCCAAACTAAGTACAGGCATGGCCTCGGGCCAGAAGCTCAACAATGTTCTCCAGTACATGTCCCTGCGCGCCGTCGCCATCACGAACTTCAATGAGCTGCCAATCCCGTACCGGGCCGTGGCGACCGACCTGGAGAGCGGGCAGGCCTACGTGATCGACCACGGCAACCTGGCCCGCGCGATGCGCGCCAGCATGTCGGTTCCCGGCGCCTTCACGCCGACCCTTCTGGACGGCAGGATCCTGGTGGACGGCGGCATCGTGAACAACCTTCCGGTGGATGTTGCGAAGGGGATGGGCGCGGACTTCATCATCGCGGTCGACGTCGGCTCGGGCGGGGATGTTGTCAAGGCCGAGGAACTGCATTCCATGGGTTCCATCCTGGGGCGGACTTACTCGATTGCGCAGAGGCCCGACCAGATCCGGAACTACAAGAGCGCCGACCTTGGCATCCAACCGCCGCTGCTCGGTTTCACCGCCTCCCAGTTCGACCGCATCGAGAAACTGGCGCCCGAGGGCGAGAAGGCAGCCCGCTCAAAGATGGACGACC
>JBIIYJ010000337.1:0-5664 GCA_044346855.1 Kiritimatiellia bacterium
CTTTCCCCGGGTGGAAACGGCATCGGGATTGAGGACCGACGTGCTGTCCCCCTTTTGCCAGGGGCTCCGCGTCGCGGACGGGAAGGCCCTGGCCGCCGTGATGCGGCGGATCGGAGAACTGGACGCAGGCCATCACACCGTGCTGATGATCCAGGTGGAGAACGAGGTCGGCATCCTGGGGCAGCCCCGGGATTTCAGCGCCACGGCGGAGCGCCTGCTGGCGGGGCCGGTGCCTGCCGCCCTGATGCACGACCTCAAGAGCCGGCGCGCGCAGTTGCTGGAAACGGTCCGCGCGCCCTGGGAGCAGGCCGGCGCCCGGATGGAGGGAACCTGGGGCGAGGTGTTCGGGCCGGCTGCCGAGGAAATCTTCATGTGCTGGCACATCGCCTCCCACCTGGAAGCGGTGGCAGCGGCCGGCAAGGCGGCGTATAACCTGCCGCATTATGCCAACGCCTGGCTCAAGCAGGCACGCATGCAGCACGCGGGCCAATATCCCAGCGGGGGGCCGATCTCCGACATGCTGGATATCTGGCGGGCGGCCGCGCCCCACCTTGATTTCCTGGCTCCGGACATCTACGTGGACACGTTCAAGGACGTGTGCGCCTCCTATACCCGGTCCGGGAATCCGCTCTTCATTCCCGAAGCCCGCATGGACAATCGCGCGGCGGGTCAGGCGCTGTATGCGTTCGGCCGCCATGCCGCCCTCGGATTCGGCCCGTTCGCCGCGGACGACCTGCCGGCCGACCACCCGCTGGGGCCGACCTATCAGGCGCTGGGCGAAATCGTCGGCGTTGTCGCCGAGGCCCAGGCGCAAGGCCGCATCGTCGGGTTCTACCAGGAGGACGAACTCGACAGGTCCGTCCAGACGCTCGGGCCGGTCAAGGTTTACGCCACTCAAATGCAACCGCGCTCCAAGACCGCGGTTCCGGGCGGCGGCCTTCTAATTGAAACCGGCAAACACGAGTACCTGGCCGTCGGGCACGGCTATTGGCTCGGTTTTTCCCTGCCGGGCAGCGAAATCCCCGACCTTGAGGTGCTGGCCGTTGAGGAGGGGACACTCAAGGACGGCCGGTTCGTGCCGCTCCGCCGGCTCAATGGCGATGAAAATCTCCACGGGCAGGCCGTCCCGCTGCACAAGCCCGGCGCCGTCTGCCGCTTCCGCCTGAACCTGGCCGCCGGCGCCGTCAATTTCCGCCCGGAGTGGCAGTTCCCGGAAACCCGGGGTTAACGGGGCTATGCCGACCGGCTCGGATCGCTGGAATGGATGTAAATTTCAGCGGGACCGAACACCTCCGGATGATGCGCTCTCAGGAATGTTCTCGTCAGATAGCACAGCTCGCAGTTTTGCGCCACGCAGGACGGGATGACAAACCCATATTCCTTTTCGGCCAGGCGGGCCAGGCCCAGTGGGCCGCATTCGGAGACCGTCCGCACAAACCGGTTGGCTTTTTCCGGGCCCGATGCCAGAAGGGCTGCTGGAGTTGTTTTGGGGACATTTCCAAGGATCATGCCGCAATTGGTCTGGATGTTTCCGTAGGGGTCGATATGCAGTTCCCACAGGGTGCCGGCCTGGAATTGCGTGGCGCACGCCCCCCGGACATAGGGCTCCCGCCAGCCGCGCCAGGGAAGGCGCGGATCGTCCACGGGGTAACGGTCAAGGCAGTCGGCCAGGCTCTTTTGCGCCGTTCCCACCGTTAGGGGCGGATGCCGGCGAACGAAGTCGCGGAGCCTGGCCTCATCGAGCGCCAGCCCCTCGAATGCCCGGATCTCCTCGTCGTCGTGTCCCGGCCCGTAAAAATTGTGCGCGCCGAAAATCTCGATGGCAAGCCGGCGCACGCGCAGGAACCGCTCGGCGGGCACGAATTCCTGGTGATAGGGATCGGCGGAAGCCAGCAAGCCTTGCACGCCGTGCCGGCGCATGAACAGGAGGCGCTCCCGCGTCAGTTCGTCGCTCACGGCAAAGGAGCAGTTGGTCTCGATGAAGTGCGGGGCCAGGCCCTCTTTCGCGGCCAGCTGCAGCGCGTCGGCCAGCACGTTCCAGTAGAGCATGGCCTCGCCGCCGGCGATGTGGATCACGCGGCCGGTTTCGTGGAGCAAGGCCAGGGCGTCGACGCACTGCCGGGCTGTCATGACCCGGTCGGGCCGGTCCGTGGCGCAACCGAAGCAGCAGTGCCTGCAGGCGATGGTGCAGCGGTAGGTGAACAGCACGGCGGCAACCATGCAGGCGCTGGCTGCCTTCGGAACGCCTGACTCCGCCACCATCCGGTTGACTTCGGCATGCGTTCGCATGGCTCGGCTCCTCGTTGCGCATCAGGCGTCTCAGAAAACTTCTTTCCGGAAAGGCCTGGCTTACGCCGCCGGCACGGGGCGGAGCATGAGCGTCCACGGCTTGGGCTTGCGCAGGGCCTCGATGCGCTTTTCGGCGTCGAGGATGGCGGCGTCCAGCTTGGCGTATTCGGCCTCCCGCGCTTTCAGGAGGTGATCGGACGGCAGGCTGCGCTCCAGCCAGGCCGGGATTTTTCCGAGCTGAACGCTCCGCCAGCGCTCGAAAAAGAGGTTGTTCTTCCCGCTCACCTGGATGTGCAGCGCGATCGCCTGCGCCGCGGGCGGGCAGGGGGTGACGGCCAGGTTGACCCCGGCCGCCAGCTCCGCGCTGCTCCATGTCCCCAGAATGGTGTCAGCGCTCATGGCCATATAGCGGCCCTCGGGCAGGCCTTTAAACGCCAGCGTGTAGCGGTTGAGATCCTCCAGGGGCGTGAACCCGGGAATGGCCAGGGCAACCCGGGCTTCCTCCGGAATTCCCCACGGCAGGCAGGTGTCGGTCCGGGTGACAGCCAGGGCGTCGCCGACCTTTTCCACCGTGGCCGAGCAGCCCTCGGCGGCCGTGACCGCGCCATTGGCGGCATCGATTTCCAGGCGGCTGACCAGCGCGGGGGCCTTCAGCCCCTTCAGGATGGAGGCGGCCATGACGAGATGGCCCGCGGGATTGGGATGAACGCCGTCCGGGATCAGGCGGGGCGCGTCGGCGGCGCCCAGGACACCGGCTTTGCGGCCGGATTCGATGCAGGCGATAAAGGGCTCGAGCTGGTTGACGAGCGGGATGCCCGTCTGCTCCGAAACGGCCGCCAGCGCGTCCGCATACTGGCGAAGCAGGATGTTGTAGGCGCTTCCGCCGGGCTGCCCTTCCTCGTAACGCTCTTCCGGCGACGGGGTCAGCAGGACCACCCGCGAGCCGGCGTTGGTGAGGCTGGAGACCAGCTGCTGGGCGGCCTGGGCATAAGCGGGGATATTCGACGTGCCCGCCCGGGCGTCGTTCATGCCGAAATTGATCAGGGCGAAGGCCGGCTTGAGCGGCAGGATGTCGCGTTTGAACCCCGCCTCCGGGCCGCCCCGGAGTGACAGGGTCATCCGGTCGCCGCTCCAGCCCGAATTGCGGAAAGTCAGCTTCCAGTCGGGAAACCGGGTCAACAGGTAGGTTTCAATGAGCGTCGTGTATTGCTTCTGCTCCGTGATGCTGTCGCCGATGAAGACGATCGGCTGGTCGCCGTCCCGAACGGGAAAACCCGCGGGTTCGACGGCGGGGGAGGATAAGGACAGGGTCAGGAACGCGACGGCGGAGAGGAACGCTGTTTTCATGGAACTCCCGGTTGACTGTCGGAAGATCATCAATTGCAGGGACGGCGATGTCAAGCAAGCATAGCAGGCATAGCGAATAGCGGATAGCGGATAGCGAAATAATCCGAAATGTAGGGGCGGTGCTTGTCGCCGCCCGCCATGCGCGTGAACGGCGGGCTCCGGCGAGCGGAGCCCCTACATGATTCTCAGCGCCTCGTCGCGGAGGGTGGTGGGATCGAACCCGCGCGCGGCTTCCTCCTCCATGAACAGGGCGAGGCTGCTCCAGCCCCAGAAGGGATCGCGGCCCCAGGGGGCGCCGGATTCGGTGGCGTAGTATTCGCGGAACGGATTGCGCACGAAAAGTTCGCGGGATTTCGCGGCCAGCGATGCGGCTTCGGCCTTGAAGCCGTAGGCGCGCAGTCCCTGGAAAGCGTAATAGTTGGTGGGCATCCACGTATGGGCCCTCCAGCTGCAGCAATCCTTGGCTTCCCAGTCGAGAAATCCTTCCACGTAGCCCGTTTCGGGCAGCGCGAGCGCGGGAAACGGCCAGGGGCGCGCGAACTCGTTAGGGTTCAGGAGGTGCTCGCGAACAAGCCGTTCCGCCTGGGCGGGCGAGGGGATGCCGGCCCAGAGTGCCGCCGCCGCCGCGATGGACTTCACCCGGATCGGCTCGTTTTCGCGGGCATGGTAGTCGTAGTAGAACCCGTCCCGCTCATTCCAGCACCAGCGGTTGACGGCATCGCGCAGCCGGCGCGCGTGCGTGGCGAAGGCCATCGCGTCCATGGACTCGCCGAACCGGGCGGCGACGAGCGAGAGCGCCTCGCATTCGCGCACGAGGTAGGCGTTCAGGTCCACGCCCTCGCAGTAGGCGTCATGGAACGTGCCGGCGCGCTCGTACTGGTTGTCCATGCCGCTGTGGCCGGAGTGATCCCAGACGGCCAGCCCCTCGCCGCGAACGTCGCCAGCCCGGAGCCAGTGCAGCAGGTAGGCCTTGAGGCGGAAATAGTATTCGGGGTGGAAACCCTCGAGCGGGTCGCCCGCGCGCAAAAGCAGGAGCGCCTGTTGCGCCAGGAACGGCTGGGCGTGGAAGCGGCCCCACCAGACGTCGGGAAGGGTGCGCGGAATGTATCCGTCCCGGTCGATATGGCGGAGGAACAGGATCAGCGAATTCCGGAGGTAGCGGGTGTCCCAGCCGGCGTAGAGCTGGAGGAGGCCCTCGAAATACTGGTCCCAACCGAAGAGGCGGCCGGATTCGTAGCCGGTGAAAAAGGGAAGATTTTCAAAGCCCGGCAGCGTGCGGATGCCCTTTTCGCGCATCAGGCCGTCCATCTGGAGTCTCAAGGAGGCGACTTCGTCTTTCATGGCGATAATTCTATGACAAAGCATTTCCTTTGTCACGATTACCGATCACTGATTACTGATCACTGATTACTGATCACCCTCTTCTCCCCGCTCTTCCCTCACGCCCCGGCCAGCGACTCGGCGTCCTTCTTCACCTGCTGGAGCATGGCCTGGCGTTCGGCGTCGGTGGAGCCTTCGATCTGATAGAAAAAGCGGGACAGTACAGGCTCCAGGCCGCAGGCGCGGAGCGTGCCGGTTTCGAAGAGGGTTTCCATGGCGGGGCCGAGCCCGGAATCAAATAACGCCTTGCCGGCGCCGCAGGTGCGGAAGACGACAGCCTTTTTCCCGGCCAGCAATCCGACGGGAATGGATCCGTCAAGCCGGAAGGCGAAGCCCATGCTGAAGACGCGGTCGATCCAGCCCTTGAGGATGGCCGGCTCGGCGAACCACCAGACCGGGAACAGGAAGGCGATCAGGTTCGCCTCCTTCACATGCTTCTGCTCCTCGGCCACGTCGAGCCGGGCTATGCCGCGGCTGAGACCGGCCAGGTCGGCCTCGGCGAGAACCGGATCGAAGCGGATGCCGTAGAGATCGCGGACGACGACCTTGTGGCCGTGGGTCTGGAAGGGTTTGGCGAACGCCTCAAGAATGGCGTGATTGAAGCTGCGCGGCGAGGGGTGCGCATAGACGATCAGCGTGTTCATCCGG
>JBIIYJ010000086.1:0-17555 GCA_044346855.1 Kiritimatiellia bacterium
CAGCCTGCGGCGCCGAGGCGGGAAGGCGGTGGTCGTCGGAAAAGATCCCGATTTCGGCGCAGGCCTTTTCCTTCGCGGTCACGTAGGAAATGGACGCGGCGTTGTCCCCGACGAGGATGACGCCGAGCCCCGGCGTCACGCCGGCGGCTTTCAGCGCCTCGACCTCGCGCCGGAGATCCTCGCGGATGGCGGCGGCGACCGCCTTGCCGTCGATGATGCGGGCAGTCATGGCCCCTCCTATTTCCAGATGTCCCTGACGAAAGGCAGCTGCGTTTTCACGCCCAGGAGCGCCAGATAGAAACCGCAGTCCGGATAAATCTGGACCAGCTCCTTCAGGTTCGCCATCGGGTCGTACGGCGTGCCCTCGGGAATGTCGTAGCCAACGCACTTGGAGAGCAGGCTCAGCTTCTTCGACATCCAGGCTTCCACCACGACCGGCAGCCCGAGCTTCTTCACGGCCATCACGCGCTCGTCGCGCCCCAGCACGGGCTGGGTGATGATGAACTGCGCGCCCGCTTCGATCTTGCGGTGCATCTTCTCGATCTCGTGGTCCTGCGGCTCATACGGATTGAAGGCCACGCCGAAGGTGAAGACGCCCGGATAAGCCTTGTTGATGAACTGCATCAGTTCAACGGACGTGATCGTGTTGACCGACATGCCGATCGACTCGGCGCTGAGCTTGGGAAGGCGCTCGCTGCCGTCGCCGGAGATGGCGAGGATATACTTGATGCCGATCTCGGCGGCCTTGTTCAGGATCTCGTCGAGCTGCTGGCGGGTGTGGAAGGTGTTGAGGTGAAGCATCAACTGCTCGGGCTTCACGTCCAGCCCCAGTTCGGGCAGCACTTCCGTGGCCTGGAAGCTCAGGTTGCCCATGGGGTTGTCGGTGATGCAGGCCATCGCGCCGCTCTCGATGACCTTCGTGTATTTCTCGGCGAACTTCTGGAGATCGTCGTCCAGGGTCTCGCTGGCCTGTTTGGGGGTCAGCACTTCAACGTGGAAGACGCGTTTGTCGATATGGCTTTTCATTGTCAGTACTCCTGTAAAAGGTCCGTTAAAACAGTCCGCGCACCTTGCCGGTGGCCGTGTCGACGTCGATCCGCCTGAAGGCCGGGTCCGACGCGGTGCCGGGCATGAGCTTGATGTCGCCCGCCACGGGCACCACGAAGCCGGCGCCGCGGTAGACCAGCAGGTCCCGGATGGGCAGGGTCCAGCCGCGCGGCCGGCCCTTGGCCGACGGGTCGTGCGACAGGCTGAGGTGGGTCTTCACCATGCAGGTGCCCATCGTCGCGGTTTTGGGGTCGGCCTCCAGCGCTTCCGCCTTCGCCCGGGCCTCGTCCGTATAGGAGACGCCGTCGGCCCCGTAAACCTCGCGCGCGATCGTGTCAATGCGCTGGCGCAGCGGCATGGACAGGTCGTAGAGGAACTTGAACTGGTTCTTTTCGGCGGAGGCGGAAATCACCGCCTCGGCCAGTTCTATGGCGCCTTCGCCGCCCATCAGCCAGTGCTTCGACAGGGCGCACAGGGCCCCGTGCCGCTCGGCGACGCGACGGATCAGGGCGATCTCGGCGGGCGTGTCGGTGTGGAAGCTGTTGATGCAGACGACCGGACGGACGCCGCTCTTCTTCACGATCTCGATGTGGGCGATCAGGTTCTCGCATCCCTTTTCGAGCAGGCCGAGATTTTCCCGGGTGTAGGCGTCGTCCAGCTTCTTGCCCGGCTTCACCTCGGGCCCGCCGCCGTGCATCTTGAGCGCGCGCACCGTGGCCACCAGCACCACGGCGTGGGGCGACAGGCCGGAGTAGCGGCACTTCAGGTTCCAGAATTTCTCGAACCCGATGTCGGCCGCGAATCCGCTCTCGGTCACATGATACTCGCTCAGCCGCGTGCCAAGCTGGTCCGCCAGGATGGAGCTCTGCCCGATCGCGATGTTGGCGAAAGGCCCGGCGTGCACGAACATCGGCTGACCCTCAAGCGTCTGCAGCAGGGTCGGATTCAAGGCGTTCAGCAGCCAGGCCGTCATGGCGCCGTCCACCTCAAGGTCGCGGGTGGTCACTTCCCGCCCCGAGCGCGACCGCGCCACAACAATGTTGGCCATCCGCGCGCGAAGGTCGGCCAGGTCCTTGACGACGGCCAGGATGGCCATGATCTCGCTGGACACGGTGATCTGGAAGCCCGACTCCATCTCGAAGCCGTCCATCTTGCCGCCCTTGCCGATCGTGATCTGGCGGAGGGACTGGGCGCAGAAGTCGATGGCCCATTTCCAGTTGACGCGGGCCGGATCGATGTCGAGGCGCTTGAGCCCGATCTGGGCGAGCTTCGCGTCGTCGTAATTGTCTTCGTGCTGCATCCGCGCCGTGAGGGCCACCATGGCCAGGTTATGCGCGTTCGTGATGGCGTCGATGTCGCCCGTGAGCCCGAACGAAAACGGGGTCAGCGGCAGACACTGGGCCAGACCGCCGCCCGCGGCCGAACCCTTGATGTTGAAGGTCGGCCCGCCGCTTGGCTGGCGAATCGCGCCGCTCACCCGCTTGCCGAGCTTGCCGAGGCCTTCGACCAGGCCCAGCGTGGTGGTCGTCTTGCCCTCGCCCAGCGGGGTCGGGGTGATGGCCGTCACATCGATATATTTCCCGGTGGGCATTCCCTTGATGCGGTTGAATGCCTTCACGTAGTCGATCTTGCCGACCAACCGCCCCATCGGAATCAGTTCACTGTCGAGGAAACCGGCTGCCCGGCCGTTCTCCATGAAAGGCTTGAGCGTGGGTTCAGCCGCTTCGGCAATCTGCCAATCCGCCATTGTCCTGGGATCCCATGCCATATCTGCGATCTCCTTATGAAGCCGCCCGCCGCAACAGGTTGATGAAAAATATCCGGCCATTTTGACAAAAAGAGGCTTCAGCGTCAACGTTGATGGAGAAAAACCGTCTTGCTTCGAAAGGCAGGAGGATTTCAAACTCGGACAGGATCGTGCGACATGGCAACGTGACGACAGGCGAAGACCCTATCACGGAGAAGCCCGGATGCACTGTTGGATGCTGGCTATCGAGGATTGCCTCAACGACTGGGCAAACGTTGAAACATGACAGACCGAAACATCATGATGCATTTGCGGAGCGCGGTATAGCGGATGCCGGGAACGGCATTGACGGGTAAGGAAAACCCTTATGGCGTCGATGGAAAATACTATTCCTGCATCCCCAAGTCTGGTACATCGAGGCTGCGAAGGGACTCGCCGCCCTAACTGATGCGCGCAACGATTCTCATCGTTGATCCATCTGGACACCCGGCACCGACGGCGGAACTGAATATTAAGCAGAATACAGTAAAAGTATGACAAAAGAAATACTTTACACCGTGATTACGTTTGAATAGTATGTTGTGAAATTTGGACGAAATGAGTTCCCTGGAAAGTGCTACTCCTGAAAGGTTAAGCCATGACAATGAAGATGAACAAGACCGAAAAAGGGCGCCAGTTGCTGAAGTGGCTGAGGGAAGCTCGCGAGAAAAACGGTATGACGATGCGCGATGTCGCCTCCGTCATGAAGCTCCCCCACTCCTGGGTCGGCAAAGTCGAAGCCGGCGATCGCCGTCTTGACGTGATCGAATTCGCCAAGTACTGCCAGGTCATCGGCGTCGATCCTGTCAAGGGCCTCAAGCTTCTCGAAAGCGGCAAGGCTGCCAAGCCCGTCGCCAAGAAGCGGTAACCTCTCCGGGTTCCCTTCCTTCACGAAATAAAAAAGCCTGGTGACTTGCACCAGGCTCGTGCTGAGTTATTGCCCATCAGCGGGGCACCCCCTTTGGCCAGTACGACGCTCTGCACTTGGAAATCCACTTATGTGGGTGCGAGAGTTGTTGTCAACCAACCTTGGGTCACCTTTTTTATAAGCATAGGTTGTGCCAGCCTTTCCCTTAACCGTACTAAGGGTAGACAAACCGTTTGTTAAGAAAAAGAGAAGACGTGTTTTTGGATTAAATCCTCATGTATGGCGGATTGGATGACATAACGGGGTGACAATTTGGCTTTCGACGAGACAAGTTGTCCGAAAAAACCGACAAGCGCAGGGCAACCGATCGCAGAACGCGGCATCAATCTGCCGCACTCCAAATTGACGCCCTGTCAATCCCGACGAAACCGCAAGGCGACCGGCGCGATCCGCCTGGTCTTTTAGACGTTGCCATACAGGAGCCCATGGGCTAGTTTACACGGAACGCGAATTCGGTGCGGTCTCAGCGGGGGACGTCTCAATGGATGTGCTGTTTTTGGCGACGGTATTCTTCTTCCTGTTGCCAGGGAGTGTCTTTGCCGCCGCGTTCTACGGCAAGCGGATCGAATTCACCCTCGCCCCGTACCTCATGCTCAACGGGCTTGTTCTCTTCTTCTTCGGTTGCGTTGGCTCACTGCGCTTTGGGTTGTACGTTCTTCTCATCCTGGCGGGCGTTCTTTGGTTCGTGACGATCGTCAGGCTCTGGAAAACCCGCCAATTCAGGCCCTTCCTTGACCATTTCGCAACCCCGGGACTCCTGTTCTTCATTCTGGCCACGATCCTGTTTCATCACATCACGTATTGGATCCAATTCTCGGCCTGGGATGAATTCACCCACTGGGGTCGCGTCATCCGGATCATGACCGGAACCGATCTCCTTCTCTCTCCCCTGGCTGCCCGCCTGCCCCACGCCAACTACCCGCCCGGCCTGACGCTGATCGAGTACCTGTTCATGAACCTGCTCGGTCGCTATAAGGAAGGCGTGGCCGTTTTCGCCAACAACCTGTTCGTCGTCAGCCTTCTGACGATCGTGTTCGCCCGGTCGAAATGGAAGGACGTGCTCTTCAACGCGCTTTGCGGCATCTCCATGCTGCTCCTGCCCCTGATGTTCGTCTCCGCCTACCGCTACCTGCTCGTGGATTACGCCCTGGCCCTTCTCTTCGGCTACACCCTCGTCCAGGCGCTGCTGTTGGCGGACGACAAGCGCTTCCGTTTTCTCACGCTCACGACGACACTCCCCTACCTCTACCTGGTCAAGCAGTCCGGCCTGGGGTTGGCCATGCTGGTCCTGCTCTTCCTGCTCATCGAATACGCAATCCAGTTCAAGTCATTTCTAAAATCCCCCCGCCCCTTATTGGCCTTCCTGAAAAACGCCGTTCCGCTGCTTGTCCTCCTGGCCGCTCCTCTTGCCGTCAAATTGACATGGACGCATCTCCTGGCCCTACGCCAGGTTGAGGGGCGATTCATGTCGCCCGACTGGTCCTTGCACAAACTTCACCAGGGCTTGGCGTATAACATCCCCGACCATTTCGGCCCGATCCTGGACAAATGCATCCAGGCGTTCCTCTGCAACCCGATCAATGCCAACTGGGAAGTGAAACTGAGCCATTTCACCTTCATGCTGGCCGCCGGGTTCCTGCTCTTCTGGCTGGCCATCACCAACCGCGACGAAGGGACCCGGCGCCGGCTGCATCTGCTGAACGGCCTGATGGCGGGCGGTTACCTGGTCTACCTGTTCACGCTTTTCATCTACTACGTCTATTCGGATTTCTCAAAAATCGAAGCTCATAAACTCGCCGATTTCCCCCGATATATGGGAGTTTACGCGATGGCCTGGCTCTTCGCCCTGCTGGCTGTTGCCGTCGCCCTGCGCAACCAGGCAGGGAAAATCCGCGCCCTGGCCGTCGCCCTGCTCATGATCCCCGTGATGACCGTTCCGGTGTGCAATTACCCCAATCTCGCCAGCCTGCTACGGCCCCGCCAATTCGCCCATCTCGACTCCTACCGGGCGCCGTATGAACTGGCCCGCCAGATGTGCGAGTCCTACTTCACGCCAGGAACCCGCTATTCGGTGCTGGAGCAGACCGATGTGCCGGGCCATTATTTCTCGGGAGTCGGGCTCCAGTACGAAATCGAACTGAAAGGGTGCCATTACAAGTGGCTTACCCGTCGCCTCAAGGATCCTTCCCCCACCCCGGAACAGTGGCGAGAAGCCTGCGCCGATATCGACTTCCTGTACGTTCGCACGACCAATGACTATCTGAAAACCCGGTTCGCCGAGAATTTCGTCGGAGGAGCGGACGCGATCAAATCCGATCGCCTCTACCGGGTGAACCCGGACAGGCGGCTGGAACTGCTCCCGATCAAGCAGTTTGTCCTCGACTTCGAAACCATCAACCTGCTCCACGCCAGAAACCTTCAGCGGGCGACAGTCTCCAAATCGGCCGCGCGGTCGGCGGCAGGCCTCCATTCGATGAACATTGCCCTCCTGGACCATGGCCTGGCGGTTTTCGACCTGAGCGCCCTGCCCCAGCTCGGCCGGTTCCGGGGCGGCAGCGTTTCGTTCAGCCTCCACGGGGATGGGAAACAAGCGGTCTGCTCATGGAATTTGAAAAAGGAACCGTTCTGGTCCCAGACTTGCGACTGGAAAGGCTGGAAATCCTTTACGTTGGAGATCCCCTCCGGCGCGCTTGCGGAGAAAGTGACCTTTACAGTCCAGGCCTCCGACCATAAAGCCAACCTGTTCCTGGATAATCTGGTCCTGTCCCCTGAAAACGCCGACGTGCCGTAAGTCGCGCGGATCGACAAGGCGCGTCAGATTGCCGGCAGCGTGAAGCTGAAGGTGGAGCCCAGGCCGGGTGTGGCGATCACCCAGATCCGGCCCCCGTGGCGTTCCACGATTTTCTTGCAGATCGCCAGGCCAATCCCGGTGCCCTGATATTGCTCCCGCGTGTGAAGCCGCTGAAACACCTCGAATATCCTGTCGTAAAATTGGGATTCGATGCCGATGCCGTTGTCGCTCACGCAGAAGCGCCAGTACCCGGGGCCATTCAGCTCGCTCCCCGTTCCAGCTTCCGGAACAGCAAATGGCTCAGGGCCTGGCGCTCGGACTGCGCTGCAATGAATCCTGGGCGCGATGTCCGGTCGCCTGAACTTGATCGCATTGCCGATGATGTTCTGGAAGACCTGGACCAGTTGACCTTCGTCTGCCTTGACCACCGGCAACGGGTCGTGCGTGACAACGGAGCCGGACTCCTCCAAGCTGATTTTAACATTCCTCAACGCGGTCGACAGGATCGCCTCAGTGTCCGCGGGAGCCAGCACAAGCCCCCTCCCCCCGAGCCGGGCGTAGGTGAGCAGATCGGCGATCATGGCCTGCATGCGGGTGGCGCCATCCACCGCGAACGAGATGAACTCGTCGCCCCGCTCGTCCAGCTTGTCCTTGTACCGCTCGGAAAGAAGCCGAACAAAGGCCGTGACCATCCGCAGCGGTTCCTGGAGATCGTGCGAGACCACGCGGGCAAACTGCTCCAGTTCCTGGTTGGAACGGGTCAGCTCTTCCGTGAACGTGCGCGCGGCCTCGAGCTGTTTTCGATCCGTGATATCCCGGTAATTGACCACGATTCCCCGCAAGGCCGGATCGTCCAGCCGGTTGGAAGCCGTGGCGTCAATCCAGCGCCACGAACCGTCCCGGTGACGGAGGCGGAATTCACGCGACGTCATGGCGCCGGGTTGCTGCAGGATTTGCATGAAGGCCTGCTGGACGTGCGGAACATCCTCGGGATGAATGATATGAAAGGCATTCTGGTTGATGAATTCCTCCTGCGAGTACCCGTTGATCCTGGAGGCCGCCGGGCTGGCGTAAATGAATCGGCCATCGGCCCCGAGCAAACTGACGCAGTCCGTGGCATTCTCCACCAGCACGTTGAAGCGTCTCTCGAGCAGATGGGCAGCTTCCTGCGTGAACAGGCTCGCATTTGGCTCACTCATGGACGTTCTCCCTGAAAGGGCTGAACCTCATAACGACTGTGGAAAATCAGATTTGTTCCAAAAATAAAAAATTATCCAGGTCTTGTCAATGAAATAGGGACTGTCTTTGGCGGCTACCATTATCTGCAAGCGGCCAGAGGGCACGCCCTACTACGCGAAGCGCTTCGAAGGGCAGGCGTGGCGATGCGATTGCGGCGTTTCGATCAGCCGCGTCCCGTCTGGAAGACACGTGAAACCCCTTCCAACATGATTTCCTGCAAATATTTCCTCCACAAACTCGGCAGCGTCACAATTGCATATTCTGATTGAACGCCGGCGGCGACGGGACCCGCCCCCCCTGCCAGCCAAGCCCGGTTGATGGGCATTTGACGGAAGCCGCAGCTGCAGGTATCATTCGTTCTTTGACCGATAGGGTTCCGATGTGCGGTCACCCGGCCCGAAAGAGGAGTTCGCCATTGAGCTTTGACAACAGGGAGAGATCCATGATGACTTGCTTGCGCCGGCTGGCTGGTTTGGCTCGGAGCGGCGCTCTGATACTGGCGCTGCACGCCGGATGGTGCCCGGCCGAGTCCGTGAAACTGGAAGGTCCCGACATCCGCCTGGACGACGGCCTTTTCACCGGCTGTTTTCACGACGCCTTCGAAGGCAAAGTGGAACAACTGCCCGACGGGAGCTACAAGAAGGGCGACCAGGGCGTCTTCCGCACCAAGGGCGTCCTCTTCGGTTCCGACACGACCTATGGCGCCATGGAGTGCGCCTTCACCCTCGAATCGGCCCCCGCCGGCCCCGTCACCCTTGTTCTGAACGGCGTAGACGACCCGGCTGGCTGGACCAACACCCTGTCTGTCTCGGTAAACGGCGCCACGGTCGGCGACCCGGTGTCGTTCCCCGACAGCCTCGAAAAGGACAACACCCGCTACCTGATCGGCTGGACGGACGTCAAGCGGACCCTCCCGGCCGGCCTCCTGAAGGCAGGGCTCAACACGCTGCGCATCGCCAACACGCGACCGGTCCTAACCTCCGAAGGCTGGACTTTCGCAGCCGTGGACCATGCCCGGCTTGTCTTCACCGAACCCGTGAAAGCCTCGATCGACCGCACGGCTTTCCCGATTTACTACTACGGCCTCGAGGCAGGCCCCGAGGTCAACCTGTGGCCCGCCATCAACGTGGACAACGCCATCACCCTCGTCCAGGGCGGCGAAATCCAGTTCAAGTTCTTCGTGACCCTCCCGGACGCGCTTCTCGAAAAAGGCAAGCCCCAACCCGATGTCACCGTCCATATCCTGACCGACGCCGACATCACGCTCTCGCCCGCAAGCGGAACCAACGCTCCGTCCGGGCGCAGGACGCCGGCCGGCGTCCTCTACGAAGCCAAGCTGGGGCGTCTCATACGCGGCGCCACACCCCACGAGGGGCAATCCCTGAACGTTTTTCTCGGAACCAGTTCCGTTTTCAGCGACAAAAGCCTCACGGCCTGGTGCAGCCTCGACGGTCGGGACCACCTGAAGAAGACGTACCCCATCCGCTCCGTCGCGCTTCCGCCCATCCAGGGGCGCGACTCGCTCGACCTGCTGCTCAGCATCTGGGGCGGCGCGATCCCGGACGAGCCAGTCCAGGCCCGGACCTACATCGACATGCTCAAGAGAGCCGGCTTCAACCACATGTTCACCGGCGCCGGCGCCGCGGCCAATCCGCTGCTCAAGGAAGCCGGCTTCCGGGTCTACCCTCGCTTCGGCTGGTTTGGCGGAGGCTTCAAGATCGACGCTTCGACCAAGGCCTGGGCCGCGGTGGGGCCGGACGGCAAGACCTCGGACAAGGACCTGTGCCCGATCGCCATCCTGGAAAACTGGCAGCACCCGGTCGCGGGGCGCTATTTCGCCAGCGCAAAAACGGCGGCGCAGTCACCCGGAGTGGACGGCCTGTGCGTGGACTTCGAGTGCGCCGCGGCCTGGTGCTGGTGCGACCGGTGCGTGGCGAAATTCAAGGAGGAATCCGGCCTGGCCGCGGCCGCCAAGGCCGACCTCGGCAAGGACGGCCGCCTTTACAGCGACTACCTGGAGGCCGGCCGCCGCCGCAACCGCGACCTGCTCATGAAGCTTCGCGAAATCATGCGCGCGGAAAATCCCGCCTTGCGCTATTTCTCCCTGGCCTCGGCCTCCGACATGCCCGCCCACTGGTGGGACGGCCGGACAGCAGGCCGCTTTTCCATCCGGGAAATGGTGAAGTTCGCCGACGAGATCGCCTGCAGCGGCTACTTCTATGAAATTCCCGGCGGCCTCAAGTCGGTGCGCCCGTTGATCGCATTCGCCCGGCAGGCGGCCACCGCGTCCGGCCGGGATGTCCGCGCGGGGCTCATCTCCCCCATCGGCACCACGATCAACGAGAATCCGCGCTACCGCGGCGTCTTCATGAAAGCCGATCTCGTGCGCCTGGAGGTGCTGCTCACAGCCGCGGCGGGCGGCCGCCAGCTCTCGTTCTTCCGGGGCGACTGCTTCGACGGCAGCCACTATGAATCCATCCGCCGGGCGGTCGGGGAGCTGCTGCTCCTGCGCCCCTACCTGGTCAGCGGCCTCGACCGCACCGCCGATCTTGTCGCCCGCGTCCTGGAGGAGCCCGCGCGGCGCGTCGCCCTCTCCGTCTCGCACAACATGATGACCCGCACCGCCTGGCGGCCGGGCCTCTGGTATCACTACGACGCCATCCAGCTCCTGAAGGACGTCCAGGGCCGGGAGCGGCTGCTGCTCCTGTTCAACTACGCCGATGTTCCGCTCCGCCTGAGCGTCAAGATCGGCGGCCTGTTCGATCCGCGCTACCGCCTGTCCGACTTCGCCACCGGAAAAGCCCTGAGCGCCTGGACGCGGCTGGAACTGGAATCGGGCGCCTTCACGGCGGAGGTGCCTCCGAGGGACTTGATGATGGTAAAACTCGAGTCCGACCCGGCCTCGACGAACGAGACGGAGTAACGCCGCCCATGAGCACGCGATTTCCCGAGATCACCGCGACCGGCCCGTTTTCCCTTTTAAAGGGACAAGCGGCGCTGGCCTTGTCCCGCTTTTCCCTGCCGCTGGCCGAGGGCGCCCTGCGGCCCGGCGCCGGACTCTCCCTGGAGGGGCCGGACGGCGTCCGCGCGCCCCTGCAGACGCGGCCCCTCGTCCTCTGGCGCGACGGCTCCGTGCGCTGGCTGGACGCGGAAACGCTCGTTTCCACGCCGGGAACCTGCCGCATTCGCGAGGGCGCCGCAGCCCCCGCGCCCGGCTGGCCTCGCGCCGTTGGCGTGACGGAAGCCGCGGACGGCGCCGTGACGCTGGACAACGGGATCGTGGCCGTCACCGTCTCCCCGGAAGGCCCCGGCCCGATCCGCTCCCTCCTGGTCCGCGGCCAGGCAGTCGCGGAGCCCGGCCTGGCCTTCGAGGCGTTCGTCCGCAATGCCGCGGGCGCATCGTTCACCACCCGCCATGAAACGGCGCGCACCGTCGCCGTCCGCAGCCGCGGGCCCGTCCGCGCCGCTGTGGAGATCCGCGGCCGCCCGCGCGACGGGGAAGGCAATACCTGCCTCTCCTACCGCCTGCGCCTCGAGCTGGTTGCCGGCGCACCCGTGCTCACCCTCCGCTACTGGGTCTTTCACGACGATCCGGGCATCCGCGAGCATCTCCTCAACCAGATTGGGGCCCGCACCGCGTGGAAGACAGCCGCCCCCGTCCGGCGCTTCGTCCACCAGACCCGCTACAGCATGATCTCCGTGCCGCGCGAAGCGGAGACGGACCTCCCGGTGGACATCCGGTCGGGTCCGGCCACCCCGTTGATCCACGTGGAGGACGCCGCCTGCTGGAAGGATGAAAACACCTATCCGGACTTCCTCTGCGACCCGCGCGACACCAAGCCGTACCTGGGGCTCGCTCTGGAATCCGGCGCGGTCGCGCTGCATGTCGACGACTTCGCCGAACTCAACCCCAAGGGGCTGACAAGCGACGGCAGCGATCTAACGCTCCACCTCTGGCCGCCGTGGGCGGACGAGCTCAGCATGCACCAGGGCTGGTCGCGCGAGATGACCCTGCGCGCCGTCTTCTTCGACGCGGGCTGCCCGGTCACGGCGCCCGAGGTAGAGGCGCGGGTCGCCGGGGTGGACGGCACGTTCGCGGCGTCCATCCCCCCGGCCTGGCACTCCAGCCACAAGACCTGGCTGATGGACACCGTCCTGCCCAAGGGCGGCGGCCCCGCCGGCGGGGCGATGGCTCGCAAGGGCGATGCGTTCCTCACCGGCCTTTGCGGGCTCCCCACCGTCATGGGCATGTGGGATCTGGGCGACACCATCGATCCGGGCTACACGACCACCTATTCCTACCTCAACCGCCTGCCTCGCCGCCCGGGCTCGCCGCCGCAGCGCTTCCAGACGGGCGGCGCGGGGGGCCATTACAACGGCTCGGTCCGGTACATGCAGGAGAACATGCTCCACAACGAGCCGGTCTGGACCAACAACGAGTATGACGTGATCCTGTGCCTCGCCCGAGAATGCCTGCGCGGGGGCTGGACGCCGGCGCTGGGGCGCAAGCTCCGCTGGTTCGCCCGCCATGCCGTGGAGGTGGATTTCGTCCACTATTCCGACTATCCCGAGCAGCACCATGGCAGCCCCGCCCACAGCCTGCGCCACTGCATGGCATCCGCCTATCCGAGCCACCTCTGGTGCGAAGGACTGCTGATGTATTACTGCCTGTCGGGCGACGACGACGCGCTTGACGTGGCGGTTAAGATGGGCGATTTCATCGTGGCCACCTTCACGGACCCGGCCCGGCGCGGCAAGCTCTGGAAATTCTCGCGCGAGCTCGGCTGGGCCCTGCTCTACCTGGCCAGCGTGGCGGAGATGACCGGCGAAAAACGCTTTGTCGACCTGGCCGATTCGATCGCCGGCCTGTTCATGGCGCAGGAGCTGAAGCCGCCCCTGCTGCGGGATATGCTCCAATATTCGTTCGCCTACGCGAGCCTGGCGCTGGGCATGGAGATGCATCAGCGGGCCACCGGCCGGAAGGACGTGGGCGACTGGCTTGTCAAGCTGGCCGACAACCTGCTGGCCGAAATCGAGGCCGGCGCCCCGCGCGGCGGAACGATGTCGTATAATTACTTCATCGCCGCCTGGACTGTCAGCGGCGAGCGCCGCTTCCTCGATCGCATGCCCCTGCCCGACGACTTTGCCGACGCCTTTCGCGTGGACGATGTCTGGCCCCACACGAAACCGGTGGCCATGCAGTACCGCCCCTACTCGCGGCTGATCCACCTGCTGACCGCCCGATAGCCATTACGCGGATGACGTGACAAAGGAAACCGCCTCATGAGCAACCGTCCCGAAGATGCCCGCATAATCGACGGAATCCAGGCCGCGGCCGAACGGATGCGAGCGATCGAGCCGTTGCCCGAAACGTTGAACGACGCCATTCGCCAATCCGCGGAGGCTGCCGTGGAGGGCGTGGTTATCGTCCACTACCAGGGCGAACAGCGGCTCGCCGTGGGCCGCCGCGACATCGACTGGGTCCACGGCCCGTTTGGCCAGTCGCAAGGCCGGCATTTCCTCTATCGCATGGCTTTCATCGGCGACTTGGCGACGGCGTACCACGTCACCCATGATGAGCGCTACGCGCAGGCCGCGCGGGATTACCTGTCCGAATACATCGCCTACTGGCCGACGGATGCGATCGGGAAGAACCACGACGTCGACAGCACCCTGACGCTGTGCGGCCGCAATGCAACCTGGAGCAGGAGCCTGCGCCTGCTGATTGCCAGTCCCGCCTTCGACGCCGCGTTCGTCGCCCGAGTGGTCGCGTTTATTGCCGCGCAGTTCGACTACCTGCGGCACAACCTGTCCACAACGATCAACTGGCGCATTTTCAATGCGCGCAATCTGCTCGCGGGCGGTTTGTATTTGGCGTTCCTCGATCAGGCCACCGACTGGCGACAGTATGCCGTCCGCGTGCTCAATGACGCGTGGCACCGGCAGTTTCTCCCGGATGGAGTGCACAGCGAACGGAACCCGATCTATCACACGGGGATGGCGGGCACGTTTCGCGATTTGTTCCGTCTCGGCCGGCAGATGCCGGAACTGGGATTGGTCATGACGCTCGAGCAACTGATCCCGATGTTCGACTTCGCGCTGGCGTGCGTCAAGCCCAACGGCTATCTGTGCGGCATTCACGATTCGCAATCGGAGTTTACCGGCCATCGCCGCGACGGCGTGCATACCACCTCGCACAAGGGCGTTGACAACACCAGGACGTGGGAGGAGTTTCGCCGGGAGTTCAAGCTGCCGCCGGAACGGCCCGCCACGAGTCAGGTCTTCGCGGACGCGGGCCTGGCGTTCCTGCGCACGGGCTGGGATGAGGATGCCGCCTGGATGAGCTTTGACGGCACGCAATGGGGCGGCGGACACTGCCATCTCAGCCGTAATGCGCTTCAATTGCACGCCTTCCGGCAGAGCATGGTCATCGACCCCGGCTGGCTCAGTTACGAGTCAAACGACTGGGGCGTTGCAGGACGTTCCACGCGGGTCCACAGCACCTGCAACCTGAGCGGGCTGAACCAGTCATCCACCAACCCAAGCCGCCTGGAGACGCATCACGCGTCAGGATACGACGCCGTGTTCTGCGTCTACGAAGGGGGGTATTGGGACACTCAACTGAAATGGAACTTCACGCACGCCGCGAAGGGAATCTGGGGGCAGCACGCGCGGATCCTGTTCTGGGTCCATGACCGGTTCGCCTTCGTTGTCGACAGCATGTTCCGGCTCCCCCATCAGCCGGACGACCCCGAGGCGGAACGCCCCGGTTACGAATGCGTCTGGCAACTCGCGCCGGGCGCCGAAATCGATCTTCAACCGGAGCGCAATCGTGCCACGGCCCAATGGAAGGACGCCGGTCTGTTGCTGCTGACCCCCATCCGCCCGGACGGTTCACGCTACGAGGTGCATACCGGCGAGATGGATCCGATTCGCGGGTGGGCGCCCGGGGAGGGCCGCCACCATCCCGCACCGCAACTCGTGCTCAATACGCCGAGCATGAAGGAGCGCCACCATTACTACGTGTCGGTCCTGACGCCCTTTCGCGGGCGCACCGCACCGGACGTCACGGTGGAAGCCAAATCGCCGAGAGGCCAGACGGGGTATGTCCGCCTGACCTGGGCCGACGGGACGCAGGATGTCATCCATTGGGGGTGCAACTTCAACCTGATGCTGGGGAAGCAGGCGGACTTCGAGACCGATTCCTCCCTGGTGCATCTGCGCAAAGACGCCGCCGGCACGATTGTCCGCGGGTGCTGCGTCCACGGAACCTACATCAAGCCTTTTGACGCAACCGCGCGCTGCAAACCCGAAACGTTCCTGTTTTAGGCATTTGACGATGAATGTCTTGAAAATGTCGAACCAAAGAGATTGATTCGGGGTCGGTATTGGAATCGGACAGGCGCATGATCGATAGCGATAGCGAAAGAATCACGAATCACTTCAAAGCAGGGATCCACCATCGATCAATTTCGCGCGAAGACGGAGCGGATCGATGTCGCCAATCGCAGCAGCGCTCTCCAGGGCAAGGGCACAGGCCACGCCGGCGGCCTCCCCTGTCTGGTTCATGTTGACCATGACGCGCGCGGCGCTGAAGGCGACCTTGTCGGCGTCCAGCATGCGCCCGGCGAGCACCAGGTTCGGCACCTGGTCCTGGACCAGGCATCGAAACGGGATCTGATAGAAAGTCGGATCCTCGGGCAGCGGGTCCCTCCAGCGCCCGAACCGATGGTCCCTGCCGCGCTCGGGGATGGATTCCTCCGTGCCATTCAGGTAGCGGAAGGTGATGCCGGGGCCGTCGGCATGGTGGATATCGACTCGGTAAGAGCCGTTTGCGATCGCATCGGAAAAGCGGCGGCCAAAGAGAACGTCGTCGCCGGTCAGGCGGTACCTGGCGGCAATACGGCGCGTTTCCCGTGCCCCGATGGTGGCGGCCAGGTCCACAAGCGCGACTGCGTTTCCGGGCGGGCCATATTTGCGGATCAGATCCAGGATGGCGCGAACCTGGCGGCGACCTTCCATTTCGGCCCGGGTCAGATCGTCTGCGTTGGAGGTGTCGACGCCGAAGACATGGGTGTCCGCTCGGAGTTGCACGTCCTGGAGCCCTGGGATCGCCGTCCCCCAGCCCCAGTCGCGGGCAAGGCCGAACTCAGGGCCATGTTCGCGGATGGCCGCCACCCAGTCAAAGGACCCGAGTTTGCCGAGGCCGGCTATTTTGGCGCACGTGGTTGGCGGCTGAAGGGATTCCGGCGTGACGGAGGGAATCTCCAGGTCGAGGGCGAGATCGGCATCTCCCGAGGCATCCACAAACTGCCGGGCCCGGATGGCGCCGCGCCCGTTCTTATTCTCGATGATGACGGCGCGGAGGCGGTTGCCCTCGCTCACGGGGGAAGCGTAGAACGAGTGGAGAAACGGGGTGATTCCGTTCTCGCGGACAAGTTCATCCAGTTCGATCTTCAATTCTTCCGTGTTGAGCTTGTAGGCGCTTGATGGGGATGTTCCTTCCATCACGGCACCGCGTTTCCGGAGGCGTTCGATAACTTCTCGGGTGAGCCCGCCGATGATGGGCCGTTTCCCTTCCGTATCATGCAGGCTGTGCCAGATGTTGACCGCTCCGGCGGTTGCAACTCCGCCGAAGCAGTTCTGTTTTTCAACGAGCGCAACCCGGGCGGCGAGGCGGGCCGCGCGAACGGCGGCAAAAACGCCGGTGCAACTGCCGCCGATCACGCAGATATCCGTTTCGTGAACGACTGGAAGGGTTCGTCCGGGCTCTTTGATGGTTTCCATGATCGACATGGTAGCAACGCCTCTGGTGATATCAAGTCAGGATCATGCCGTGGAAGAGAACAGCGGACGGAGGAACGAATCAGGCGTCGGCCCTCCTACGCTCGGCGGCCTTGGTGGCTCAGACGGCGATTGACGGCGTCGAGATCGAAGCGCTCGGGGTCGTACCCCTCGTCAACCCATTCAAGGAGTTCTTTCTGCTCCTCCGTCGGCGTCTTCGCGTTAATCGCCTTCAGGATGTCCATATAGCCGGGGAAACTGCCGCAGTCTTCCGGCGGACAGGCGCGCGCACCGCCGAGGCACACGGGGCAGGTCACGGCGGGATCGAGAGGCAGGAACTTCTCGGCGACAATCTCGTGCTCCCAACTGTCGCCGAAGTCGTATTCATAAATGAACTTCTGCTTCACATGCGTGACGACTTCGGCCAGCGGCACGCGCTCCTCGTTCTCCATGTCCATGTCTTCCATCTGTGACGCCGGCCGGCTGGTGTAATTGACGCCGCCGATGTGAAAACTGTGCATGTGGCAATTGTGCCAGCCCATCGCGGCCTGGATGACCGTGTGCAGGTCGCCGAGCGTGGCATTGTCAGGCAAGACCACCCGTCGCCAGATCGGCGGGCGGATGAAGCACAATTGCACCTTGAATTGGATTGTCTTCTCCGCCGGTGTGGCGGGCTTCCCTCTTCGTGTCGCAGTCATGATGTGTTTCTCCCAGATCCGGTTCTTACTTCCAGGCCATCATGCGGGCGCCGTGAAGGTCACCGTGCAGCCGGCATGAATGAGTCGGGCCCCTGGCGTCTCAATACGATTGCGTATTGTGGTCAAGACGGCTCCTGAATATAGCGGAGAAAGAATGATAGCCTTGCCAAGAATCGCCGTCAATGCCGACGCCGGAATGAATATGTAGGGAACCTGGCGGTTTGAACGTGTATCTTCTTGTTCCTGGATTTACTTCGTTTTGAGAGCGATTTATCGCATCTT
>JBIIYJ010000087.1:0-17552 GCA_044346855.1 Kiritimatiellia bacterium
AGCCCCCGGCTCCAGAACGTGCGCCAGGTCATCCACGCGGTTGGTGAGGCGAGTGACGTCACCCTCCGCCCACGCCGAAAGGCGGCTTTTCCCATTGAACTCGATCCCCAGCACGAGGCTACCGCGCTGCGCGATGGGCTGGTCGGACGCCTGCCGCAACGCTGCCCACGCGCAACTGGTCGGGGCCGCGTGGTGGGAGGGAAAGGACCCCATGCGAAGCTCGTGGGCCGCCTGGAATGGCCGGATCGGGAAGGTTTGCCGCGAAAAACGGTCGGCCCTGTACAGCCAGCTGAACTGCTCGACATGGAAGAGCCACGCCTCACCCAGCGCATCCCCGCTCAGCCCATAGGCGGGCTTCCCCGATGCCGGCACGTTCAGATCAAGGATGGAGCACCCGCCAAGGTGGACGGAGGAAGCGCCATCGTTGATCAACCGGGCGGAAAGTCGGACAAAGGAATGGCCTTCATAGATCTGGATTCGCTGCACCAGGCGCAGCGCCGCCGTATCGTCGAAAGCCTCCACCTCAAGGGCGCGGCAACCGGCCGATTCCTCGATCAGGCGCCCCGCCGCCCGCGCCCAGCGGGGAACCCGGCCCTGCACCACAACCTCCGAAAGCGCAGAAGGGCCCGCCTCAGCGCCCGGAGCGCGGCCCGCCAGGAACCAAAACAACCGGCCCGCGTCCAGACGGACACGGCTGCTCACCCAGTCGTTTTCAATCGTCCAGTCGCACATAAGGACAGTAAAACCTCTGACTGCCGCCACTCGAAATGGGCCGCCGCCCCGTCCCGCATTACCTGACCATCATGAGCGTCCCGGGCGCGCGGCCAATCGCCAGAAACACGATGGACCCGGGCAGGGCACCCGCAGTTCCACCCGTGCCGGCTGCGGATGACACCATACCCAGAAAGCCAGGATAATTGGTTGTAATGAATTGCGTTCCAACTACCTGGGACATCTGGTTGGCCTTGATTTTTTGGGCGTTATCGTCCGATACCGTTCTGTACCAGACCGCGATCCGTCCGCCGCCGCCGGCGCCGGCATTCTTGCCGTTGCCGCCTTTCGCAAAGAGCACCGCATTCGTCGTGCCGCTGAATTCAGCGCATCGGATGAAAATACCTCCGCCCGCTCCACCCCCGTCGTAGCCGCCCGACGCCAAGCCCCGGGCCACAATAGTTCCGCTTATGCTGACGGCGCCCGAAGCCTCGATCCACACCAGGCCGCCGCCCGGCTGGCCAAGTCCGTTATGCTGATAACCGCCGCCACTGCCGCATTGGAGCGGGGCGTTCGTTGTACCGTATGCTTTCCCGGGATAACCACCGCTACCAACACCGCCATACCCCCCGCCGGAGCGGTAACCACCCCCGCCGGGACCATAGCCGATATTGGTGTAGATACTGGGATACTGCGTGTGCGAACCATATCCGAACCCGTCCGCAATGAATCCCGCGTTGGTGGTGGCGATATTCACAGACCCAGCCTGGAACATAACGGATCCCCCATTGGTCCAGTGGGACACCGGGTAGATCCAACTGTTGGAGGCGATCAGGATGGCATTGGTCACCGCCACCAGCGCGCCATAGGGTGCGGTGCCCGAGTTGGTCTCGCCGGCCCATGCGTAAAACTCGGAGTTCGTGGCCATGGCCAGGTCGCCCCCGATCCGGGCGATGGAGTTTGACAGATCCAGCCGCGCGCCAAGGTGAATGGACATGTGATTGGACACGGTCAAACTGCGCAGGTTCGGGAATATCGCCCATGTGTTGTCCGCTTTGTTTGGCGCCCCTAGAGTCAAACTGAAAGCGTGATTGCTGGAAACTACCGTCAAGGCCGGAATCACCCAGTTTGTGATGGAGACATATTGACCGCCGTCTGGATAACTCAGAGACGTCTGCATCAACTGCTCATCCTTCAGGTAAACGGTTCCCGGATAGCCGTTCCGGGTCGGGATCCAGTTGTTATAAGAGTCGCCGCAACCACGCAGGGCCGATATCCGGATTTCCGGCTTGGGCAAGCCGCTTTGCGCCGTGGCATTGTAATGAACGGCCACGCGACCTCCTCCACCCCCGCCTCCTACCGCGGCGCCTTCATTACGCCCCAGCGTGCCGCCATTGGCCCGGATCACGCCGCCTGTTCCCACAACGGATTCGCAGAAAATGAAGATGCCCCCTCCCGACCCGCACCCGTTACCCTTGCCACCGTTAGCCATGATCGCCCCGTGCAGGGTCAGCCGGCTTGCGATCTCCAACCAGATGGCGCCACCGCCGTTTCCGCCCACGCTGCCCACGCCGCCCCCGCCCGCGCCTCCGCTCCCGGGCCACGATGGGTAAACCGCATCCCCATAGACGGGGCCCGGGGCGCCATCCCCGTTGTAGGGAGCTCCACCCATACCCCCGTAGCTGGCCGCCCCCGACCCATACCACGTCTTGAATGTCGCGCCTCCGGGCCCCTGCCCACCGTTCGTGACGGCGCCGCCTCCGCCGCGACCGCCCCGGAAGCCCATGGCATCCACGTTGATCTGCGCGTTACTTAAAATCGTCAGGTTGGTAGCCAGAATCCAAACGCGGTTCGTGTTTTCCAGGACCATGTTCGTGTCGCACAGCGCGTGGGTCATGCGACCTGTGGCCATGACCACGTCCGTTGCCCGCAGGGCGGTCGTCCAGTTCGTGAAGAGCAGCGTTCCGCCATACTGGGTGAAGGACTGGAGATTCGCACTCGATTCACTGATGTAATTGGTGTAATTGCCCGCCCGCAACGTGACATTCTCGCTGTCGCCCGGAACGCCATTCGGCGTCCACATGGTCGGGTCCGACCACAATCCGTTTGTGCCCGTCCAGACTCGGTCAGCCAATGCCGATGGGATCACCAACAAAACAGAAGCCGTTACGGCCAGCAAAAACTGTTGAATCCCGATCCCGCCACGCTCAGCTTTGCCCGTTTTCATCCAAATCCTCCTCTTGGAACGTACCCCACGAATGATCGTATCCTACATTACATCGATCGCTTGTCAATTCACGAGCGTGCCCTCATAGCGCCGCATGTCATCATCACTTCACCACCTCTTTGACGCGACGCAGGTATTCGGCGCCGGTTTTGTGATATTTGCTGCCGCCGGTCAGGTAAAGGTCTTTACCGGAGAAGGCCATGCGTCCGACCGTCCCGATCTTCCCGACGACCGTAATCGAGCCGTCTTCCGGCTTGATACGGATCAGCGAGGCATCCTCGCAGGCAAGCCCCCAGGCCTTTTCCGGATCGATGACACGCATCTGGCCACCTGAGAAAGTCCACACATGCCCGTCCGGACCCAGGCGGAAATCAAAGCCGACCGTATTATCGTAATTATCGTTAATGACGAAACCGGCCGGATAGGGCAGTTTTTTCCGCCACGCCACCTCGCCCGTCAGCGCGTCGAAGGCGTACAACACCGAGGCGCGCTGGCTCCAGTTCGTGGAGGCATCCTCCGGGTCCGGCGCGAGGGCCAGCACGCGGGTGCCGTCCGCGCCCGCGATGGCGCCAGTGTGGATGGCCCCGCGGAGGGTCTCGAAATCCTTGATCATCGCACGGGTGGTCGTGTCGTACACGAAGATCCGGGCCTGATCGGGCGCCGGCCGGTTTCCGGCCTGGTCCCGCACGGCCTTGGTCGAAAGCACCACATAGCGCCCCGCGCCGGTCGTGGTCAGATGGGTCACGCGATAGCGTTCCAACCCGGCGGACAAGCCCCCCGCCTTCTTTTCCTTCGGATCCCACCAGCCAAGGCCGCCCCCTTCCCCGTTGCGATACCATCCGCCACCCAGGTAGATTCGCCCGTCAGCCGCGGCCACGATCGCGTAGGTCGTGTGAATCCCCGACCCCTCGTTGCCCAGGCTGCCAAGGAACGCCGGGTTGCTCTTGCCCCACGCGCTGGCCGGATCGTAGGCCATCGTCGCGCCGCGGGGATAGCCGCTTAGATAGAGCCGCCCATCGAGCCACGCCATGACCGGGACGGAAATCGACAATTTGCCGAAATGCTCGGTTCTATCGGTTTTTGGATCATAACAGAACAGGCCCAGGTAGTGGCCGGACGATCCGACAATGCGTCCATCGGGCAGCGAGGCGATCTGATAGACATTGGCCGGATAGGTCGGCACGGGGAACTCGATCTGGCGCGGAGTGGTCTCTCCCGGAAGCGTATACGCCAGCGACACCTTCCCGTTCAGGGGCATCAGGTCATTGTCAAACGAAGGCTTGGGCGGCAGGGCGGGCGTCGCGGCAGTCTTCGCGGCGATTGGCGGCGCCTCGTTGGCGCTTTTCCGGAGAACCGGCTTGCCCTGGACCAGCCAGTAGCTTTCTTCCGGCTTGCCGTCCGAATGACGAACAGTCGCAACCGGACAACCTCCAGCTGAGCCCAGCATGACAATCCCCTCCGGATCGGCATGGGTCAGCACCACTTCATCGGTTCCATTCGTGCGATCATACACAACCAGGTACCAGGGAATCTTTCCGCTGACGATATACAGGAACCGGTCGTCTGCGGCCATGGAATAACTCCAGCAGGGATTCGGATCGTGCGTAGGCCCCAGCAGGCCGAAATTGGTGATGCCGCCGGTCGCCGGATCGACCCGGTAGGCGGTGACACGCCCCCCCTCGCTGCCCGCGCCATAAATCATGCCGTCCGGGCCGGCAAGAAGCGGCCGGGTTTCGCCTCCCACGTAGGGGGAACCCGGCAGTCTGGCCAGGGCATTGGAGGCGGGATCGTACACCATCAGGCCGCCCAGCCCGTGACCATACCCCTTGCCGTCCGGACCAGCCAGACTGATCGAGTGGCTCCCCTTTTCCATCATCTGCTGCTTCACCTCGCCTGTCCCGAAATCGATGATCGTGAAAAAGGTGTTCTGGATGTAGCCCTCGAAATACCGGACCACCAGATCCCAGCTCCGCCCGTCGGCATTCAGAAACCACAGCCGCTCCCCCCCGCGCGTATCGCGGATGGGAACGCAGACATTCTCCACCTTAAGCGCGGGAGCCTGGGCAAGCTGCTCCGCAAGATCGGACCCGCGGGCGACCGGCGCACCACCGAGCAAGATGGCACAAGCTGTTATCCCGAAAGCCCTTTGCCAGGGGTAACGCTTCGAAGCACGCGTTCGTTCCCGCTTCATGGCTTCTCCTCTATGATGATGATTGCCGTTAATCATTCAATATCCGCATCTCACCGGTGGGCGACGGCATGTTGCCCGGCCCCGCCCCGATGTCCGTGTTGTCAACGATCGCCGTAAACCGGTCATCGCCCGTCTTGTCGCGCCTCGCCTTCAGCGTATTCTGACCCCAGAGCTCGGCTGACGACCCATCGACGGTGCAGGCCTTCCAGGACTTGACGATGGACATCGTCCACAGCGGGTCCGCGGCGGTGCGCACGGCCTGGTCGTGGTCGGACACCCGCATATAGCCGCGGATGTCGCTGTTGCGCATCTCCCAGTTGAGGGACTTGGAGCTGTAGCAGAGATATTGCCACCCGATCCCCTGCGGCGACGTTCCCGCCCGGTATATACGGATATCGGCATCGACTCCGGCGGGATTCAAGGCGAACTCCAGAACCGACTTCTTAACCCGGAACACCGGGGCCGCCTGAGCCACCGGGCGGTCCAGTTCGTAGACCCAGTACGGAACCGCCACGAACGGGGCATTCGTCGGGGAGCGGCTATGCCGGGAGCGCTTGACGATCCGGACGGTCTTAAGGGCGTTTCCGTCCGCGGGATCCTCGTATTCAAGCTCGTCGCAATCGGGATAGGTCTCGCTGAACGCCTGGGGCCCGGCCTCTCCCCGTTTCTCGCCGTTTCCCACAAGGAACGGCTGACTGGTCAACGCCTGGAACGCATAGGCCTCGAAAACGAACTGCGTGTCGCTCAGCTTGCGGTTCAACTCACCGTCCACCCGGATGACCGTCTGAGCCAGACTCCAGTCCCGCGCCTGCCGGCTGGCGCTGACCGGAATCATCTCGAAGGTACGCAGCGTCGTGGCATCAACAAAGGGCAGGCAGAGCTGGCTGAACGTGCGCGCCGTCATGATCGTGGCCGGCGCGTGGTCACGGACGAAGTGGCCCGGAGCCGGAAAGCTGAGGCGCCACTCGCAGTCGCGCAAGGGATCCCGGAAGCCGATCCAACCGCGCCGGCGCGCGTCCCCGTCGCCATGCGCCAGATGCCCCCACTGCGACCAGTAGGTGGGGCTGGCCAGCTGGTAGGCTGTCACGCGGCCGTCCATCAGTTCAATAGCCCGCAACCCCCGGTCCTGGCCCGCGACCACATCGGCCTTGAAGCGGACCCGGGTCGGGAAGCGATCGGTGTTGGTCATGGCGTTCCCGGCATGGAGCTTTTTGCGCGTCCCGTTGAGATGACGGAAAATATTGCCGGCGCGGTTGACGCTGCGCAGCCCCATGGGCTCGCAACCGAACCACTCGACATCAACAAAATTGAATTCCTGGTAAAAGGCGATGTCCGAGGAGTCTTCCGTCAGCTTGCCGCCGTTGTTGGAAATGCACAGGGGCCCCCCGAAGAACCAGGGCTCGCCCGGAAAAGGCACGCGGGCATATTTCCTGGCTTCCGCCTGGTTGTCGCAATTGACCAGCTCGCGCTTGCCGCATATCCAGCGGCCCTGGAGGTTGGTCCCGTAATCGGCGGCGGACTGATGGGCGAAAAAGGGACCGCACCCCCCCGCGTTCAAGCCGGCGTCCGGGGGCGTGTAATGGGGCGGGAGCAGGTCGATGTTCTCGAACCGCACGTCGAACCGCGTGTTGTCCGCGAAACTGAAAAAGCGGTTTGACCCGAAGGTGACGGGATAGCTCGCCCGGTCCGGCGTGATGGTGTTGGCATCCTCCATCCGCTCGCCGACCAGGAACGCATCCTCCAGGCTGAACTTGATGGCCGCTTTCCCCTCCGCCTGGACCGCGATATTCTTCCCGACCATCGTGTCCCACCCCCCCTTGCAGACATAGGTCTTGCCGTCTTGCAGGACGAAGCGGGTCGCGGGCTCCTCCGCGGCGAACGCCCGGGCGAAAGCCGCCCTGCAATCCACGAAGAAATAGCCGTAGGCGTTCGTCACAGCCCGGGGCCGCTCGACGTCGCCGCCGTTGTAGACGAAGTCAACCTTCAGATTACGGCCGTCCATCACCTCGGTCACACGCGAATAGCGGCAGGACGTCAGGCCCGGGAAATAGTTGCCGTTGGTCACGCCGTTCGACGGATAAACCGGCGGATTGCGGTGACAGCGGAAGGCCACGAACTCCACCTTCTTTGCCGCCCAGGAGTCGTCAAACGGCTGATCGGCGCCCGTGTAGGTCAGCAGGCTCTTCCCCTCTTCCGGCAGCGGGGTGATCGTCAACGTGCCGTAGAACCGGTCTTCGCTGTAAAACGGCTCGGCGCCGTAGGCTTCCAGGGGTCGGGCGGTCGCCGCAGGCTGGCCCGCGCCAGGCGTTTCCGGAGGCGCGGGGCGGGATGAATCAAGGGCGCAGCCTCCCAAAACAGCCACGCCGGCGGCAACCGCCCATGCAAACAAACGACCTTGAACGCACCTGCTCAAGAAATGCCTCCCCGGTCGGGCCATAACCCGACATGATTAAAAGAATAGGGCGCGTGACAGGCATTGCAAGCGGAGATCGATTGTATTAGTCTAATACAAATCACACAGGAGGGCTGGCATGGATGTCCCCAGGCGAAACACGCTGAAAAGCCAGACCGCGGCGCTGATCCGGCAACAGGTGCTGGACGGGTTCTGGACCGGGCCGCTGCCGGGGGAACTGTCCTTCGCCCGGCAGTTCAACGTCTCCCGGGTGACCGTGCGGCTGGCCCTGGCGGAACTGAAGCGCGAGGGGCTGGTCGCCATCGTCCGCCACCGGTATCGCGCGGTCGGACCCAAACCGGGCCAGCCCAGGCAGCCGCTCCGCGCCTCGAGCCCGCCCTTGCGCGTCGGCTATCTCTGCCCCCACTCGGAAGGCGAGGTGATGCTCCGGAAACTGCGCGAAATCTACAATCTGCAGCGCGCGCTGCAGGATCTCGCCATCCAGCTGGTCCTGATCCCCGACACGCTCGTGGGCCGGCAGCGGAACCCGTCCGCGCGCCTGGCCTCGCTCATCAGGGAAAACCCGTCAACCTGCTGGGTGCTGGGCCTGTGCCCGGCTCCAGTCCAGCACTGGTTCGCGCAAGGGCCCGTTCCCGCGATCATCAGCGGTTCAGCCCACGAGGGCGTCGCCCTGCCCTTCTTCAACTGGGACCACCGGGCCATCGGCCGGCACGCCGCGGGAGCGCTCCGTACGCGCGGCCACCGCCGGATCGCCCTGCTGACGCCGGAACGCCGCTTCGCGGGCGACCTGGAGTCGGAAGCCGGCTTCGTCGAAGGCGCCGCCCCCGGCGGTACAACTACGCCGCCGACCATCCTCCGCCATGACGGGTCGCCGGAGATGATACGCCGGATCGTCCGCTCGCTCTTAGCCCGTGACGCGCCCCCCACCGCACTGGCCACCCTGCACGCCCTGGACGCGGTCACCGTCCTGACCACGCTTCAACAGGAGGGATTCCGGGCGCCCGAGCGGATGAGCCTGGTAAGCCTTCAGGGCGACCCGATGCTGGAACACCTCACCCCCGCGATCGCCCACTATGAATGGCGCTCGGGCCTGCTGGTCAAGAGCCTCACGCGCGCCATCCTGCAGATCGTGAACAAGTCGGGCTCGCCCGCGCCGGCGTTGCTTACCAGCCGGTTTTACCCGGCGGAGTCCCTCGGGCGACCGCGGACCGACGCGTGACGCTCGGCCCGCTCCTTCAACCTGTGAAATCCCGGATCTCGCCGCTGTCTTTGCGGCACCGCTCGAGAACGTCCATCACGGCCAGCGTCTCGGCCGGTTTCACGGCAGGGGCCGCGCCCGTGCGAATGCTGGCGGCGAAATCGGCGAACACGTCGATGCCGAGCGACGGATCCATCGGGATCTTCTCCTCGGCAAACTTGATGTCATCCGCTGGATATTCACGGTTCGTGCTGGCGAGCTTCTCGTTCAGATCCTTCGGGGGGAGCGAGGCGGGATCGAACGAGCGCACCTCGAACGTGCCGGACGACATGCCGCCGTTGTACAGGATGCCGCCGTGGGTCCCCCACACCATCATCTTGTAGGGGTTCAGGGCCGAGGCCATGCTGATCTCCACCTCGGCCACCACGCCCTCCCGGGTTTCCATGACGATCTTGACGACGTCATCCGCGTCCCCCAGCGTGGCCACGCGCATCATGTCGCAGAACACCCGCTTCACGTCGAAGCCGACCAGGCCCAAAAGCTGGTCAACGCCGTGCGCGCCGTAGTTGTTCAGCATGCCGCCGCCGAATTTGACCAGGCTCTGCCAGTCGTTGCGCCGGGCATAGTTGAACATGCCGGTGCGGACCCAGTAGACCCGGCCGATCTTGCCGGATTCGACGATCTTCCGCAGATGCAGGAAATAGGCGGCCAGCCGGTGGGGCTGGTAGACGGTCAGTTTTTTTCCGGCGGCTTCCGAGGCCTTGACGATGGTCTTCGCCTCGTCGGGATTAAGGGCCATGGGCTTTTCGAGCAGGACATGCAGCCCCTTCGAGAACGCCTTGACGGCCATGTCCTTATGAAGATGGGTGGGCGTAGCGATGACAACCGCGTCGAGTCCGGCGCCGATCAACTCGTCGAGCTGCCCGACTGCCTTGCATTTCAGTTCCGCCTCAGCCTGCGCGCGCCGTTCGGCTTCCATGTCGGCCACGGCAACCAGCTCGAAATCCGGATGCTTCGCCAGCCCCTTGGCATGGAATCCCCACCCGATCCGACCCAACCCCGCCACCCCGATCCTGATTTTGGCCATGTGCAGCTCCTTGTATCGTGAAATGGCTTAAGATAGTGCGTCCTGCTCCGATTATCCATCTCAATCAGTGATCGGTGATAAACACGGCGAACGGAAGACACGGCTTCTACGTCCGCGGTGGTTTCCCCTGGGTTTCGCTATCAGCTATCAGCTATTCTTGTCCGGGGGTACGGGGCCGCCCCGTCTATCCTCCTCCGCGCTCTCTGCGTTGGAAGTTGACCAGGCCAGCCGTATGAAAGAGAGATTAGGGTAAAGATTACGGTAAAGACGATCGACCCGACCGATCCGCGAAGGCGGAGCACTGAAGGAACGATTCCAGCCCTCCGGCCTTCCTCGTTTTCTTCGTGCTCTTCGTGGTGAATTCGGAGCTCTCTGAGTTGGATGTTGACCAGGCCCAGAGGCGCAATCCGTGTTATCCGTGCCATCCGTGGTTCTCTTCCGATCCGCTATCAGCTATCAGCTATTCTTGTCTCGACACCCGTCCCTCTTTCCCCTACCTTATCCCCTCAAACGCAGGGTGCCCCCGTGCCTTCCTCTCCGCCATCCGAAACCACTGCCCAGGTTGACGCCTTCATCGCCCGCTGGTCCGCCTCCGGCGCCGCCGAACGCGCCAATTACCAGCTCTTCCTCTCTGAATTGTGCGACCTGCTCGCCGTCCCCCGCCCCGACCCCGCCGGCCCCGACGACTCCCAAAACGCCTACGTGTTCGAAAAGAACGTCGTTTTCCAGCACGGCGACGGCTCCACCAGCGTCGGCCGGATCGATCTCTACAAGCGCGCCTGCTACGTCCTCGAAGCCAAGCAGGGCGCCGACGCCGTCTCCGCTGAAAAGCCCCTCTCCCTCGCCGCCCAGGAAGCCAAACGCAAACTCAAGCTTGGCTCCGCCAAACGCGGCACCGCCGTGTGGGACGACGCCATGCTCCGCGCCAAGGGCCAGGCCGAACAGTACGCCCGCTCCCTGCCCGCCTCCGAGGGCCGCCCGCCCTTCATCGTCATCGTGGACGTGGGCCACTCCATCGAGCTTTTCTCCGAATTCTCCTGCACCGGCGGCGCCTACGTCCCCTTCCCCGCAGCCGGCAGCCACCGCCTCTTCCTGGCCGACCTCGCCCGCCCCGAAATCCGCGAGCGCCTCCGCCTCGTCTGGACCGCCCCGCACGAGCTCGACCCCGCCCGCCGTAGCGCCCGCGTCACCCGCGACATCGCCGCCAGCCTCGCCCGCCTGGCCGTCTCGCTGGAAAAGGACGGCCACGCCCCCCACACCGCCTCCACCTTCCTCATGCGCATCCTCTTCACCATGTTCGCGGAGGATGTGGGCCTGCTCATGCGCGGCGGCTTCACCGGCCTGCTCAAGAGCCTGGCCGACACGCCGGAACACTTCGCGCCCATGATCGAGGAGCTGTGGAAGAAGATGGATACCGGCGGCTTTTCCACCAGCCTCCGCACCGCCATCCTCCAGTTCAACGGCGGCCTGTTCGAGAACGCCGCCGCCCTCCCGCTTAACCGCGATCAGCTGCTTTTGCTCATCGAGGCCGCCCAATCCGACTGGCGCGACGTGGAGCCCGCCATCTTCGGCACACTGCTGGAGCGCGCGCTCAATCCCGTGGAACGCCACAAGCTGGGCGCGCACTACACCCCCCGCGCCTACGTGGAGCGGCTCGTCATGCCGGCCATCATCCAGCCGGTCCGCGCCGAATGGGAGGCCACGCACGCCGCCGCCGTGGTGCTGGCCACGGCGGGCGACCTGAAAAAGGCCGCCGGGCTGATGAAGACCTACCACCAGACGCTCTGCCACCTGCGCATCCTCGATCCGGCCTGCGGCACCGGCAACTTCCTCTATGTGACGCTCGAACACCTCAAGCGGCTCGAAGGCGAAATATTCGACGCCCTTGCCCAGCTCGGCGAACGCCAGGCGGTGCTGGACTATACCGGCGAAACGGTCGGCCCCCACCAGTTCTTCGGGCTGGAGATCAATCCCCGCGCCGCCGCCATCGCCGAGCTGGTGCTGTGGATCGGCACGCTCCAGTGGCATTTCCGCAACCGCGGCAACGTGGCCCCGCCCCAGCCCATTATCCGCAATTTCCACAATATCCAGGGACGCGATGCGCTGATCGACTCCGACGGCGCCGAGCCCGTGCTGGACGCCGAGGGCAAGCCGGTCACCCGCTGGGACGGCCGCACCACCAAGCCGCATCCGGTCACCGGACGCGAGGTGCCCGACGAATCCGCCCGCACGCCCGTGGTGCGCTATCTCAATCCCCGTCCCGCGCAGTGGCCGGAGGTGGACTACGTGATCGGCAATCCGCCGTTTATCGGGCCGGCCTTGATGCGTCAGGCGCTGGGCGACGGCTACACCGAGACCGTCCGGCAGGTCCATGCCGACGTGGGGGAATCGAGCGACTTTGTCATGTATTGGTGGAACCATGCGGCCGCGCTTGCGCGCGCGGGGAAGATCCGGCGGTTCGGCTTCGTCACAACCAACAGCCTGCGCCAGACCTTCAACCGCCGGGTTCTGGAAACGCATCTGGCGGCCGAGCCGCCGCTCTCCATCCTGTTCGCCATACCCGATCATCCCTGGGTGGATGCGGCGGACGGCGCCGCGGTTCGTATTGCCATGACCGTAGCCGTGGGCGTCCGGCAGGATGGCACGCTGAGCCAAGTAACGTCGGAGAAGGAAACCGATGGCGACCATTATGCCGTAGAGTTTTCCACAACCCGCGGCCATATCAATGCCGACCTGACGACGGGGGCGGATGTTAGCGCAGCTGTATCTCTTCAGGCCAACGATCAAATCAGTTGTCCCGGAGTCAAATTACACGGCGATGGCTTTATCGTAACACGTGAAGAGGCGGCAGTTTTAGGGTTAGGCCACGATCCTGACATTGCGCTACATATTCGGGAATATCGTAATGGAAAAGATCTTACCGCTAAGCCTCGGAATGTAATGGTTATTGATTTGTTCGGTGTTTCAGAAGCGCAGCTTTTAGAGAAGTTTCCCTCGATCTATCAATTGCTTACCGAAAGAGTAAAGCCACATCGAGTGGCAACTAAAGGAACCACTAGCGATGCTGATCAATACGCAAAATCTTGGTGGATTTTTGGAAAACCTCGAAGAGAGCTTAGAAATGCGCTAATCGGTCTCCCCCACTACATCGCCACCGTCGAAACCTCCAAGCATCGTTTTTTCCAATTCCTCGATGCATCGATCCTCCCGGACAACATGCTGGTTAACATCGCCTTGGATGACGCGTATGCGCTTGGCGTTCTTAGCAGTCGTCTTCATGTTTGTTGGGCATTAGCAACCGGCGGCACGTTGGAAGATCGTCCCCGCTACAACAAAACCCGCTGCTTTGAAACCTTCCCCTTCCCCGTGGCCACGGACGAGCAGAAGGCGCGGATCCGGGAATTGGCGGAGCAATTGGATGCGCACCGGAAGCGGCGGCAGACGGAGCATGCGGATCTGACCATGACGGGCATGTATAACGTCCTGGAGAAACTGCGTTCGGGCGAGGCGTTGTCGGCGGCCGACAAGAAGATCCACGAAGCCGGCCTGGTATCCGTTCTCAAGCAGCTTCATGACGACCTGGATGCCGCCGTCTTCGCCGCCTACGGCTGGCCGCCCAACCTGACCGACGCCCAGATCCTCGAACGCCTGGTCGCCCTGAACGCCGCCCGGGCAGCCGAGGAAGCGTCGGGCGTGGTGCGGTGGCTGAGGCCGGAGTATCAGTGCAAGGCCGCTGTCCCTATCCAGCGGGTGTTTGGGGGGCGAGACTCCGTCGAGCCGCCACTGCCTGGGGAAGAGAGGGTTCAGGGTTCAGGGTTCAGCCAGAGCTCTTCCCTGAACCCTGAATCCCGAACCCTGTCCCCTACCCTGAACCCTGAACCCCGAACCCTGACCCCTGCGGCGAAGCCCCGCGTAGCCGCTTGGCCCAAGTCCCTACCCGACCAGGTCCGCCTCCTCCGCGATCTGCTTGCCGCCTCCCCTGCCCCCGTGACGGCGGAGGAGATCTCCCGCCTCTATACCCGGGTGAAGGCAGAGAAGGTTGAGGAGCTTTTGAAGACGCTGGTGATGATGGGTCAGGCGCGGGAGGTTGGGGATGGAAGGTATGGAGGTGTGAAGTGAGGGGTAAGGGTTCCGATATTCTGCTGGTTTCGCTGACTGCCGTCTTGCTCCTCGTTCCCCCGGCTTACCTGGCGATCGGTGCCCTGCTTGATAAGGACGCATTGGACCGCCGTATTGCGATCCTGGCGGCTTCGGCGGTTGAAAACCCGACTGCCCTCCAGGCCCGCTACCGCTCAGCCCGAGAGCGCATCTTACCGATCCTGCCGCCCGACCCTGATTGCCGGCTCAATCCTTCCGGAGGCATTGTTGTCTTCCATCCGGCCAACTTCAGCTGGGCTGCAGCCCTGGAGCCCGCAGAACTTAATGGCGTGACCGTCTACCCTGTGACCGTAGTTGAAGACCCGGAAACGCGAAATACCATATTTTTCAATAGCGAGGCTGAGTCCATAGGGTATCTGGCCCCTGAACAGGACTACTTCCCTTTTACATGGCTGGCCGACCGCCACCCCGAATATTACGCGGAAAACGCCGATCCCGATATGCTGGCCTGGGCCGAGGCGCTCTATGACCCCGCCCGCGTGAGCGTGACCTACTACCTGCTGGCCTCCGATGATGTGGAAGCCATGGCTGAGGCTCAACTGGCGGCCGTTCAACCCGAATTTGAGTTTGACATGATGCTGGGCGAGAGCCTGCCCGAGCCGGTTACCAATATTGTCATCTTCGCCATCGAGAAGACCACAAACGGAATGGCCCTGGGAATCGGCTGGCCTGACGACTTTACCAACAATCTGGAAGTGTTCGCCCGCGCGACCATAGACTCTACCGGCTGGTATGTGGCGTCTTCAAATCTTTCGACGGCGGGAACAAACAGCCTGTGGTGGGTTGACACGTCCCTAGCATCAAACATTTTGACCCGCTTCTATCGGGTGGGAAACGCCGATCTGGATAGCGATGTCGACGGATTAACTGACGCCCGAGAAAGCTTTATGTGGGGGACGAATCCCACAAATGATGACAGTGACGCAGATGGGTTTTCTGATTATCAAGAGATCGTTTTAGTGAAAACCGATCCGAATAACGACGACACAAACAAACCCGCCGTTAGTATAGTTTTCCCAAAAAATAGTGAACAATGGGTTTGGATGCCATGACGATTACTCCATTATCACTTGCTTTTATATCAAATTTGCGTAGTCATCGCTTTATGAGTTTAAAATCACTTTTTGTCTTTCTCATTTTGCCGTATTTATTTTCTTCCAATGTGTCCGCGATAGACACTGACGATGATGGAATGCCTGATGCCAATGAAATTTTAGAAGGATCCAATAAGGATGTGCCAGATTGGTTGCTGATGCAAGTTACCGTAGCCAGTCTCACAGGATACTGTGAATGGAATGTACAATGGGAAAATGGAGGCTTTGCAGTAGCCTCTACAACCAGTTCGGGAGGACCTCAGCAGAATCCAATGACATTACAATTGCGAGTCGGTGTGACGAATCGGTTTTTTTTGGATTGGAACCCCGTGGGTCAGAACTATCCGAGTTGGCCGGCAGCAGCACTCTATAGGGTAAACTTCAATATCATCAAATGTCCGACTGACGTTTCCTTGCTTGAAGGGCCAGGGAATGCACCATATGAAGGCGCCGTGCCTTACAGCTACATTCTCAGCATTCCATCACCTAATTATCTTCAAGGGGTAAGCTGGCTGATCGTAGCCAAATCAAACGCAGAAGATTCCTCGGGAGAAGTTGAAGGCGATCATGGCGACCCCATCAATCTTGTAAGCAAGGCGATGCATTTTAAAGAAAGCGATCTGAACATTTCGTGCCCTAGCTTCGATCTTTCATTTGACCGGTATTATAATAGTCACATGTATAAGGTCGAAGCGGGTTTAGGAAACGAATGGACGCATTCATTAAATTGGAAGTTGCTGACCTACACAGGAACAATCTACAGGGGCGTTTCGGCTGCGACTTGGAAAGTTTTATCCCCTGGCAGCGGAAAGTTGCACTGGTTTTCCTCATCAGGCACGAACTGGAATTCCCCCTTTGACAGGAACTGGGCACTGACAAATTGCGCGAGTGGATTCGAGTTGACTATGTCCGATGGCACCATTTGCAGATTTGACACAAATGGATTCGCCACGGCCATCTCCAACATGACGGGACAAAGTCTGGCATTTTCATACACTGGGATCGGTCCGACCCAATTATTATCCCGTGTTGAGCATGATAACGGTCAATTTTTGGATTTATCCTATTCAAATCGCATGCTGGTTGGCGTGGGAACTCCATTGTCGAACTACTTTATGCGGTTCGAGTACAATGCATCTACCAATCTGATTGGAGCAATCCGTTCGACTTCTGATGGCGACAGTTCGATCACTTATTCTTATGATCCAATACACGGCTCCTTGACTCAGCGGGTGAATCGCTTGGGCGATGCATTCAATTACACATATTCTTACTACACCAATTCCCTTGGGAAAATTGATAGCAAAGCTACCGGCATGAGCATCGGCACCAATAATTACTACCAGACCCAAATGATTTATGGACAGGACGGCGTCAGCAATCGTGCTGGATATGTCAGGAACGGACAGGTTTATTACTGGGAGAGCGTCCATGCGAGTGCTTCTAAACGGGTGAAGAAGAAAATCAGCCCAACAGGCGAGAAAACTTCTTACTTCCACGATCAAGCGTTCAACAAGACAAAGACCGTCACGGTATCAGCGGATGGGGCGGTCTATACAACAACGAATCGTTATGATTCCGCTCACAATCTGTTAGGCGTATCTTCTGGGATTGGAACTTCTCCAACAAACGAATGGAAATTCGAGTGGGATGAGTCGTTGAGTCTGCCGGTGGCTGTTGAAGACCCAACTGGCTCTCGAACCGAAATGACCTATACCAACGGAAGGATTTGTAGGCTTGATGCTATTGGAACTGGGGCAACAAATCAAACCTTGTTCGCATACGAACCCGGCGGATTGTTGCTAGCTGTCACAAATGCCAACGGCAACGGGGTCAGTTTTTCCTATGATCCTTGGGGCAATGTAAATCGGATTGAACCAGAGCTGGGACCAACAATTGAATTTTCAAACAACCGATTGGGGTTTGTTGAATCAATAATCTTTCAAGATGGGCGTCAAATCGTATTTGATGCAAACGAATTGGGATGGGTGAAGAATGTCACCTGGCCTGACGCTTTAACGGATCACTTCAATTACGATGCCAATGGCAACGTAACGAGTCGAGTTGACCGAATGGGCCGAGTAGTCCGCTTCGAATATCTCCCAACAGGAAAACTGGCCGCATCAGTCAGAAGCTTGAATGGAACTGATGTGTGTGTCAGGGTCGCATACGATCAACAGCTTGATGAGGTAAAAATAACCGATGAAATGGGACGGTCTGCTGAAAAGTATGCTTTAGACGGAATAGGCCGTCCAATCGTCGTTACGAATATCGACAATCAGACCATGTCTTTGCATTACACTGTTGGAAATAGGATTTCCTGGGCGAGTCGTTTCGACGGAACGATTGTCACCAACAGATACGATTCCGACGGGACAATGCTTGTGTCATATCCGGATTCAGTTTGCCAATATCGGCAATACCCTAATGGACTTCTTGAGGAGGCATTGAGCGGAAATAAACGAGTGCATTT
>JBIIYJ010000098.1:0-16649 GCA_044346855.1 Kiritimatiellia bacterium
CGCGCGACCTGGGGGCGCTGACCCGGACCGGCGAGTTTCTTCCCGAGCTCTTCTACCGCCTGCGCGAATTCGCGATCACCCTGCCCCCGCTTCGCGAGCGGCCGGCGGACATCATCCCCATCGCCTGCACGCTCTGGGCCGACCTGGCGGGAGGGAAGGCGCCCCGCCTGACGCCGGAGGTCCTGAACCATCTTCACGCCTACCCCTGGCCGGGAAACGTCAGGGAGCTGAAAGCGGCGCTCTGCCGCCTCAAGACGCTGTATCCGGGAAGGACGCTCACTCCCGGCGAGGTTGAAACCATCATGGCCGGCCAGGGATTCCCCGCCCCGACGCCCGTCGGCCAGAACCCGAAACAGGAACAAATCGCCGAGCGCATGCGATGCGTCCGCCACCTCCTGCGCGCCGAGGACATCGCCCTCTCCCTGCGCCACCTCCCGGGAATGGGAAAGCCGGCCCGGGGCAAGGGCCGCAAGGGGGCCCTGCCTCCGGCTGAAGCCGTCGAGCGACTCCTCGGCGAAATGGACCTGCTCTTCCTGGCCCCCGGCCTCTTCGGCAGCGCGGACACCTATGTCCTGATGAACGCCCTCAAGGGGAAAATCCACTACTTCCACGATCTCTGCCGGCGCGAGCCGGCCAGCGCGCTGGCGTTCCTGAAAAACGACCTGGCCGCCACGCTCGACGCGGCGCCGGCCTTTCTCGGCAAGGAGACGGCCCGGCTGCTGGCCTGAGCCCCTATTTGCGGTAGACCTCCAGGCCCGCCCGGGCCAGGATGGCCGGGAAGTTTTTCACCGATTCGCGATCGTATTTCTTCACCCCGTTTTCGCCGTCGGACAGCTCGGGCCACGCGACCAGGCAGTCGTGGATCCTCTTCGCGTCGTCGCGGGTCTTGCCGTAGCGCCAGCCGTTGCGCAGGCGCTCCACATTCCAGCGCCCGTGCTCCAGTTCGGCCAGGCGCTCGATCTCGGCGGGGGTGAAGCCCGCGAAATCGGCGGGCGCGGCGGCCGGCCGGACCCCGAAGCCGCAGGCCTCCAAAATCTGAACCGAATAGCGAGCCTGCTCCCGGTTCGCCGTCTTGAACGTCTCCTTGAGCTTCGCCCACGGCTTCATCGGCTCCGGCAGCCGGCCGGTGCTGTTTTTCACATAGTCGGCGTGGAACAGCATGGCCATCTCGTCCAGGCGCGCCTCGATGGCGGCATTCGCCACGGGCGGGTGGATCAGGGCCCGCAGGGTCTGGGGATCGGGGGGGATCGCCAGCAGGTTCGGCTGCCCGGCCCACCGGGAGTCGGCCAGCAGCGCCTTCGCGGCCCCGCCGGAGGAGTCGACCAGTCCCACCGTGGCGCCCAGGGCCAGCGCAATCCGGTACTCCACCGCGCTGAGGGGCCCGCCGCCATACCCGGCCAGGCAGATGGACTCCGGCCGCACGCCGGCGTCAAACAGATCCTCCCAGCTCCTCAGGAACTGGCCCGGCGTGAAGCCGGGCTCGTCGCACGGCACGGCGCGGTCGTACCGCTCGTCGCGGGCGACATCATCCGGCAGCACGCGGGGGCGGTAGCCGACCAGGGAGCAGAGGCGCGCCCCGCCCAGCGCTTCCGCGGCGGCGCCCACGCACCCCGGCACACCGCACCGGGTGCCGCCCGAAATGACGGTACCCCGGAAGCCCGCCAGCGCCTCCACCAGCATCGCCTGGAAGCGCTCGGCGCCCTCCCGGTCCAGGGTGACCGCCCCGCCCGACACCAGGAGAACGGGCGCCTTCAGAGGCGCCTGCGCCGACGGCGTCCCGAACGCCCCGGCCTTCGCGCGGCGGGCCAGGGCCAGGAACGACAGCGCCCACGCATAGCCGCCGGTTGGAGCATCCGGTTCGATGACGCGCCGGATCCACCGCTCCTCGGCCTCCAGCACATCGGGGGGCACGCACGCGGTGCACGACAAACTGTGCGCGACGCCGCGGGCGTAGTCGCCCAGCGCCTCGAGAGGTTCGTCCAGCAGCAGGCGGAGCCGGCCGGCGGTGAAACAGGCATAGGGCAGTTCGGTTCCGTTTTCGATATGCTCGCGGCACGTGGCCAGGGCCGAGCGGATGGAGGCGCGCATGGCGCCCACGACATCCTTCCGGCGCAGCCAGTTGATCTCGTGGCCGATCACGTCGGCCAGGTAATAGGGATTGCCGGGCTCCAGCTCCAGCGCTTCCTGGTAATGCGCCCGCGCCTCGTGCACCCTGCCGCCCGCCGCCTCCAGCGCCCAGGCCAGCCGGGCCAGCGCCCGCGCGCGCAGGCTGGTGTGCCGGCGCAGATTCAGGGGGTTGGCCGCCTCGGCGTCCCCGCAGAGCGCCACGGCCTCCTGCAGCCGCGCCACCCCGCGCCCGAAGCCGGCGGAAGCCGGGTCCGCAAGGGCGGCCTTGCAGCCGGCATAACCCAGCTCGACAAGCAGGTCCGCCCGCAGGGGGCCCGCGACCCCGGCGTGCGGCTCCAGGAGCTCGAGGGCGCGCCCGTAGTCGCCCCGGGCCGCGAGCAGCCGCGCCAGCGTGAGCGCCCCGGACGCCTTCCGGGCCCCGTCCACGTTGTCCAGGATGAGCGTCTGGATCCCGATCTCGCGCTCGACATCCTCGCGCGCGGCGTAGGCATTGAAATTCGCCAGCATGCCGTCGATGTCCAGGGCCAGCCGGTCGAAGGTGCGGTCCCCGTCCTCCATCAGCGCGGCCAGCAGCCCCGCCAGCCGGCGGAATTCGCGCGGGGCCTTCAACTTCGTCTTGTACAGGCGGTCGTGCAGGATGTCCGCCCAGGCGTGCTGGACCCAGGTGCGGACCTGGATTTCCGCCCGGCGGTCGCCGATCGCGGCCTGGTCGGCCGCCCCGATGCCGAGGGCGCCGCACCGGGCGGGATCGAGCCGGATGATGTAGTGGACGTCGCGGTAGCCGAACTCGGCATCGGCGAAATCGGCCCCCTTCTCATCCTCTTCGACAATCGTGAAATTGGCCTTGATGAACCGGCGCACCGCTTTCACCTGGTCGAGCGTCTGGACGATGATGCGGCCGCCGCACAGGTCGGTCATCTGGTTCACCGCGTCCGGATAGCGCGCCGCCTTGCGGACGCATTTCTCGGCGAAGCTGGCCACGGATTTCGGCCGCGCCTGGACGAACGCCTCGGGAAGATGGACCGAGCAGGCCCGCTCGAGCGCCGCCTTCAGCACCGCGGCATAGCGGTCGTAATGGTCGCGCTTGGCGTCCCGGTAGCTCTCGACCTGCCGCTTCAATTCCTCCGGACTGATCCCCGTCATGTCGGCGCCCATGTCTTTCGCCCTCCTGAATTGGAACCCCGCGCGGCGACGAGGCTCACGCCCCGCCGGCCCGCTTCCCCGCATAGTCCAGCATGAACGCGCGCACCTGGTCGGCCAGCGCGAAGCCGGCAAGCCCGCCCAGGGGCGCCCACTCGGCCGCATCGTGCTCCCCGCTCAGGGCCAGCGTCCCCCCCGCCAGCCGCGCCTCCATGAAAAGCATGACGACATGGGCCTTCGGCATCTCGAAGCCCACGGCTCCGGCGAACCCCGTGACCTCCACGTCGAGGCCGGTTTCCTCCAGGGCCTCGCGCCTCACGGCCGCCGCGAAATCCTCCCCCGGATCGACCTTCCCGCCCGGCCACTCCCAGGCGCCGGCAAAGTGCCGGCTCGCCGGGGAACGGCGGATGAGCAGCGTGCGGCCGGCCGGATCGAGCAGGATGGCCTTCACGGCCAGCCCGAACGGCTTCGCGGAAGGCCCCGGCGGGGAGGCCGGAGCGGGTTTCCCGACTCCGTCAGGACTGGTTGAGGCATTGCCGGCTGTCATGGTCTGTCCCCCGATTAGCTACACTTCGCCTGTGCTTCCGAAGTAAAACACAGGGGCGCCCCGGCTGGCAAGAAAGAAACTGGCGACACGCGGGGGAGTACCTTTATTAGAAACGATGTCCGGCGCGACCCTGAACGCGCCTAACCCGCCGTCGGTAGCGTCAGCTTAAACACGGTCAGCGCCGCATCGCTCCGCTCCAGAACCAGGTCGCCGCCGTGCGCCCGGGCGATTTCCCGGGCCAGGCTCAGCCCCAGCCCCGCTCCCCCGATCTTGCGGCTGCGGGACCGGTCTCCCCGGAAGAAACGCTCGAAAATCCGGCCCCTGTCCTCATCCGGGATCGGGAAGCCGGCGTTGGAGACGGTCAGCACCGCCGCGCCCTCCCTCCGAACCAGCTCGAGTCCGATCGCCCCGTCAGGAGCGCCGAACTTGGCCGCATTGGAAACCAGGTTCGCGATCAGCTGGTTCACCAGGTCCGCGTCTCCCTTGACGGCCAGTTCCGGAGGCGCCTTGACGGTGATCGTGCGGTCCGCGGCAAACATCCGCACGTCCTCGGCCGCCGCCCGGACCCGCTCGGCCAGGTCGACCCGCCCGGGCGCGAGCGGAAGCTGTCCCGCGTCCGCCTGGGCCAGCAGCAGCAGCTTGGCCAGGATGGACTTCAGCCGCTGCACCTCGTCGAGCTGCCCGGCATACTCGCGCTGCTCGACGGAGCCGTCGGCCGCCCGCTGGAGGGAACGCTCGACCTGCGCCTGGAGGATCGCCAAGGGGGTTTTCAATTCATGGGCGGCGTCCGCGCTGAACCGGGTGGCCTGCTGGAAGCTGCGCTCAAGCCGTTCAAGCATCCCGTTGATCAGCACGATCAGGCTCTTGAACTCCGTGTCGGCGTTCCCCGCGGGAATCCGCTCGTGCAGCCGGCTGGCCGTGAGGGATTCGGCCGTCCGCGCGATCCGCTTGATGGGGCGCAGCGCCAGGTGCCCGATCAGCCAGCCGCCCGCCACGATCAGCAGCAGCCCCAGCGGCACGGCCACCAGGAGGGCGGCCCGGAATTGAAGCGTCTCGTCATGCACCCCCGACAGGTTCATCGCGAGGCTGAGCGTCACCTCGGGGTTGGCGAGGGTCATGGCGCGCCAATCGTCGCCCGGCCCCTTCAGGGTCTTGAAAACGGGGCCCCGCACCTGCATCCGGCGGGGGGGGGTCGGATGGACCGCCTGGCCCTCCGGGCGGGGGGCGGGCAACGCGGCCGTATCGTTTGAAAGAGGGACAGCCTTGGCGGCCGCCGCGGAGTCGCCATTCTCGGCCGGGGCCGCTTCAAGGACGTTCTCCGGGGCCGACGCCAGCGACAGGGGAAGGGCCTTGAGCGGCGTGCTGCGCAATTCCCCGCCCGAGGCGTAGAGCAGCTCGCCGTTCGGGAGCGTCACCTTGAACGCGAATTGCCGCGCCGCGTCATCCCCGTAAATGGACCACAGGGACTCCTCGAAGCGCCGCCAGTGGCCGGGGGGATGGACCTTGCGGACCTGGGCGTCGGCCAGCACCCTGAGTTCGCGGTCGATGCGCTCGCAGCCGACCTGGTCGAGGGCCGAGATGGAGAAGAGGCCGAACCCCAGCAGCAGAAGGCCCGACAGGCACATGCTCAGCAGTCCGATCTTGAGCCGGAAGGATTGCGGCATCAGGTGTCCTCCGGCTTCCGGAAGCGGTACCCCACCCCCCGGACCGTTTCGATCGGCGAGCCGGTGCCCGCCGGATCGATCTTCGCCCGGAGCCGCTGGAGGCAGACGTCGACCAGGTTGGTGCCGGGATCGAACCCGTAACCCCAGACATGCTCCAGGATCTGGGACCGGGTGAAGACCCTCCCGGGCGACCGCATCAGATATTCAAGCAGGCTGAATTCGCGGGGCGCCAGGAGAATCTCCGCGGTTCCCAGCCGCACCTCGCGAGCAATCAGGTTGACCGTCAGGTCCCCCGCCCGAAGCAGGCTGAGCCGCTCGCCCGACGTGCGCCGCAGGACCGCCTGGATGCGCGCCAGCAGCTCGTCCATGTAGAACGGCTTGGCGATGTAATCGTCGGCGCCCAGGTTCAACCCCTCGACCCGCTCGTTGGTCTCCGAGCGCGCGGTCACCAGGATCACCGGCACCGTGTTCTTCCGGTCGCGCAGGCTCCTGAGGATGCTGAGGCCGTCGCGGCCGGGCAGCATGATATCCAGAAGGACGATGTCGAAGGCCTCCACCCGCAGGAGGTTGTGGGCTTCGTCGCCGTCATGGCTGACGGTCACGGTGTAGCCCTGGTCCTCGAATCCCTTGCGGATGAATCCGGCCAGCTTCTTTTCGTCTTCGACCACCAGGATTCTCATAGCCGCCATCCTACCAGCTGCCGGCCCGTTTTCCAAGACCCGTCATATTACGTTTCTGTAATCCAGCCGTTTGAGTCCTGTAATGCGGGCCGTCTATCGTTGGACCCGGACGTTGACTCCCTTCATTCTCATCGCAAAGGATCCTGTATGCTGCCAACGCGTTTCGCCCTCCTGTCGATCGGAGCTCTCACGGCTCAAATCCTGTCCGCGCAGATCCCGGTCATCACGTCGATCGGGCCCGAGGAATTCGTCGACGCCCCCTACATGGAGCACCCCTCGGTGGCCACCGACTCCCGGAACCAGCCCCACATGGTGGCCGATTCCGGCCTGGGCTTCAGCATGATGAAATACCATCGGGTCAACGGCCGCTGGACGGGCGGGAACTTCGCCAACGGCGTGCGCGGAAGCCGCTACGACGCCTCGCGCCTCTACATCGGCCAGATCGAGATCGACGCCCGGGACCGCGCCTGGGTCTCCTGCAAGACGGGCATCAAGGAATACGGCTCGATGCACGGCCAGGCGGTCTGGCTCTTCGACGACGTGGCCACCGACCCCACGCCCCGGGAAGCGTTCTTCCGGTTCGTCAGCGTCTACAAGGGCATGGGCCTCGTCTCCACCGACGCCAAGTATCCGGGCCAAGGCGTCGTGCTCGGCACATTCGGCAACTGGGAGATGTTGAACACGGCCGGAGACACGCTCGGGAAGGGCTCCATCAACGCCGGCCACGGCGGCGAGAAGGTCCGGTTCAAGATCGCATCGTACGCCCCGCGTTTCGACATCCCCCCCGGGCGCTCCTACGCCGACGGGGTCTGGCACACCGCCATGAACGGCAGCAGCATGCTCTCCTCCCGCTACCAGAACAGCCTGCGCTACAAGGCCGGCCTGCCTCCCGTGCCCTGGGCCGAGTACCGGAGCTATCCCGAACAGGGGGATGACTACTGCCATCCCGGCCTCGGGATCGACCTGGTCGACCCCCGCATCGCCTACATCGGCAGCGTGTTCGGCCGGAGGCAGGTGATCAACGTCTGGAACGGAAGCCGGATGCTCTTCAACCCCTACGCGCTCAAGACGCTCGACCGCGAAGCCACCTGGGACGGCCGCTCGGGGACGCAATTCGCGCCCGCCCGCAACGGCGGAACGTTCGTCTTCTGGAGCGCCCACAACCGCATCAAGGTGTGCTACCTGTCGCAGGACGGCGTCTCGACAGCCCCGATGACCGTCGCCTCCGGCCGCTCGCCCGGCGTGGCCACGGACCGCAACGGCGACATCCACCTCGTCTACTTCAACAAGCACATCATGTACCGCAAATTGAAAGTCGCCGCACTCGTGCCCCTCTCGCCCGACGGGACCGTGAGCGGCACCCGCTCCCCCGTATTCAAATGGGCCCGCATCCAGTCCGATAAATACACAGTCAGGCTGACGCGGGACGGCGACACCCTCTCCACCGCCACCGTTCCCGGCACGACCTGGACGTCGGCCACCGACCTGGCCGTCGGCCGCTATTCCTGGCGCGTCAAGGCCGGTTGGGCGGGAAGCGACTCGCCCTGGTCGAAGCCCCTGCTCTTCTCCATTCCGCCCGCCACCCCCGCGCCGCTCGCGCCCGCCTCCCGGTTCGACGCCGCCCTGGCCCCCGTTTTCCAATGGGAAGGCCTCGATCCTGAAGCCACCCGCTACACGATCCAGCTGTTCAGCGACAGCGACCTGCTCGGGACTCTTGCCGTCACCGGCGCCGCTCCCGCCGCCCTCACCCACTTCGCCCAATGGCGGAAGTCGCTGGGGGCGGGCCTCTACTCCTGGCGGGTGCGGGCCGGCCGCGTGCGCGGCGGCGACACGCTCGAAGGCGCCTGGTCGCCCCTCACGGAATTCCAGGTCCTCCTCCCCGGCGCGACCGCGATCACGCAGCCCGGCGCAAAGGACTCCATCCCCGCGGGCAACGGAACGCTCGACTGCGTCTGGACCCCGTCCGAGACCGCCGACAGCTACAAGGTCAAGCTGCTCTATAACGGGGCCACTCTCGACGTCTATCACAACGTGGGCGAGACGAACCTTTCCTTGATCCGCTTCTTCCAGCCAGGCTACCACACACTGCTGGTGCAGCCGAAAAACGACGCCGGCCTGGGCCCCTGGTCGGCCCCTGTGACCATCCTGGTCGACCGCCTCATGAAACCGGACCAGCGCGACACCCTGTCGCGGACCCCCTGGAAGCTTTCGTGGACCCGGACCAAGGGCGCGACCGTCTACCGGATGAGACTGCAGAAGTATAATTGGAAGACCAAGTCTTACGTTCAGCTCCGCGAACGGTGGGTCTCCCAGCCGCCCGCCGGAACCGATCCGGCCTGGCGCCCCGCGGCCGATTTGTCCGACGGCGGCTACCGCTGGAGCGTGACGGACTATTTCGGCAAGCGCCACGGCTACACCTCCACGGCCTACTTCAAAATAGACTCGACTAAGTCAGGCGCAGAGCCGGTCGATGAAATGGCGGAAGAGCCGGTCCTGACACCAGAAGAAGAATTACCCATGTCCTGACCGCGCCTAACACGGTTCGAACTCCGAACATCGAACTCCGAACGCTGAACTTCGAACGGAAACCACGAAGAGCACGAAGAAAAACGAGGAAGGCCCCTGGGATCGGATTCGTTCCATTAGGGGCACCTCACTTCGTTCCAGAGAAGAATTACACGGTGGAACACGGCGAAGGGGACACGGTTTCAACGGCAGCGAGTTGTTCCCTTGGGGCGGGAACGCGATGTAAGGTTGCTCTAAATAGTTTTCCTTTGTGGGGAAGCCCCACACCCCCGAACCCCGTCCCCCTTTGATTCTCCTCTTCCGGACACCCTGTAGTGACGCTTCGTCTACTACAGGCTCTTTCGGGGGCGGCGGGGCTTCCCCGCCAACTCTTCTCTTAACCGTGTTCCACCGTGTCCGCCGTTCGCCGTGTTCCACCGTGTTACTCTTCTCTTTCGGGGGTGCGTGGCTTGCCCTGTAGTGACGCCGCGTCTACTACAGGACAAGCCCCGCCTCTTCTCTCCCCAAGGGCGCTTTCGATGGAGTGGCAGACGACAATGCGGATGATCTGCAAGAAAGCCCCGGATTAACACGAAGAGCACGTAGAAAAACGAGGAAGGTCCCCTGGGATCGGGTTCGTTCCTTCCGTGGCCCCCCACTTCGTATCTTCGTGGTGATCGTTATTTGCGAACGACTTGCGGCAATCGCGATGGATGTTGGCGCTGTTGGGCCGGGAAGGGCGGGCGGCGACGAGCACCGCCCCTACACTGGTTACTGATCACTGATCACCGATCACGGCTCCCCGCTCACCGGCCACCGCTCATCGGATCATAATAATGGCGCCGGACGGAGGGTAGCTGGCGATGATGGACGTCCCCGCGACCTTGACCGTATAGGGCTTGGCCGATCCCGTCACAACCCAGTTGGTCAGGTTCTGCGTCCCAGCCAAGGCTCCGGCCGTAAACAGGACCAACGTCGGCTGTTTCTCACCGAAGACGTTCACCGTCACCGCGTTGGACGCCGTCAGGGTTCCGGTGACAGTCACCAGCGGAACCTGCCCGGCCGTCCGGCGGAAATTGTAGGCGAAGGCTTTCGGCAGCGCCAGATTCGTCGCGATCGTCAGGGTCCCGGGCGCATCCGCCCAATCGAAACCGGCAAAGCCCGCATCGAGCGTCACGGGCCGCCGGATGGTCCCCCGCCCGCCCAGCCAGGCGTTGCTCTTGCACTGCACGACGGCGGTGGCGGCGTAATCCAGCTCCCCGTCGACCAGCAGGGTCCCTTCGTTGACGGCGGTGTTCCCAAGATAGGTGTTCGTGCCGCCCAGCGCCAGCGCGCCCGGCCCCAGCTTCGTGATGCCGTGAACCGTGCTGCCCTGGAGCCCTCCCGCAAGGACGGCCCTGTCGGCAAGGGAGTTGGTGTTGTCGTAGACCCGGAGAGTCCGGCTCGCGCCGTTCAAGTCGATGCGATCCGCGAACGTCACGGGATTGTCCGACCGGACCGAACCGAACTCCAGCGCGGCCGAGACGAAACTGCCGGCGCCCCAGAGGTGCAGGTTGGAGGCGGAGCCATAAAGGTCAATTCTGAACGGGGCCCCGTAGGCCGAGAATCCGCCGCTTGAACCCGACCAGTAAAGCTGCCCGGACCCCGAACCCAGCGCGCGGGTGCAGAGCCCCGTGCTTTCCCAGATGCCGCCGAAGAGCCGGATCGGGCTCAGGATTGAAATGCCGGGCCCCTCGATGGCGCGCAAAACACCCGCGTTGATGGTGACCAGATTCGTGAACGCGGCCGTCAGATTGGTGCCGCCCCACTCCGCCAGGCCGGCCCCGTTCTTTTCAATGCCGCAGTCGCGATCGAGTCTGACGAGATTCCCCCGGAAGGCCAGCAGCGCATTGGTCTGGTCCACATGAATGGGGATCTTGTCCAAGTTGGCGTTGATTTTCTTCTCACCCAGAAAAACGATGTCGTCCGCGCCGTAATAATACGCCGGCCGGAGGAATTCCACTCCATTCGTGAAGACATAGGGCCCGTAGGTGTTTTCCAGCCGCGTATTATAGGCGGTGAACTGGAAGCGCCCGTTCCCGATGGGGGCCGCGCTGTTCAGGCGCAGCGTCCCGGCCGCGAGGTTGATTCCCCCTGCAAACGCGCTGTTATCCCCCGACAGCACCAGGGTGCCAGCCCCGCTTTTCTGCACCGTCCCGGTGCCGGAAAAGGAGCCCGACCACTCGATGCGATTGACGGCGTTGTCCGCGCTGATGGTGGTCATCGCGTTGCTCACCAGAGCCAGGTTTCCGGACACCACAAGGTTGGTGGCGAACCGGGTCGCGATCTTGACCGAGCTCGCGGCCCACGGGACGCGGATATCGCGGTCCATGACCCCGTTGAAATCCACATAAAACGACGGACTGTTGGCGGCAGCCTGGCCGCCCAGGATGATGGCGTTGGTCGAATTGCCAAGCGGGCTGTTCTGCCCCTTCTGGAGCACGTTGGAAACGGTGACGATGCAATGCAGCAGCGTGGAGTCGCCCGTATAGGAGTTGGTGGGGTTCAGGACGAGGATGTGCCCGTCGGAATTGCCGCCCATGACAAATCCGCCCGTTCCCGAAATGGGTCCGACCAGGCTGATCCGGCTCCCGCCGATAGCGTCCCCCGTGAGCGTCCGCTCAAGCGTGATGGCGCCGCTGTAACCCCCCGAGACGCCGGCATAACCCGAGCCGATGCCCGCCAGCCCCGTGCCATTCGCCGAAACGCGGACATCCCGGCTTACCGTGATTCCGTTCGTGACCCTCAGCCAGACTTCCGCGCTGGTCGTATTGACATCGCCCAGCTGGACCGCGGTTGTGGCGGTCCCCAGCGCATTGGAATGGGCCACAATCAGGGTCCCGCGGCTGATCGTGACATCCCCGGAAAAATCGTTGCTCCCCTGCAGCACAACGAACCCGCTGAGCGCGCTGTCCGTTTTCACAAAGCCGCCCGGCCCCGTGATTTTTCCGGTCATGCGCATGGCGGTCGCATGGCTGGCCAGCAGCACGCTCCGGTTGAGCGTGATGTCGCCGCTCCAGACCATGGTGTACCCGCTGTTGGCCAGGTTGCCGATGGCCACCGAGTTGCCGGCGTTGTTGACGACCAGGGGCCTTGCGAAATCGGCCTTGTCGCCGTCCATCAGGAACTGGAGATTATCCGTGACGAGCGTCCCGCCGTCCCCGACCTGGATCGCGGAGGAGGCGTTTCCCAGCGCGCTGTTGGCGCCGGACGGGTTGTTCCCCCAGACCGTCATGTTTCCCCGCCTCAAGGTGGTGACGCCGGTATAGGTGTTGGTCCCTCTCACGGAAACGTTCTGGGTTCCCCCGAACGGGGTCGACGCGCCGGCAAACCCGACATCGGTCGCCCCCGCGAGCGTCGCATACAACTCGACCGGCGTGCCCCACCGGATCTGGGGCGTGCCGGACGCCGAGAGCGTCAGGGCGGAACCGCCTCCGAGGAACCAGGTAAACCCGCTGATCCCGCCGTCGGAAAACTCGAGATTGCCGATCGTGCGGGGCACATCGTTCGCAACGGTCCGGTTCACGTTGATGTTGGCCGTGATATAGGCGGTGCTGTCCGCGCCGTCCGCAATCGCGCCGCCGTTCCAGTTCCCTGCCGTGGACCAGTTTCCGCCGGCGATGTTGGTCCAGGTGCCGTCGGCCCCGAAAACAGCATTTCCCGCACCGCACAAAACCACAATCCAAACGACGATCAGTTTACGTTTCATGATTCACTTCCTCGTAGTTCTGTCATCATAAACGCCTGTCAAGCCTGCCGCAATGCTATTATCCATGGGCGCTTAGCTCCGCGCCTGTTCAAGCAAGTCAAGGAACTGGCTCCGGGGGATCGGCTCGGCGCCGAAGTTCGCCAGGTGATCGGTTGGCATCTGGCAATCGATGAGCGGGCAGCCCTTTTCGCGCAACCGGTTGACCAGCGCCACAAACCCGACCTTGCTGGCGTTCGAGACCCTGGCGAACATGGACTCCCCGCAGAAGCAGCGGCCCACCGAAACCCCGTATAGCCCCCCCGCCAGAACGCCCTCCTGCCAGACTTCCACGGAATGAGCCTGTCCGGCCTTGTGAAAGTCGCAAAACGCCTTCACAACCTCTTTCCGGATCCAGGTGCCCGGCTGGCCGGGCCGCGGAACCGCCCGACAGCCCTCGATCACCGCCGCGAAATCACGGTCGAAGGTGACCTCGAAGCGGTTCGACTTGATCACCTTGGCCAGGCTCTTGCTGACCTTGAGCTTCTCCGGGAAAAGGACGAAGCGCGGATCCGGGCACCACCATTCAATGAGTTTTCCCCCGAGGATCCACGGAAAAATGCCATGGTTGTAGGCCAGCCGGAGCCGGTCAACACTCAAATCCCCGCCCACCGCCAAGACCGCCTCCTCGTCCGTGCAGCGCGGATCGGGGAAGGCCAGTCGGTCTGTCAGGCGGTAGATCACGGGGGGGCCTCAGATGGGTTCGATCGAGGCGGTCAGGCCGCAGGAATGAAGCTGCTCCTTGTGGAGCTGGGCTTTCTCCCGCTCCTCGACCTCCGCGATCGCCCGGCCGCGGCGGTGCGCCTCCAGCATGATCTTCTGCGCCAGCTGCTCGCCGTGCCCGAAAACGCGCCGGAGGCATTGCGCGACATAATCCGCCTCGTTGACGTCGTCGTTGTAAAGGATCACCTGCCACATGCCGACCAGCCCGACATCCTCATCGTGGGAGATGCCCGGCGTTTTCCTGGTTTTTCCCCCGCTCATACCGCACGCCCCTTTGGATTCAGATCCGGATCAAGAGGTATCATGCCAAATTCCGATCAGGTTTGTCCATGCCCAGAATAGGCCCCCATTCAGCGTTTTCGACCTGAAACGCAAGTCAACCGCCGATGGCGCCGGCCCGCTATCCCTGCCAGACTGTTTCCTGGACATCAACCCGACAACAACGAGGCGATCATGAAACGTGACAGCGAGACGGGAGCGACCCTTGAACTCGAACGCGAACCCTATGCCCTTCCCGAGCCGCAGTCTGAACACGACTGGCTCATGCAACTGGCCGGCGAATGGACGGCCGAGGTGGAGATCTACCAGGAGCCGGACCAGCCGCCCTTGACCTCCAGCGGAACGGAAAGCATCCGCCCCATCGGGGGATTCTGGATCCTCACGGAAAACCGGGGCTCCTTCATGGACAAACCCTTCACCGGCATCATGGCGCTGGGGTACGACCCCGCCAAGGGACGGTATGTCGGCACCTGGATCGACTCCATGACCAGTCACCTGTGGGTTTACGAAGGCAGCCTCGACGCGGCGCAGAAGCGGCTCACCCTCCGGGCCGACGGGCCTTCCCCCGATGAGCCCGGCAAAGTCAACCGGTTCCGGGAAACGATCGAGCTGACAAGCCCGAACCAGTATGACTTCACGTCGCACATGCAGAAGAACAACGAGGCCTGGGTCCACACCATGACCATCCATTACCGCCGCAGGCGCTGAGCCTGCCCTTCTCCCCGAACCCTGAACCCTGAACCCCGGGTAAATGGGGTTCCTGAATCGGATGGACGACAGCTCCACCGGCCTGTATAGTGTCCGTCTGCCTGTGGGAGGTCCGTGGCCTCCCGCCGGCGAACACATCTTAACCGGGGGACAGACATGTCAGACATTTTGAACGACCTCAGCACGATCATCCAGCGCCGCGACACGCCGGATCCCGAATTCATCAAGAAACACAACATCAAGCTCGGCCTCCGCAACGACGACGGCTCGGGCGTCATCGTCGGCCTGACGGGCAAGGGCAGCGTCATCTCCTACACCAAGGACGCGGAAGGCCGCAAGACGGACGCCGAGGGCGAGTTGTATTACTGCGGCATCCGCATCGAGGACCTGGCCGCCGCCCACAAGACCGGCTTCGGCTTCGAGGAGACCGCCTTCCTGCTGCTCACCGGCCTGCTGCCCACCCGCTCGCAGCTGGGCCAGTTCACCGACTACCTGGCCACCCGGCGCTCCCTTCCCGTCCGCTTCCGCAACGACCTTTCGTCCATCGTCAACAACAACATGATGAACTCGCTGCAGATCGCCGTCTGCAACCTCTACGGGGAGGATCCCTCCCCCGACTCCACGGCCATCAACGACGTCACGCGCCAGAGCCTCGACCTCATCGCCAAATTCCCCGCGCTCGTCGCCTACGCCTTCCACTCGATGCAGTTCAAATACCACGGCAAGAGCCTCACCCTCATGAACCCGATGTCCGCCGGTTCGCTGGCCGAGAATTTCCTGCACATGTTCCGGGCCGGCGAGGGCTATACGACCGAGGAGGTGCGCCTGATCGACCTTTTCCTGATCCTGCACGCGGAACACGGCGGCGGCAACAACTCCACGTTCACCGTCCGGACCGTCTCCTCGAGCGAGACGGACACCTTCTCGGCCATCACGGCCGGCCTCGCCTCCCTCAAGGGCCACCTGCACGGCGGCGCCAACGAGCAGGTGATGGCGATGTTCGCCGAGATCAAGACCCAGGTTAAGGACTGGCGCGACCGGGACGAGGTGGCGGCCTACCTGCGCCGGGTGCTCCGCAAGCAGGCCGGGGACAAGTCGGGCAAGCTCTATGGCATCGGCCACGCCGTCTACACCCTCTCCGACCCGCGCGCCACCCTCCTTAAGGACGTCACCCGCAGCCTCGCCGTCGCCCGCAACCGCGTGGATGAATTCGACCTGCTCGCCCTCATCGGCGACCTGAGCCCCCGCATCCTCGAGGAGGCCAAGCCCGGCAAGAAGGTCGCGCCCAATGTCGATTTCTACTCCGGCTTCATGCTGGACTGCATGAACATCCCCGTCGAGGTCTACACCCCCCTCTTCGCCATGTCGCGCGTCTCCGGCTGGTGCGCCCACCGCCTCGAACAACTCGTGCAGAACCGCCTCATCCGCCCCGCCTATATGACCGCCACCCCGAAGCGCGCCTACGTGCCGATCGAGCAAAGGTAATAGCCTTGGCCCTGCTTAGGCGTTCACCCCATGGAGATGCGAGCCGGCGTTGCGCAAGATGCAACCCGTGAAACCATTGCACGAGACAACCGCCGGTCGGAAACTGCGGACAGCCGCCTGGAGCCTGGCAGCCCTGGCGGCCCTGGCGGCGCTGATCGCAGTCGGACTCCGTTTTGGCGGCGACACCGAACCGCCCGACAGCATCGTGAAGCCGCAGGAGACCCTGCGCGTGATCGACATCGTGATCGCCTCCACGAACCAGGTCACGCTGGGAACCAACACCCTATCCCTCGCGGCGGCAACGAACCTGCTCGCCCGCTACAGTACCACCGTCGACGTGGTCGCCCTCCACGGCCCGTTCGAAACGGACGGACTCCTGATGAAAACCTCCTCGGTCGCCCTGGCCATCGCGCGTGCGGGCGTGCCCCTCGTGTTCGTCGAGAAGGACGGCGAATTCGCCTGGCGCGAGCAGGCCGCGGAGGACGGAATCCGGACGGTCACCATCGGCACCGACCAGGTCGCCGCCCTGCGCCGCCTCTGGTCGAAAAACCCCTATGGCGCGCCCTCCTCCACACCCGTCCTGAAAACGTCCATCGACTGGGACCCCGCCGAAGGGACCTACGAACTCAAGCGCATCGAAGTCGGCCTCCTCGGCGAACGCGTCTGGCTCATGCACGAACAAAGCCAGGATGACAATGAATCCGGCACCATCGGAATCCAGTTCAGGAAAGAGTGGTAACCCCAACTTCCGACGCGGACAATTTCGACTGTCGATGTTGCATGCCAGTCATACGGAGGGCGGAGCCGAGTAGCAGACGCGGCGTCGCTACCCGGCAAGTCCCCACGACGCCTCATGCCCATGTCTGGCGCACGTCTGGCGCATGAGGGCTCGCGGAGCTCGCCCCTCCGTTTGGCTGTTGCATGCAAGTCATACGGAGGGCGGAGCTCTGCGACGCCTCATGCGCATGCACAACCATCTTCCATCGCAGCGCCCCTCCAGACAGCCG
>JBIIYJ010000088.1:0-17469 GCA_044346855.1 Kiritimatiellia bacterium
TGGCTATTGCCGCGCAACCCGCGAGCCAGGCCGTGGACGTCGGGCAGCGCGCGTTATTCACCGTGACGGCTTCCGGGGGGACTCTGCCCTATACCTACCTGTGGAAATGGAATGCGACGGCATTATCGGGGGGGTGGGGCGATTCGTATACCGCGAACCCGGCAACTCCGAAACACCATTACATCTCGACGTATGACGCCTACAACGGGGCGACCTGTTCCGTTGTGGTGACCGACGCGTCGGGTAAGAGCGTGACCAGCGAGGTCGCGACGTTGACAGTTAACGTTCCTCCGCCGACCATCACGGTCCAGCCGCTCAATCAGTCGGTGCTGGATAACCAGGCGGCCACGTTCACGGTGGGAGTCAGCGCGGTGGTTCCCCCAGGCGGCCTGCTCTACCAGTGGGCAAAACAGGTTCCCGCGGGCAGTTGGGCGAACATCAGCCTGGCGACCAACGTCACGTATTCGGCGACGGTCACGACCAACGATAGCGGGAATTATTACCGGGTGACCGTGAGCCATAAAACGGATTACAACGGGGATGGCTATCTGCCCGGCAGCGTAACCAGCAGCCCGGCGCTCCTGACGGTGACGACCAATTCCGTGGCTCCCGCGATCGTCGTTCAGCCGACCAGCCAGACCGTCGGCGTCGGCCAGACGGCGACTTTCAACGTAACGGCTTCGGGCACGCCGCCGCTTTCCTATCAGTGGCGGACCAATGGGATCGATATCGTCTATGCCCTCGGCGCCTCGCACACCACGCCGGCCGCGGCCCTCGGCGATAGCGGACTGCTCTACTCCGTGGTGATCAGCAACGCGCAGGGAGTGGTGACCAGCGTGAACGCGGCGTTGACCGTCGTTCTGCTGCCCCCCGCGATCAGCGTGCAGCCCGCCAGTCAGTCGGTCACCGCCGGCCAGACGGCGGCGTTCAGCGTCACCGCTTCGGGAACGCCCCCGTTGTATTACCAGTGGCGCACGAACGACGTCGTTATCGGCGGGGCCACCGCCTCCTCGCATACCACCGCGGCAACGGTCATCAACGACAGCGGCACCCTCTATTCCGTGGTCGTGAGCAACGCGTCGGGCAGCGTCACCAGTTTGAATGCCACGCTGACGGTCACGGCGGCGCCCGTCGCGCCCGCGATCATCGCGCAGCCGACCAACCAGGCGGTGATCGCGGGCCAGACGGCGGCCTTCAGCGTGACGGCGACGGGCACGGCGCCGCTCTATTACCAGTGGCGGACGAATGGCGTCGCCATCGGCGGAGCCACCGCCTCCTCGCATACCACCGCGGCAACGGTCATCAGCAGCAGCGGAACCCTGTATTCCGTGGTCGTGAGCAACGCGGCGGGCAGCGTGACCAGTTCGAACGCACTCTTAACGGTTACCGCGCCGGCGACGCCCGGTTTGCCCGTCAGCGATTCGTTCGAGACCTACGCATCGGGAGCCGACGTTGTCGGAACGAACGGCTGGAGCGGCGAGGCGGGTGCGGGCATCGTGACGGCGCTCACCTACAAGGCCAGGTTGCCGCCCGGGTATCCGATCAGCCAGGCCGCGCATAGCCGCGTGCTTCAGGTCGCCAAGACGCTTCAGAATGACTTGCCCGGCGCATCGAACGAGAACGCCGGCGTTGACTTCATGCTGCAGACGACTAACGGGGCGGCGCCCGTGGCGCTGACCAGCCCGGTCCAACTGGGCCTGTGCGTGGACACCCAGGGGGTTATTCAGGTTTGGCATCTTTACGACAACGGCGGCACGTGGACGCAGCGCTGGACGGCGATGGGAAGCGCCTCGTACGCGACCGGCCAGTGGGTGCGCGTCAGCATCCAGTTTGACTATACCAGCAATACCGCGGGGCATACGTTGTTCAGGCCGGCGCTGGACGGCAAGGTGCATGCATCGGTATACGGGGTGGCGGGTCCGACCAACCTGACCGCTCCAGGCCCCTGGTACGTGTGCGCCAACAGCCCGGGCGCGGGCGGCGGGGGGGCGAAGAAAATTTCGGGGTTCAAGATCCAGGGCGATCGGCCTTGCCGGCTTGACGATTTTGTTGTAACGACAGGCGGGTTCGCCTATGGCGAGCCGCCGCTGGGCGGGTTGTTCATGATACGCTAATGAATGGTAATCGGAGACACGCACTATGAGCGGACTGCATCTGAAACAGAAACTCGCCTCGGGCGGCACGGCCATCGGGTTTTTCCTGCAATACACGAACAACCCGGCCGTCGTGGAGGCGCTCCCCGACCGCGGCCTGGATTTTGTCGTCGTCAATATCGAGCATAATTCGCTGGATATGGGCGCGTTCAACGGCATGCAGTTTGCCCTCCAGACCAAGGGCATCGCCTGTCTCGTGCGCATCCACAACAACGACCCCTGGGAAGTGGCCAAGGCGTGCGACTCCTTTCCCGACGGCGTGGTCATTCCGTATGCCGAGAATGTGGAAGCGCTCAAGCGCATGGTGGCGGCCGTGCGCTGCCGCCCGCTCAAGGGCGAGGCCCTCGAACGCCTGATCACCCGCGGCGAGTGGCCCAGCGAAAAAACCCGCCAGTACGTCGAGGCCAAGTGCGCCAACACACTGTGCTGCCCGATGATCGAGTCGGTGAAAGCCGTTGAAAATCTCGACGCCATCTGTTCCATTCCCGGCGTCGACGCGGTTTTCGTGGGACCCAACGACCTGACCGTTTCGATGGGCATCCCCGAAGAGCGGGACAGTCCCGAATTCATCGCCATGATGAAGACGATTGTGGACACCGCCGCGAAGCACGGCGTGGCCGCGGGCGGCCATTTCTCGCAGCTTTCCCACGCCCAGCGCACGATCCGCCAGGGCGGCCGGTTCATCCCGTTCAGCAGCGATGTGCGGCTCATCTCGTTCGGGGTCGCAGACTTTCTAAAGGCGCTCGGCGCCGCCCAGTCGGCGGGCGCGGAAAAAATCATCTAGGGGATTGTCGTGACGTGTTGCCTTATACTCCACGCGGAACCGCTCTGATGATACGATGACTAGTTCCGGCAAAGTTGTGCTGGCTGGCGTTCTGGCGGCCTTTCTTGTCGGCGGGGCCGCCCAGGGCGGCCAGCCTTCCGTGGCGATCACGAACCCCGTTTCGGCGGTCCAGTATCCGGACGCGATTGTGATCCGCATCGATGGTTTCGATGTCTTGCGACGGCACTATCCGGGGCTGCGACTTGAACTGCGCCCGGTGGGGACGGATGGCGTGCCCCAGGCCAGGCAGAGCCACGATCTCAGTGCGTCGTGGGAGCAGCCCTCGGTCATCCTCCAGAAAGAGCCGGGAACAACGTTCAACGGCCTCCTCGTCGCCCTGCGCAGCGAGGACACCGTCATCCTGCTTCACTATATCGAACTGGAAGAGGGCGCTTCGGTTCCCGGCGTCCCCCTCCAGGCCGACACCTTTGCCGCCATTGAACCGGGTCAATTCCTGGGCGCCGTTTCGCCGGTTATTCCACTGCCCGATCTGGGCGGGCTCGCGACCGCCAACCTCATCGGGCCGCCCCCCCGCACGGAGAATGCGGAGAGCATCAGCCGCAAGGTCCGGTGCCCCGTGAACTATCCCATGATCGCCTCCTTCAATTGTGCGGCGCTCACCCGCCAGACCGGCGACCCCGGCAACGTCTCCAAGCGCAGCCTCTACATCGCATTGAAATCGCAGTTGTTCGATCCCCAGACCGCGCAGCCGACCTCGGTGGCCCATTATCTGTGCGAGGTTCCCCTCGATGCCGCCTGGCTCGCCGGGACGAACGATCTCGAGGCGGTGCTCACGGCCAGCGACATCAAGGTTCATGCGACGACCAACCAGTATCAAGGCTGCTGATTAAATAAAGGAAAAGATATGAAGGGGCAGACGATGAACCAGTTCCCATTGTTTATGCAAAAGCGGTGCAACGCGGTGAAAACAACCCGCCAGGCCGGTGGTCTGAAGGGCTTTGTGTTCGAGGGGGTGGATGGCACGCAGTTGGTCATCTGGCAGTCGAAGCGCGGCGGAGTCTCGGTGATGCACACGCATGACTACGACGAATACGCCATCGTGGTGCAGGGGACCTTCACCGGCACGGTCGGCGGAAAGAAAGTCAGGATGACGGCCGGCGATGAGTGTTATATCCCGGCGGGCGTTCCGCATGACGGAATCTATTCCGCCAACTACCGGGCCATCGATGCGTTTGGCGCCCGGCGCGTGAGTCGGGCATATCCCGCAAAGGCGTGAGTTGAATCCGGGTGCGAACGGGCCTGCCGCATCGATGATGGCGTGGTGACGGCCGGATTGCCTGCCAACATCCAGAGGGCCTGACGGCGGTAAGGGTTGTGTTAGTGCGGAAAAACAAGGAAAGCTGTATGAATCTCCTGCCTTTATATGGAACCGGAATGGTCCTGCTAGCGTTGGTTTCCGCCGCCGCGGGGGCCGAACCGGCGGCCGGGGCGAAGCCCGCCGTGTCCCGTTCGGCCGTTGAGGCCCTGATCGACAAGGCCGGCAAGGAGTCGCCCGCCTGGCTTGACTCGACGCCCCTGGTCTGTCCGGCCACGCTGGACCTGACCTGGACGGTTCCGGTCAACCGGGCCTGGGTGGCAGACAAGGACATCAGCGCCTATTTCATCAAGACCATCGATCCGAATCCCTCGCGGCACCAGGAAGGCTGCAAGCTGATGCACCACGTTCTGACGGTCAACAAGGACCGGAAAGACGCGCGGACTCGGGCGATGGCCATGCTGGGGCGGATCTATGGCGTTTATCTGCATGATTATGCCAGAGGGGCATATTGGTACCGCAAGGCTGCGGCCTCCGGGGAGATATCCGAGCGGGATGCGGCCGACCTGGGCTATTACTACTGGAAACTCGGCAGCCGCGAGATGGCATTAGCCGAACTCAGCGGGTTCAAGAAATTGGGGCCCCGTGCCATCCACGTCCTGGGCGCGATGGGCGAGGTGGACAAGGCGCTGGCGGTGGCCCGCCGCCTGACTCCGGCGGAGCCGGCCGTGTACCTGGATGCGGGCGACGCCTGCCGCTACAACGGGCGCTATGCGGAAGCGGCAACCTGGTATCAGAAAATGTTGTCGGTTCCGGTTGATCCCAAGAGGCCGGGCCGATTCCCCCGATGGTTCGCCTGCGCCTCGAACCGCCTTGAAGGCATCAAGGGGCTCGAAAAGCTGGACCTCAAGCAAATCCCCGACGGCACCTACCGGGGGGAAGGGATCGGGTACCGGGCGCCGGTCAAGGTGGAGGTGGCCGTCAAGGCAGGCCGCATCGAGTCGGTCAAGGTGGTTGAGACCAAGGAAGACTGGCCGCTCAACACCCTGCAGGTCGTCCCGGCTATGATCGTCGAAAAACAATCGGTCCAGGGTGTGGACGCCGTCTCCGGCGCTTCCTACACAACCCACGCCATCGTGATCGGCACGGGAAATGCCTTGAGCGGAGCCGGGAAGAAATAGACGGAGCTTTTTGACATCGGATATCGCTCCTGATATAGTGCTGAATCATTCTTTGGAGGAACAGAACCCATGGCGCGATTGAAAGATGTAGCACGCGAAGCGGGCGTGTCGCTCAGTGCCGCTTCGATTGTGCTGGGAGGCCATTCCCGCACCATCGGCGCCAGCCAGGAGACCCGCCGGCGCATCCTGGAAGCGGCCAAGCGCCTCGGCTACTCGCCCAGTCCGGCCGCCATCTCCCTGTCCACCGGCAAGACAAACACGCTGGGCCTGTTTTTCAGCAATTCCTGGGATTTCTTCACCCACCCGAACGGCGCCCTGGTCCTGGTGTCCATGTGCAACAGCGCGGCCGAGCAGGGATATCGGGTCCTGCTGGCGTCGTTCTCGCCGGGGACCCCCATCGACGTCCGGCTGATGGACGCCTGCATTGTAAACGGGTCGGTGAGCGATGCCTGCGCGCTGCAGCTCGAGGAGTTGGCCAGGCAGATCCCGGTGGTGAGCACTTACCGGAAAATCCCGGGCGCCATCGCCGTCAACTCCGACGGCGGGAGAAAGCCTGAATTCGCGATGGCCGCGGATTACCTCTACGATCTCGGGCACCGGCACATCGTGATCGCGGACATCAAGTTCCGGGTGCGACCGGCCATCGAGGAATTCCGGCAGGCCGCCATACGGCGGAATCTGGATGTTCGGCTGCAGGAGTTCAAGGACGAGTGGCGCGACCGCACCTATCCGACCATCGATGCCATTTGCCGCCTGGATCCCCTGCCAACCGCCGTTTTCGCGTTCGACGACGATTATGCCCGCGCGCTCATCGCACGGCTTGGCCGCGATCGGCGGCGCTGCCCGGAGGATGTCTCCGTGTTCAGCGGCGAGACGCACGCCACCGGTTTCCAAAGCGCGCCCCCGCTGACCGGAACCAACATCTTCCAGGAACAGCAATCCGCGGAAATCGTGCGGCGGCTGGTCGACATGCTGAAACAGGACAAGAAAGGTGTGATGGAGATCGTGTTGCCGCCCGTTGTCCCGCAATTGATTGTCCGGCAATCCTGCGCCACACCCCGTTCCTGAGGCCTTTTCTTACAGTTCCGCCCGCGTTGCCACGATGATGGCCGCCGCCGCCGCGGAATCTTTTTCGGCCTCGGGCGCGAAGCGTCCGCGTTCGACCAGTTCCATGAGTTTGCGGCGCGCGTGAACCGGCAAGTCAGGGCTTTCCGCCAGGTTGACCATGCCGTCGAAATACGCCTCCGCCTCCGCCGCGCGCCCGAGCTTCTGAAGGCACAGGGCGTGAAAGTAGCGCCGGGTCCAGGCGGTGAAGCTGTAGGCCGGCTCATAGCCGCTGAAATAGGGTATGGCGAGCGCCTTTTCCCACCACGTGCGGGCTTCTTCGGGGTTGCCGAGTTTCTTGTACAGGCAGCCGATGTGATAGAAGCGGCGGTCGTCCTCGAAGTCGCGCCCCATTTCCGCGCCCAGGTTTTCGGGCATCGGCTTCATGTGGAGCAGCGCTCCCAGCGCTTCGCGGTGCTTCCCCGCGCCCACGAGCAGCAGCGCCTCCTTGATCTGGCGCCGCGACCAGAGGTGGTGCGGCCCTGGAATCTGCCAGTTGACGGGGAACCGGCATGCGGGCACGAGGGCGTCGAACTTTTTGAAGTCGTTCGCATCCAGGTACAGGTTCATCAGGTCGTGCGCCAGCCTCGGGCTGGCCAGGACGGAGGTCCGCTGCCCCTCGAGATACCGCCGTCCCTCCGGGTTCATCTTCAGGGCGCGCAGCGAGACGGCGGTCTCGTGTTTGACGTAAAGGTCGGTCCGGGCGAGGCGGTCCGCCTTGCGGAAGCAGGCCAGGGCGCGTTTTTCACTGTTGCCCACATGGCGCTCAAAGTAGCCAAGGCTCGCGAAAAGAAGATAATGTTTTTCGCCGAGCTGTTCCGCTTTCCGCCAGAGGGCGGCCGCTTCCTCCGTCCGGCGCCGGGCCATGAGCAGGTTGCCCAGCTGCCACACCGGGCGGGGGTCCTTCGGCCGCTGCCCCATCGCCCACTGCAGGATACCGATCATCTCGAGGTGCCACGGATGCTGGTAGCGGGGCTCCATCGCGCAGGCTTTCGTCAAACGCGCCCGGCTTGTCTCCGCTTCCCCCGCCTGGCCGCTGATCCAGGCCTGCGCGAAATGCACCAGCATGCCGGCGGCCGGAATCGTCGCGAGCACGGCCCCGGCTTCCTGCAGCAGTCCGGCCGCCAGGTAGTCGAAGGCGGCCTCCAGCAGGGGGTCTTCGGCCGAGCGCACCTGGTCGATCAGCGTCTTGAGCGCCCGTTTCGGCAGCGTCTTCGCGGCGGGTGAGGCGGCGATGAACAGGGCCTCGTAATGGAGGAAGGGGTCGTTGCCGTCGATCTGGCGCGCGGAGGCGATCTCGGCCGCCGCCTCCTGGCTGCGTCCGAGCTTGCGCAGGCAGGCCGCCCGCAGGCCGCGCGGGCGGGTCAGCAGCGGGTGCGCCGCGGCGATCCTGTCGAGATGGACGAGCGCGTGGTGCCAGTCCCGCTCGCGCATCCGCAGCTCGGCCAGGCGGACGAGCGACCGCGCCTCCCAGTCGTACCGGGCCGCCAGCTCGAGGGCTTTGCGCGCGTCGGCGGTGCGGCCCGCGTCCCGCAGCGCGAGGCCGAGGTAATAGCGGCCTTCCAGCGAGTCCTCATCCCGTTTGCAGGCGGCTTCGAGATGCCGGACCGCCTCGTCGGCCAAGCCCTGCTCGAGGGCGATCTTGCCCAGTTCGCGCAGGGCGGGGGCATGGCCGGGATCCCGCTGAAGCACGTTCAGGTAGGACGGCCGGGGGTCGTGGTTGCCCCAGTCGCGTGCCTTTTTTTCGGCTGTCTGGAACAGATCCTCGGGCTCTGCCGTTTTTGGGATGTCGATCACCTCGCGCCAGCTGTCGCGCGTGTTGGGGTGGCGCAGGCGGCATTCGGCCAGGATGCCCTCGGCCGGGTCGAAGAGGACGAGGCTCGTGTGCTGGTCCGGCCCGATCTTGCCCTTGAAACGCACGATGCGTTCGGCGGCTTTTTCGGGCCCGAGGGGCATCGGCTGATCGATCGGCTTGAGGCCGTCGGTGACAAGGCGGAGTCGGGCCCGGGGGTAGGGCGCGTTGGCCATGACGCGCACGCGCAGACGGGAGCCCGCGCGGGCGGAGGCGAGCACATCGGCCCGGACCGCGGCGCCGGGGCCCGCCCCGTTGAAGCCTCCCGTGCCTCGCACGGGATACCAACGCTCCGTCCATTGGCACTCGGTCTCGGGGGGGAGGCGGTCCAGGTGTTCCTGAATGGCAATGCGGCCGGCCTGCACCTCGCCGTACACTTCGCCCAGCGTGTGGTGCGTTTTGCGGTAGCGCTCAAGCAATTCCGGATTTGTTCCCCAGGTCCAGTATTTCTTTCCCGGCACGTCGGACAGGTCGCCGTAGTGAACGAGGCCGAAGTCGTCGTCCTCGTCGTGATAGCCGAAGTAGGGCTCCCGCGCGTCGAGGAAATAGAGGCCCAGCGCCTGCGGGGGGATGTCGCGGAACAGGCTCATGTCCCGGTGGCGCCAGCGCGGCCAGCTGAAGGTGCTGTGCTCCTGGCCGTGCATCGCCCCCTCGGTCTCGGGAAAAATGTAGCGGGTGTTCGGTCGAAGGACAAAGCTGCAGTTGTTCCAGTAGAGGCTGCGGCTGTCGAACGGGGTGCGGTTGTAAAGGCGGACGCTCTGTTCGACGAACGATTTTCCGGGGTAGAGGCGGACGGTCATGCTCCAGCGCGTCCGCCAGATGCGGTCATACTCGCTCAGGATGATAGCGGCAGAGCCGTCGGAGTCCTGCCGGAAACCCACTTCATGCGGCACGTTCGCCGTGCAGGAGTGGGCGAGCGGGTAGTTGACCTCGATGCCCCCGGTCGTGTAGTTCAGCCCGAACCCGGCGTTGTAGGAGCGCACGCCGGTGTTGTAGTTCGCCAGGTGCCGCTTCCCGACCTTGTCGTAGATGTCCCAGATGCGCCCGCCGATGTCCGGGGCCACCGTCACGCGGAGGTACTCGTTCTCGAGGACCGGCATGAAATACCGCTTCTTTTCCGCGACCCGGTACATGCTGCCCCAGAACGGGTAGGGGTAGACGTCGTGGGCCGCCCACTGGGGGAAGGGCGGGTGCGGGTTGAACGGCCCCTGGGAGTGGTGTTCCATCGTCGCATGCGCGCGGTGAAGGCGGACGGGGTTCATCGTAAACCCCCGCCAGCCCCTGAGACGAGTTGGACGCCGAACGTTTCCAGCAGGCGGCGGAGTTCGGCGAGGGCGGCCTGGCCGAACGGTGCGGAGAAGCGGGGCCGGCAGACATCCCCGACGGGAATGCCTTGCATCGCGAGCCCGCGCTTCATCATCTGCCACAAGTCGACTTTAAGCAGTTTGGAGGCGGCCAGCGCCTGTAATTTGGCGTGCATGGCATGAGCGTCCGCCGTCTTTCCGGCGCGCATGCTGGCGTAGAGCTCGACCATGAATCGCGGAATGACGTTGGCCCGCGAGCTGAATCCGCCGGATGCCCCCATGAGCAGCGACGGAAACAGCAGGAGGTCGACCCCCTGGAACAGGGGGAGCCGTCCCCGGGTCAGGGCCAGGGTATTCAGGAAAGGGGCAACTTGCGCGGTGCTGTCCTTCAGCCCGGCGATCGCCCCGCTCTCCGCCAGACGGGCGATCAACTCCGGCGACATCGAATACCCGCACATCTCCGGCGCATTGTAGGCGATGACCGGGAAGGCGGCGGCGTCCGCGACGGCGCGATAATGGTCCACGATCGCGTCATCCGTGTAGCTGGAGAAATAGGGAGGCCAGATGACGGCGCCGTCCGCGCCGCAGTCTTTGCTGAACCGGGTCAATTCGATGGTCGCCCGCGTGGAGCCTTCCGCCGTGCCCGTCAGGACGGGAATCCGGCCCGCCGCCGTCTCCACCACCACTTCGAACATCCGTTTTTTCTGGTCGGTGGAGAGTTTCCAGACTTCGCCGCACCCGGACCCGGTGAAAAGGCCATGGACGCCCTGCCGGATCAGCCAGTCCGTATAGTGGCGCAAGGCGGGCTCGTCGATCTCCTCGTTCGCCGTGAACGGCGTGACCATGGGAATGATGATTCCCTCCAGCGAGAAACTTGCTTTCGGCATGACTACTCCATCCGGGTTGGCTTAGCGGGAAACGTTTTTCATGTCTACGCTTCAGGGTCGACCATTGCCATTGAGGAAGGTAACGGGCGCCAGCATGACGCCCGGCTGGCCTTCGATGGTGATTTCGACCGCGAGGCGCAGGATCTGGCTTTCCACGCGTTCCGTTTGGAGCGTGAAGACGGCGGTGGCGGGATCGCTGCCGACCCGCCAGGAGAAAACCTGCGCCAGGCGGCTGGGCAGGATGGACCAGCATTCCGGGGCCAGCCAGCGGAGGTTCAGGTTGGCCTGCAGGCTGTAGGCGGGAACGCCGTGGACAATCCTGTAGTTGTTGGCGATGCGAACCCGGATTTCCCGGGGCGCGCCGTCGCGGATCGTCGGGTCGCCGCCGTAGTCGACGCAGACATCGAAGAAGTCGAAATGGAAGACCGGGCCGCCCATGTTCGCGTAGAGCAACTCCGCCAGCGGGCCCGCCCGCAGTGAGTCGGCCGGCAGCCCGCCGGGGTCGGTCGGCCGGTCGGCGATCTCGACCGGGAGGCGGTAGTGCGCCAGCACCTTCCGCGCGACTTTCTCCGTGCGGTCGGTCAGGTCGTTCGTGGTCGGGGGGATCGGGCAGCCGACGGTCAGGTCGCCCAGGTTGAGGCAGAGCGTCTTGATGCCGTTGCCGATGGGCTCGATCCAGTTTTTCGGGATGGCGTCGTACCCGTGGAGGATGCCGAAGATCGACCCGATGGTGGCGGCGGTGCAGTCCGTGTCCTCGCCGCAGTTGACGGCGATGCAGAGGGACTTCGCGAAGTCTCCGCCGCCATACAGCAGGCCGATGACGAGAATGCCGAGGTTGGAGGGGGCATCCCAGCCCAGCTTGCCGTCCCCGAATCCCTTGGCGCGGTCTTCGGGGCTGATGTTCTCGGGCTTGTTGGGGCGGTGCGCTCCGCGGTAGTGGCGGAGGATTTCGTCGCGCGCCTCGAGCCAGCTCTTGCCGGCGCGGTGGCACTCGACCGCCAGTTTCACGGCGCCCGCCACGGCGCACGCGGGGGGGATGTAGGAAAGGCCGATGTCGATCAGGGTGGGGAGATCCCGCTCGACAAACGCCGCGCTTTCCAGGGCGGCGCAGAACACAGCCGAGAAGGTTCCTTCGCCGTCGCCGTGGTCGATCATCGCGTCTTCGCAGGCGAAGCGCGCGGCCGTTCGCGGGCAGCCGGGGGCGATGCAGGCCCAGATTTCGGAGCGGATGAAGGCGCCGCAGCTGTCCTTGAACGGGTTGTTGTACAGGCCGCTGAGGGGCGGCAGCAGGCCGGCGCGCATGTTGACCTTGGCGATGCCGTATTCCGACCAGTGCGCCGCGACATAGAGCAGCCAGAGCTCGGCCATCGTCTTGGCGTCGAGCGCCACCCCGCGCTCCTCGAGGGCGATGAGCCAGAGGAGCTGGATGTCCAGGTCGTCATTGGGCAGGGGCTCGCCCTTGAGCTCCGTCGTGTAGAAGGAGACGGTGTTGACCTGGCGCTTCCATTCGAAGGGCGCGCCCAGCGTGCCGCCGATGTTCTTGCCCATCCAGCATCCGTGGACTTTCTTCCGGTACTCGTCGCGGTTCAAGATCATGATCGGTCCCTTTAAACAAAGCCTAAAGCACCCCGTACCGGTCAAAGACCGAGCGGAGGGATTTTCCGGACAGGAGCGCTTTTCGGGACAACGACTCCTTGCCGGCTTTCTCTTTGGCCAGCTTCAGGACGTCCTGCTCGACGGCGGCGGGAATCACGACGACGCCGTCGTAGTCCGCGAACACCAGGTCGCCGGGGTTCACGAGCACCTCGCCGCAGCGGACGGGCACATCGTAGGCCATGACCCGCGCCCGCCCCATGGAGTCGAGCGGGCAGATGCCCGTGTAGTAGACGGGGAAGCCCATGTCGATGATGCGCACGCAGTCGCGGATCTGGCTGTCGCACACGCAGCCGGCGACGCCCTTGCGCAGGGCCAGGGTGGACATGAGCTCGCCCCAGGGCGCATTGGTCCCCCCCGCATCGGTGGAGTGGACGGCCACGTCGCCCCGGCGGAGCGAGTCCATGGCGTCGATCTCGAGGCCGTAGGGGTCCTCCTTGACGACGTAATCCGTCTCCATCCACCGGAAGGTGCGGGCGCGGCCGACGAAGCCGCAGCGGCGGATGTCCGGCAGCAGGGGCCGGAGGCGCCGGTGCATGGCCTGGCCGCGGAACCCCAGGGAGTCCAGGATGTCGCAGACGGCGGGCACGTACAGGTGCTTCTTCACGAACGCGAAAATCTCGTTGTCGGATCGGGCCATGCGTTGTCCCCTTTTTAAGCAATTCGGAATTGTTTGACGACGGCTTCGTCCACCTCCACCCCGAGCCCCGGCCCGTCCGGAACCGGGATCAGCCCGTCCTTCATGACGATCGGCTGTTTGCACAGCGTGTTGAGCAGGGAGGCGGACGACACGTTGTACTCGAGGTAGACGGAATTTGAAAGGTAGGCGTTGAGGTGGAGGGAGGCCGCCTTGAGCAGGTCGGTCAGCCAGGCATGGGGAACGCATTCGATCTGGCGGCGCATGCAGAAGTCCGCGACCTGCCGGCCCACCGTGAGGCCGCCGCAGCGGGACAGGTCGGGCTGCAGGACGTGCGCCTTGCCTTCCGTGGCCAGCCGCTCGAAGTCGGCCGTCCCCGCCAGTTGCTCGCCCGCGGCGATGCGCAGGGTGGAGGTGGCTTCCGAGACCTGCGCGTAGCCCGCGAAGTTCTCGGGGTGGAGAAAGTCCTCCAGCCAGAAGATGTCGAAGGCTTCCAGCTCGCGCACCAGCCGGATCCAGTCCTTCAGCGAGCGGTGGCGGGCGCAGTCGGCCCGCTTCATGCCGTACCAGCCGGGATCCACCATCAGGTCCACGTCCGGCCCGGCCGCCTCGCGCGCCGCGCGGACCAGCGCCACGTCCAGCGCCAGGTCGCGGCCGAACACGCCCCAGCCGAACTTCATGGCCTTGAAGCCGTGGGCCAGGTAGCCGTCCACCGCGCGCTTCATGTCGTCCGGCGTGGGCCGGAACAGGGTGCTGGCGTAGCCCTTGACGCTCTCGCGGTACCGCGCCCCGAGAAGGGTGCTGACCGGCTGCCCGAAGGCCTTGCCCGCGATGTCCCAGAGCGCGATGTCCACGCCGGACATCATCTGCATGCCGACGCCCTGCCGGCCGAAATAGCCCATGAACCGGTACATCGTCTGCCAGAGGCGCTCGCGCTCGAGCGGGTTCTGGCCCACGAGCGCGCTTTTGATCGACTCGAAGCCCACCTCGCCCCCGGAGGGGAAGTCGACAAGGGCGCGCCCCACGTGCGGCTGGGTCTCGATGTCGGCCCAGCCCGTGATGCCCTCGTCCGTGCTGATCTTGAGAAGCGCGACGAAGCGCACGCCGTGCGCTTCCGCCGCTTCCGCGGGATCCGGGTAATTCCGCCCGGTATCCAGCACCATGGCTTCCACATCGGTAATTTTCATCCGGCGCTCCCGTCGAAGGTGAAGGCGATTTTCATGTCGGTTTCGTGGCCGCCGGCCGCCGCGTCCAGCGCCTCGTGGTAGCGGTCCAGGGGAAAGGTCTTCGTCACCAGCCGGCCGAGGTCGATCCGGGGGTCGCCCAGGCGCAGGAGCGCCTCGTCGAAGCGATCCTCGTCGTTGCAGGCGCCCGCGATTTCCAGTTCTTTGATGTGCACGCTCAGCAAGTCGAGGGGCACGGGTTCCGGCACCGCGGAGAACACCACCAGGCGACCCTTGTTCCGTAGCAGGGCGAGGCCCATCTGCGCCGCCTCCGGCCTGCCGATGGCCAGGATGACGGCATCGTAACCGGCGCCTCCGGCTGGGGCTTGCAGCGCCGCGGCCGCCCCGGCGCTGTTTTTCACGTTGACTGGAACGGCCCCCCGGGCGAACGCGAGTCGGCGGTCGTGGTGTCCGGCGATGACGGTCAGGGCCGGCTTCCACGCCGCCGCCAGCGTCGCGATCATCACGCCGAAGGGGCCGTCCCCCAGGACCAGCAGGCGGGCGCCGGGCGCCAGCCGCGCCTGCGCCAGCGCCTCGAGGCAGACGCAGACGGGCTCGGCCAGCGCGGCCGTCGTGAACGGCATGGAGAAGAGGATGCGCCGGGCGCGGTCGGCCCGGACGAGGTAATAGTCCGCGAACGTGCCCTGCAGGTTCATGCCGAAATGGGACATGGCCGGGCACAGGTGGCCCCGGCCCTGGCGGCACTCGGAACAGAGGCCGCAGGGGTGGACGGGATGGGTGGCCACGCGGTCGCCGACCGAGAAGCCTTTCACCGCCCGGCCGACCGCTGCCACCGTGCCGGCGGCCTCGTGTCCGATCACGACCGGCAGCCCGATGTTGAAGGGGTTTGAACGGATGTCGTTCAGGTCGGAGGTGCAGATGATCGCCGCCCCGGTCCTGATGAGTAGCTGGTCGTCGCCGGGCTGGGGCACGGGGGTTTCGATCAGGGCCAGCCGGTTTGCGCCTTGGAGCTGGAGCGCTTTCATGAGGGGACCCCCAGCAGGCCAAACGCGTCGCGGGCGAGGATGTCCTCGATCACCTGGGTCGAAACCCGGGGCAGGGTGGCGTTGCCGATGACGTGGTTGACGTTGCGGAGGCCGGCGATCGAGTCCGCTCCCGAGGTGAACGGGTAGTCCGTGCCGAACAGGAGCTTGTGCGTCACCTTGTACTCCTGGGCCAGGATCAGCGCGTTGTAGAACTGCCAGGGCCGGTAGTAGAGCGCGGAGATGTCGGCATACAGGTTGGGATGCTTGCGGATGACCGCCAGGCACTCGTCGCACCATGGATGGCCGAGGTGGGCCAGCACCATCTTCAGAGCGGGGTAGCGGATGGCCACCTCGTCGAAGAGCCAGGGCCGGCTGAAGCCCAGCACGGCCAGGCGGTTGAAGGTGGTTCCGGCGTGGAAAACGATGGGGAGCCCCCGCTCCTGGCAGTACCGGTAGACGGGGTCGCAGCGGGAATCCCGCGGATCGAAGCCCGCGTAGACCGGGGCGAGCTTCAGCCCCGCGAGGCCCAGATCCTCGACCGCGTGCTTCAGCTCGGCCAGGCAGTCCGGCTGGGTGGGGTCGCAGGAGGCGAAGCCCCGCAGCTTGCCGGGCGCCCGGGCCGCGAACGCCGCGATGTAGTCGTCCGGCACCCAGTAGCCGGTGAGGCGGGCCTTGAGGCCGAAGACGATGACCTTTTCGAACGGCGCGCTGTCCGCCAGGAACCGGTCGAAATCGACCGTCAGGTCGATGGGGTAGCCGCGGCTGAGGTCGGCCTCGCGGATCGTCTCGGGCTGCAGGTGGCGCCCCTGGTCCATCGCATGGGCGTGCATGTTCTGCATGGGCGTCCTTTCGGGAAGCGTTTCAGGGAAGCACGGGAAAGGGCTTGAGCGCGCCGCGCGACTGCAGGGGCGCGAAACACTCGGCGAAGCGGCAGCCGACCTTCTGTCCCCAATAGGCGTCCGGGCAGCCGCACAGCTCGGAGAAGCCCGCGTTGGCCGCCAGGCGCATGGCCTGCTCCTGGGAGCGGTGGCAGGCCAGCAGGCGGACTTTCCGGGCTTCGTACGCCGAGATGTCCACGAAGCTGGTCGCGGGGAAGAAGAAGGGGCCGTGCGGCTCCACGCAGAAGACGGCGGGGTGGGCCTTCAGGGGCGCGGAGCGCGTGGGGATCACCGGCAGGCAGGCCTGCATGGCGCAGTGGCGCACGAGCCCGTGCACCGCGACGTGGTCGGCGTTGTAGTCCTCATGGTAGTGGGTGAAGACAAGGTCGGCCCGGGTCTTGCGCAGCGCCTCGATCAGGCGGACGCGCACGTCGGGCGTATCCATGAGGAATTCGTCTGGCTCGCCGAGCGTGAGACAGCCGGCCCCGAGCTTCGCGGCCAGGCGGTTCATTTCCCGGTCCCGGATGGCCGCGGCCTTTTCCCGGGGGATATCGGGCTGCTGGATGAAGCCCTTCGAGCCGTCCGTCAGCGTGATGAAATGCAGCCGGTCGCCCCGGTCCCGGCATTTCAGCATGGTTCCAAGACACCGCATCTCGTCATCCGGATGCGCCATGACAGAGACAACATTCATGGCGCGACAATACCATCGCCCGCCGGCGCTTGACAATATCAATATTTGAAAATGTGCCCAAATTAAGCGATTGATCTTGACCCATGACGGCCGATCCTGTTGACTGGAGGGAGCTTTTTGAGGTTCGGAAGCGGGGCTTGACGGGTGCGGTGGAATAGGCGGATGATAGCGGCGGGAGAGTTGAGTCATGACGGGACAGGCTGGCATACCGGGGGTTGAGATGACGCCGCGCGAGCGGTTCATGTGCGCATTGAATGGCGGGACGCCGGACGTGGTGCCTTTTGCGGAGCAGTTCGTGGGCGGCTCCATTCCGCAGCGGCTGCTGGGCCTTCCGGACGGCGCGGCGTTCCAGCCTGGCCAGCTGGCGGACGCGCTGGGCAACGACGTGATCAAGTTTTCCCGGTATCCTCCGCTGTATTACGAGCGGATACCGATGGACAACGGCGAGGCCGGCATAGGGCCGGGGCAGATCAAGACGCGCGACGATCTGAAACGGCTGACCCCCCCGGCGAACGAGGCGTGGATCGAGGATGCCCGCCGGTTCCTCAGGACGCAGGTGGGCGCGCGGGCCTCGGCGGGCGGCACGCGCCTGGGCATCTCCGCCACCCTCAATTCCATGGGGCTCGACGTCTTCAGCATCGCGCTTTACGAGGACCGGGAACTGGTGGAGGAGGTGCTGGACTTCTATGTCCGCTTCGCCCGGCGGACCGTGGAGATTTTCTGTGAACTGGGTTTCGATTTCATCTGGTGCTTCGACGACTTCGCCTTCAAGACCGGCCCCATGTTCAGTCCGGACATCCTCCGCGAGTTCATCATCCCCC
>JBIIYJ010000089.1:0-17325 GCA_044346855.1 Kiritimatiellia bacterium
GGGTGCGGCGTTCCGTCAGCCGGAATATGGCGAGGCGATTTTACCGATGATGAGGGGCGACGACGAGGAGGCGTGGACTCGTGTCCCGACTCCTCCAGTCGGAGCCCCTCAGCGCGGAAAAGCGCCCGCCAGATTACGGCCGGAACGCCGCACCCCCGCTAGTAACCCCGCCAGCCCTGAGCGAAGTTAAAGGTCCACCAAACAGGCACATGGCGGCGGTCAAGGGACTGACCGCCCTACCTACGCTTCGCGCCGATCAACCGTTTTGCGTGTGAGGTGGCAGGTCAGCTGCCACACTCTCACAGCCGCCGGAAGGCTTCTTCGACTTCCGCCAGCTCGCCGGCCAGCTTCTCCTGTCCCGCCGTTCCGCGGGCAAACGCCAGGACCTGCCGCACATGCGTCAGGGCTGCCGACCTGTCCAGCGGCCGCGGCGCCGGCCCGGCCGTCCGCTCGAAATTCCGCCGGTAAATCTTCTCCAGCACCGGCGCCGGCAACCCCAGCCCCGTCACCATCCGGCTGGTCGCCGTGCAGAACCCCTCGAACGTCTCCGCCGTCTCCAGGAACCGCCGCATCATTCCCACCTTGTCCGCCATCCCCGCCGACTTCTCCGCCCAGGGCTCGAGCGGCGCCACGTTGTCGGTCCCGAACACGATCCGATCCTGGTAGCGCAAAAAGAACTCGCGCCACAGCCCCGGATCTTTCGAGAAATTCCGGTACATCTCCGCGCCCGGCGTGATGTCGAAGCCGACGGTCGGCCACCGGTCCAGGAACCGCCGCGCCCGCTCCGGATCCGCGGAGAGAAAATAGAAATGGCCGAACACGATCTTCAGCCGCGGATGCTTTTCCAGCACCCGGTCCACCTCCCCGTACAACTGCTCGCGGGCGGGGAACGTGCCGTCCGTGTAATCCCATCCGTTGGCCCGGGCCGAGGGCGAAATGCGGGCCGGATCCCAGAACGAGTCCGGATCCGCCACATGCCAGATGATCGGGATCCCCTGCTCTTCCAGGTAGGCGTAATACAGGTCATAGACGGGGTCGTCCATGCGATAGGGAATCCGCTTCCGGCTGGTCGGCTTGCCTTCCAGCATCTTCATGCCATCGCAGCCGATGGCCCGCAGCTCCCGTGCCTGACGAAGCAGCTCGTCCGCCGTCGTTTCACGACCGGCGCGATAGTGAAGCCCGCCGAAGACGTAGAAGCGTCCGGGATGCAGCGCCTTGGCCAGGAATCCGACGGAGTTGGTCTCCAGCGACCGCTCCGGCGTGCCCGGAACGCAGACGATCGTCACGCGGCCGATGCCGGCCTGGTCGCACAGGGCGATCAGGGGGTCGATGCCCCGGTGACTGACCAGATGGACATGCGCGTCTAAAAGCGTATTCATGCCCGTCATTGTTTCCCTGAAGCGCAGTCGTGTCAAGCCGGTCGTTTCACCGATTAAAAAACTAATCTGTCATCCCTGCGCGCAATCATTATACTATAACCAGCAGAAGGGGTTCTCATGTCAAACGCGCGACTCTGGTTAATCCGGCTGGCATTTCTGTCGGGACTCCTTTTTTCCGGCCCGTTCGCCGCGCGCGGCGACGCCTATGCTTCCGCCATATTGACCGAAGTGAAAGATCCGTCATGAACACGTGGCGCCTGTTGAACACCTACGAGATCGCTCATATTCCCGAAAGCCTCGAACCGCTTCAGTCTCTCGCGGACATCACCACCGTCCCGCCCCGGACCGAACTCCTTCGCGCGCGGCTGCCCGACCATGACGCCTACCTGGCGGGCTTGCCCGTGCGGCTCACGCGGGACATCATCGAGGCGTGCCCGCGCCTGAAGGTGGTGGCCACGAGCTCCACGGGAACCGATCACCTCGATATGGCCTGCCTGGAGGAGCGGGGGATTCCCGTCCTCTCGCTGAAAGACGACACGGTTTTCCTGGACCGCATCACCTGCACGGCGGAAATGGCCTGGGGGCTTCTGCTGGCGGTCGTGCGCAGGCTTCCCTGGAGCTTCGAGGCCGCGAAGCAGGGCGTCTGGGCGCGCGACCGCTACCGCGGCCGCCAGCTCGCCGGCATGACGCTCGGCATTCTCGGTTACGGGCGCCTGGGCCGCATCGTCGCCTGCTACGGCAAGGCGTTCCGCATGCGCGTGCTGGCGTGCGACACCCGGCCCGTGGAACTGGCCGAGGGGGTCGAGCGGGTGGACTTCGAGACGCTGCTCCGCCAGAGCGACGTCCTCTCCCTCCACATCCACCTCACGCCGGAAAACACCGGGCTCATCGGCCGGGAGGCATTTTCCAAAATGAAGACGGGCGCCTATCTCCTCAACACCAGCCGCGGCGCGATCATCGACGAGGCCGCTTTACTCGAGGCGCTGGAATCGGGCCGGCTCGGGGGCGCCGGCGTGGATGTGATCCAGGGCGAATGGGACCCGGACCTGGTCAACCACCCCCTGATCCGCTACGCCCGGACGCATGAGAATCTCGTGATCTCCCCCCACACGGGCGGCCTGACCATCGAAGCCCAACGCATGACCATGACCCACACCGCCGAAAAACTCGCCCGCTTCATGCGCGAGCGCGGGTGAACCCAACCCCGTGGGGCGCATATGCAGTTCCTCGGGATCAACAGATCTAAAATTTGGAGTGCGGCGGCTTGACGCCGCTTTCTGCGATGCTGCTGCCCCGCGCGTTTCGATAAGCCTGCCTGAGCGAGTCGGCTTGACGCGGCGCCCAGTCGTTGATGTCGCGTCCAGTCGGTGCCAGCCAAAGCGGCGTCAAGCCGCCGCACTCCAAATCGGCTTCGCACTAGACTGGCATAATCCCGACGAAACTGCAAATGCGCCCAACCCCGTGTCCCCCGTCAATCCCAACTTGACTTTTCCATATAATGGGATTATAAAGGACATAGTAAGGAGATTATAATGAAGTATCTGGCGGTCAAGGATTTGAAAAGCCCGCGCGTGCTGCGCGAACGGCTGGAGCAGGAGGACGAGCTCCTGCTCACCAACAACGGCAAGCCCATGGCTCTCATCCTCCATCTGGCGGCTGCCGACGATCCCGAGGCCCTCCTCCAGGCCGCGCGCGAGGCCCGCAGCCGCATCGCCCTTTCCCGCATCCGGGAAGCCGCTCGCCGCTCCGGAACGGACCGGCTTGACGCCCCGACGATCGACCGACTCATCGCAAAAACCCGCGCGCAACGCCGGAACCGCCCATGACCCCCGGTCGGCTCGCGGTGTTCGACACCAACGTTCTCGTTTCCGGCTTCCTCTCGCCCGCCGGCCCGCCCGGGCGCATCGTCGACTGGTTGCGCACGGGCGCCCTCCAGGCCGCCCTCGACGACCGGATCTTCGCTGAATACGACGAGGTGCTGCACCGGCCCGAGTTGGCCCTGCCAGCCGCCGAAGTCGACATCGTGCTTCACGTCATCCGCCGCACCGCCATCTGGGCCGATATCCCGCCCGAAAAAACGCTCCCGCTCTTACCCGATCCCGACGACACGCCCTTTGCCGAATGCGCGCTCTCCCTCGACTGCCCCCTGGTCACCGGTAATAAACGCCACTTTCCCGCCGCCGCCATCCGGGGCCTTACGCTTTTAACTCCCGCAGAATTCACGGCCGGATTGGTGTAAATCTCCCTTTTCGGCCTGTTCGGCGCCGCGATGTCGAACGATGGGGTGATGCCGGCGCGGCCGGTAATGGTGCTGGCGCTGGCAGGCATGCTCGGCGTGGCCTACGCCCTCCTCTGGGCCTGACAGGCATTCCGCTTCCTGCCTTTCACGGGGAACGATTATCCGGGCAAGGCCTTGGGATCAAGCGCCGCCGCGAGGTAGAGGGGGGCATGCAGGAGGCCCTGATCCATCTGGTTGGTTCCCTGCCCGGAGAGAAGGATGGCGTTGCGAGGGGCGAATTTTTCCCTGTAAGTCTGCATGCTTTTCGCTTTGGTGTTCACGCCCGCCTTGACCTCGATGGGAATGACCTGTTCGCCAGCGGGAAGCAAAAACTCGATTTCCGCCGTTGTGCCCCGCCACGTGAACAGGGGCCCGCGCCCGGCGCAGAGCAGCTCGTTCAGCACCGCGTTCTCCGCCAGGAACCCCTTGAATTGCCCGAAATCATAGCGGTGAATGATGGCGGGATCCAGGTTCAACATGGCGCCCAGAAGACCCGTGTCAAACAGATACAGCATGAACGCACTTTTCTCCGCATAAGCCGACAGGGGCTGCCGGACCGCGCGGCAAATGGGAACGCGATGAACCAACCCGGCGCGGATCAGCCATTCGATCGGACCTTCCAGCACATCATAGGTGGATCGGCCGGGCACGACGTCCCTGAACAGGAACTTTTTCACGCCTGACGTCTCGCGGGCAAGCTGTTCCGGAATATTGTTCAGGACGGAGGCAATGCGCACAGCCTTGAGCGAGCCGGCGTGCTTGGCGATATCGTCCAGGTAGGACTCGACGAGTTCACGCTGAAAGCGGCGAACGGCCTGAAATGCCGCCGCGCGGGTTTCGCGCAACGACACATAGCGCTGCACAACCTCGGGCATTCCCCCGGTAATCATGAATTCCTTGAACAGGCCAAACGCCTTCCCGTGAATGGCCGGCGAAATGGCGGAAATAGATTCGGCGGCCTCCGATAAGGCCTCCCGTAACGCGCTTTCACCCAGCGCGTCAAGAAACTCGAAAAACGCCATCGGCCGCAACCACTCCCGCTGGACTTTCCCCACCGGGAAATTCTGCTCCGACAAACCAAGGCCGAGCAAGGATCCCGACGCGCATATCCAGGCGGTTGGCAGTTCCTCGCAGAAATATGATGCAACCCCATTATGCCTGTCAACTTTATTCATTCGAATAAAAGCATTTCTAGACCAAAATTCATTCGTATTAAAGCATAATGGCGACCGGAGGTCAGCCACCTATCAAGGGCTTCGACTAACAGCCTTTCGCGATCCGCGCAAGCAACCCGAGCGCGGTCTTATACAATTTCTCGCCGGCGGCCGGTTCGAAGCGGCTTTGGTCGGCCAGGCAGCATTCGTAACCGCCGCGGGCAAACGCGTCCGCCGGCGGCAGATAACCCGCAAACCCGTTGGCATGCTCCACGCCCAGAACCCGCGGCAGCGGCGAGTCCGCCCGGAGCCGCCGCCCGAAACAGGCAAACGGCTCGCCGGGCAAACCGACAACGACAACCTCGCCCAGACGCAGCACCTGGACTTCCGCCGACTCGCGCGGCTCGCGGACCTCGCCGCGCCTCAGCAATTCCCAGCGGCCGATGATCTCGCGAGCAAGCCAGTTGTCGATCTGCGGATTGCCATGGTGGAAATGGTGCGCAAAGCCGTACAGCGGCGTGCAAAGCGATGGCGGCTGCTCCCCGCGCAGAACCGCCTCCAGATGCCGCCACGCCAGCGCCGCCTGGGCCGGAGCGGGAAGCCGCAGCCGCAGCGAAACGGACTTTTGCAAGGACGCCACCCCGCGCCGCCCCTCAACCGGCTCCAAATTCCCGACCGCCGCCAGGAGGGCCTCCGCCACGCCTGCGCCCATCCGTTCGCACCGCTCCGCGCCCGTCGCGCCGGACGCCGAAGGACTCTGGTCGCCCGCAAATCCGGTCAAAAAGAGGAACGTGCCGCCAAGTTCGGCCTGGAGGCGATCCCTCGCCACGCCCGGGTAATCGGCGGTAAAAACGGAGTCCGCATACATCGTGGTGGGATGGCAGGGGGCGTGGATCAGCCCCCCGATCGCCTCCCCGCCTGCCCCGCGCGCCAGCAGGAGGCGCAGCTCGCTTTCATCCTCGTCCTCCACGCGGATGAAATCCGGATGCTGGCGCGGCCCGTGCGTGCCGACCTGCTCCCGGCCATCGGGGCCGCGGTAGACGCTGCGCCGATTGTGGATGAGGCCGGGGGCCGAACAGCGGGTCCAGTGAAGCGTGGCGGGCCGCAGCTCCGCTCGCAGGCGGCGGGCAAGCGCTTCAATCCGGGGACAAAGCGCGTCCAGCAGCGTGTACCCGTCGTCGTTGGGCCGCCAGGGAGCAAGGCCGGGCGAATTGTGCGTGTGCGTGGCGCTGACCATGAAATGACCGGGCGGGACGCCCAGCGCGCGGGAAAGGGCGCGGCGCAAGGCCAGGGTCTCCACCCGGCGGTTGCGGATCTGGTCGAGCGCCAGCAGCCCGACGAGCGCCTCGCCGTCGTCAAACAGCGCCAGCCGGGCCGTGAGCGGCGAATGCACCCCTTCCGCAAGAAGCGTGTGATGGCTCATGCGGCCGAAGGGACTGCCGGGCGCGGGCGTATAGTCGAGAAAACCGAAGCTGGCGCGGATCATGACACCACTGTAGCAGGGCCCTTTGAAAAGAAACGAGCAAAATCAAGGCTTCGTCAGAGGGGACGACGCATGAAACTCGAAGGCAAACAAATCGGCCTTGCGGAGCCGGAATGCGAGGCGGATCACGCGCCCCGAAAGCCCCGCTAACAGGGCCGCCGAAGCCGATTCATCCCCCCACGCGATCGGCAGCCGCACGCCATCGCCCGACACCGGACGGCAGTCGGCGAATCCCAGGCCGGGCACGGGCCGCCCGCCCTCGTCGAGGACCTGGACCCGCACCTCGCCGGCAATGGCGGCATTGATCGTGAGCGCGGACAGGCGGCCCGTCACATCCATCGGAACCGTTTCCAGGAAACCCTCTCCTGGCGCGCGACGGGCGACATACCGGTCGAGCGGCATCTCGACCAAACCGATCTGCCGACCGGTGAACCGCTCGGCCTTGTGCCCCAGCCGGTAACCCGCGTAATAGAGGCGGACCCTGTCCCCGACAATGACCTGCTCGTCGATCCAGGCATGCGCATGGTCCCAGGCCGCGGGATCGTCATTCGGTTCGAAGAACTGCGCCTGGTCGCGGACCCAGTGCTTGCCGTCCCGCGACCAGGCCAGCGAGGTGTGGGCCCGGCCGAAGGCATCAGCGGGGGTTCCCGTCGCCTTCAGGTCGTCGCGCAGAACCTTGACCATGCCGATGACGAGGGGCCCCCGCACGAGGTAGCCGTTCATGGCGTAAAACTGGGTTTCGCCCGGATCGCCCTTGGCCGGATCGGCCACCAGCACAGTCTCCGGGGGCGACCAGTGCAGGAGGTCGGCGCTGCGGCTTTGGAAGGTGGTGCGCCGGCGCCCTGTCCAGCGGGGGTCTTCCTTGTGCACGGACAGGGTGGCGACGTAGCCGCCCCGCAGGGGATCCGGCCAGACGTTGTTGATATCGTGGTTGTGCGGCAGGATCACGCCCTCCACGAGCGGGCGCCACGTCCACCCGTCGGCGGAGACCAGGAGCCGCAGGCCGCCCTCCAGCCAGTAATTGTAGACATAGCGCGTTCCGGGGTCGCCCCATCCGGGCCCGCGGTCGAGGACCGTGGCGCCGAACTTGATTTCCGGAGTCTCGCAGAGGCGGGCGGGGCGCTGCCAGTGAATCCCGTCGTCCGATTCCATGTATTGCAAATAGGATCGGCCCGTGGATTTCGCGTCCCCCCAGGCGCCGTACCACAGCCGCCAGCGGCCGTCCTCGGGCCGCCGGTCAACCGTAAAGAAGGGTTGGAAGCAGCGGTCTTCGGGACCGGTGACCAGAGGATTGGGAAGGGCCGGATCGCGAACGGGCTGGATCACGGCCCGCGCCATGCCGGTTGCCGCGCGGATCAGGGCGTCATCCACCAGCAGATGCGGCCCCGGAAAAACGGGGAAAGGCCTAGCCGCCCGCAACCACCCGGGTTGCACGGAGGGATCAGGGGAATAAATCGCGGAACAATCCTCAGGCTGCCCAGGAAGCGTCTCCATCCCATATCCTCCTGAAAGCTCAATCGTCGCACAGGCGGTGTCGTACTCGCAATCCCAAAGATCAAGGAAGGCGCTGTCCGGCGCTTTTCACCTTACACGTAAATCCGGTCGTAAAAGGCGTGGCACGGCCTTTCCAGGCCGTGTCCTTTGTCGAAGCTTTGTAAACCCCGTGCAAAAGTTCTGAGCTGGACGAGTGCTCTGAGCCTGGCATAGCAACGCAAAGAAACGCTTGCCTCCCCTTTCTGAATATCACGAAAACGATATCAATCTAAGGGCGCCTTTGTCTTCTGCCGACATGGATACCCCTAGTCGCTTAACCACCAGATCCATTTTCCCCCAGCAGGAGCTTCGAGGATTGGGGTCGCCAATGCCAAGCACGGCTCCTCCAAAGGCAAAATCGCCCTGAGGCAGTCTGGCCAAGGCGTCTTCGGACAAGAGCCCCAAGGCCACTTTCTGTCGGACCAATTCCTTGAGGCTCGGACTGATCTCGGACAGCTTTTTCCGGAAAACATCCCGATAGGCCAGTATTTGCATCGGCCCCCAGTAAATCCCACTGGCGTTGCCGCCGTGCTTCAACTCGATCAGAACCACCTTGCCTTCCCGGTCCAAGGCCAGCAGATCGAGCTCATCGCCAAATGACTTCCCGGCCGGAACGCCCCATGTGACCTTGTCCTGCGTCTGGAATTCGTTACGGATTGAAGCGTAAGGGTTAAGGATGGGATCGTAATACTCTCGCTGTTCCCCCCGGGTATCAAATCCGATGACGCACTCACGATCGATGACCAGCCATTCTGAGCCAGGTTTCGTCCACTCGCAACAAAGCTGGTTCTGCAGATAGCCTTCCGTTCCCTCCCGATAATAGTTGGCACGGCATGCCTTAGCGGCACTGGCCAGGTAAACATCAAAGGCCCGCTTCATTTCGGCTGATTCTGCCGCCATCCAGGGCCGTTTCATCAGCTTGGCGTATTCGTCCCGGCAAAGAGGGTAAGCTCCATACGCTTTGTCCGCCGTCGCAACTGCATGAAGACCGCCGTTCAATTTAATCTGGACCGTTAGCAGCCGGGTGGTTCCCCGATAATACATCAGCGTATTTTTCTCTCGCAGTTGGAGATCCATGCAATACGGGTCTTTGTTATGCCGAGGTAAGTCAGTCACCATGAACCGGAACGGCCCCCCCGGCAGCAGGGCCTTCAGGGCATTCTCTGAAAAAGCTCGGTCATATCGGCAGGCCATCGCACCCTCCCTAGTTAACTTCCCACCACTCGTTATCCAAATGCCGCTCAACCCTCTCAAAATCCTTCTCGAAAAGCTCCGGTTCGGCGCAGTGAATGGGCACCACCTTGGCTGATTCGAAGGCTGTCCGCAGGCGCTTGAGATCACGCAGCGAAGCATGGCCGGAGGTATGGCACTTGTGCAAGGGTATCCCGCACGATTCCAGCCAGGCCAGGAATGGCTTCTGCTTCTCGTCCTTCAGGTAACCGTCCCACATGGAATAGATCAGGCAGGCTCCGTCCAGGCAGCCGGCCTTCTCCACGTCTATCTGCATGCTGGGCCGGAAGAGCATCACGGAATGGCTGGCGGCAGAGACCAGTTCTTCCGGATAGATCCGGTAGTTGCTGTAGAGGTTTGAGACGTCAAAAGCCTGGTCCCTGACGATCCGGAGCTTCTGGAAATGCGGCAGGAAGACGCGGATCTGGGCCCAATCGGCCTGGGGCAAACGGGGGTTTTCAGTAGCCCTGAGGATATGGGCGGTATACATGTCGATGATGAACTGGCGATTGGACCGTTTGACGGCCCGGAAGACAGTCACGAGGCGGTCGATGTTCTGACCCGAACACCAGACGAGCGGGAGTCCTTTGGTTTCCTTGAAGAGCCCAACAAGCTGGTGTTCCAAGTCCGTTTCAGTCGGGAACCCCTCCCCCGTACCGGTGCGGGACACGGTGGTGCCTTCCATAAGCAGCACGTCTACGCCTTCAGGAGGATGGGCCAGCAGCCGTTCGAACAGAGCTGCCTTCCGGCCATGGCCGCGCAGATCGCCGGTGTAGAAGAGCCTCCGGCCATCCGCTTCCACCAGCAGTGAGTATGCGTCATAGGCCGAATGATCCGCCAGGAACGGTGTGATCCGGAACGGTCCCAACTCAAGGGGCTTGCCATTCTCCAGATGCCGCACGTTCTGGAAGGTCCCGCCGGACGGGGTGAAGACGGCCGCCGCGGCCAGGATCCGTTCGGTCGCAGCGCCCATGATGAAGGGAATGCCAGGCGTCGTTCGGAACGCCAGGCCGTAATGATCCAAATGCGGATGCGAGAGCACGATGCCAAGGAGTGCGGGATCGGACACCTCTAGCCCCGGTACCGCCGGCATCTCGGCGTCGTCAGCATCCTGGCAGTCCAGCGGCTGGCCAATGTCGAGCACAAGCCGCTTCCCTTGCGACTCAACCTCAACACAACTCCCGCCAATCTGCTTGGCGCCCCGGCGAATGCAGACTTTCATAAGGCTTTCCGATGAAAAATTACGACGCCGTCCCCTGCCGGGCCATTTCCCGAGTTGCGTTCACGATCATAGCGAAGGCAACATCCCCGCATGAGCCCACGATTTGGCCAAATGCCCTGGGGGAAATCTTGTCTTCGTCGAAGTCAATGACAATGGAAATGTCGTCGTTATCCGGTTCCTCAATGGTAAAAGGGTCGGGTTTGATTTGTCCAAGATGACCCTTAATCGCGGCCTTCACTTTTTCCCGCAGGATTTTCTGCTTTTCTTCCAGCCCCTCTCGTTTACAGCCGAGAAGAAGCATGGTGGTCATGGGCACGCGAATTTCGATGGACCCGTTCTTAAATGGCCCTACCGGCATCAGTTGAGCCTTCTGCCCCGTATTGTTTTTCTGGAAAAAGAGATAATAGCGGATATCACCCTCTTCTTCCTCTTCCTCTTTTCCTTTTTTACTGCGATTGGGCTTAGGTCCAGACAGGAGATCGGGATGCTTTTCCTGAAGCCTTTTACAGGCCTCTTTGCCGGCCTTTTCGAGTTTTTTTCCAGAATCCATGTTACGGGCGATCAGGCTGACCGCCGTCAATGACGCCATGATCGGAATGACGGCTTGGCCTATTGCGCCAACGGCGTCGAGAACAGTGTCACCCGCAAGCCCCTTGTAATGAAGGCTGGCCAGAGTGGCCAAGGACACAATAATACCAACACCCCACATGGTCCACTTTTCCGAGTCTTCAATCTTCATGGAGTCACCTTTCTGTTGAAAATCTAAACTCCCCATCCTCATCCACGATCAGAGACTGGAGCGGGGTTTTCGTGTTGCAGGCGGGACATTGGGCGGTAGTGGCGCGCTCAATCGATTTGCGGCTGAATTTGTCCAATCGCAGGTTCATGCTGGGCCGATACCAGGTCTTGAAGTGCATGCGGCACTCCGGGCACTCGACCTCAATCTCGACAAACGGGGAAGTCATGCAATCCCTTGCGTTAACAGTTCCTAATATGACAACCAAACGACCCTGCGTCAAGAGATGTCGGCGAGTAACGCAAGCCACTGCGCAACCTCATTCCTGTAGTGATCGCCAGGATGCTCAAGAGCAGACTCACCACGGAGACACGGAGACACGGAGGAGGAAACAACCCCGGAGATTCGAAAACGGCGTACTCTCCGGCCAAAGCCCCGGATCGTCCGCCGTTTTCTCGACTTCTTCTTGAGAAAGAGGAGCCTTCTCTTCTTTCTCCCACAGATGGATGAGCGAATGGCGCCAGGCCGTCGGAAAGCAGGTGAAAATGAAGCCAAAACACAGAGCAAGAAACGGCCTGACGGCATTCGCGAATCTCCGGGCTCTGGTCTGCTCCGTGTCTCCGTGCCTCCGTGGTGAATCGAAAACTGTGGAGCCAAACACTTCAACCCGCTGTGTCATCACCTGCCTGGAGTTGCATGCCATCGGAAGAGGCATGACGACTGGCATACGTTTTGCTATCTTCCCGGCATGTTCAAGTGCTTCGACAGCGCAAGACAGGCTCCCGTCGTCATCCTGGATGCCGAGTGGAACGGCGAGCAACTGGAGGGCTTGAGGACAAAGGGCCGCGAAGGCCACCTCCTCTGCCCCCAGTGCCGCGAGCCGGTGCGGGTTCGGGCAGGCCTGCAGAAAGCCTGGCATTTCGCCCATCACGCGCTCGGCGCCTGCGCCCTGCAGCATGAATCGGCCGAACTGCTCCAGGCCCGCTCCCTCCTCTATGCATGGCTGCAGACTTCCCTGGCCGGCACGGGCGCAGCGATCAACCTGGAAGAGAAAATCGACGACCGCCTCCCAAGGCCGGTCGACTGCGTGGTCGCCTACCCCGGCGGCCCCGTCATCGCCTTCTGGCTGGCCGAGAAGGGCCTGCGGGAACGGGATGACTTCCGCTCCTGCTTCATAAACGCCGATCTGAAACTGAACGTCATTTTCCTCGCGGGAATGCTGCGGACCATGCAGAACTCGGACGGGATGTTCTATGAGCCGGGAACGGTCAACCTGACCGTGACCGAACGGGACTTCATGTATCCCTCGGTCTTGATGAATGATCTGTATGGCCTGCCCGGCGAAAACCTCCACTACCTGGATCCCGACACGGGCCAGGTCACCACCCTGCGCGCCCTGAACCTGATGCACGAGCCCGGCGTCTTCAAGGCCGAAACGGTTCTGACCGATCCGCTCGACTCCCTTCGCCTGGTCCGGCACCGGCTCCTGGTCCATCCATCCGAAACCGCCGGAATCGGTCCGGCCCTGGAAGTCCAGCGACTGCGGGAGGAACGGAAACGCCTTGAACAGGAGCGGCAAAAGGCAGAGGAGGCCCGGCAGGAGGCGGCACGACTGAAGGAGGAAGAGGAACGGCGGAAACAGGAGGCGCAGTGGCGGGAGGAGGCGGAAAAGCAGCGGTTGGCGGACGAGCGGCGCATTCGGGTAATCATGCCGAAACCGGAAGTGTCCCCCATCCCCGAGCGGGCCGTCCGCGATGAAGCGACCGACTATGAAACCCGCCCTCCCAGCCTATTAGAGAATGCGTTGGAATGCGAGGAATGCGGAACGAAAACGCGCGACTGGGTCCATGCCCAACCCGCCATGGGGCGCTGTCTGTGCCGCCCGTGCTACGAAATCCGGGAAGAGGAGCGACTCCGCCGGATCCGGGAGGAAGCCCCCGCGCCTACGCCCTCCGCCCCGCCCGCGCCGCCCCTTCCTTCCGGCGCGCCCACCTGCCTCAACTGCCGGGTGCCCATGATCCTCCGCCGCGGCTCCCGCGGTCCCTTCTATGGCTGCCCCAATTACCCAAGATGCCGGTTTACGGCGCCGGTGAGAATCAGTAATCAGTGATCGGTGATCGGTGATCGGTGATCAGAATCATTACGCGCAGCAGGTAGGGCGGCGAGTCCCTTCGCCGCCGCGATGTGCCAGTCTTGCGCTCGTCGGCGCTCAAGCGACCCTTCGACAGGCTCAGGGCAGGCTGAGCGCCCTACCTGAAAACGGACCGGTTCTCAGATCAGTGATCAGTGTCCCGTCCGCGATCACGATCGCGACTACGACAACAAAAAGTGCTCCGCTATCCGCTATTCTTCATGCTGTCAGCTACACGAGGAGGATGAAGAGGCTCGCGAATCGGTCAGCCGGCTTGTTCGGGCTGTGGCTATCCTTGCCCGAAATAGTTGTCCGGCGGCCCGATTCGCTCGCGTTCGTTCCTTTCCTGATTTCCTGATTTCCAGATTTATCCGTTGGTGCATGCCCGGGAGTCCTGCTAGACTTCAGAGTCACATGGACCCCCGCACGCTAAAGCACTACAACCAGCACGCCGCCTCCATGGCCGCGCAATACGAATCGGCCGATGTGACCCGGCTGCACCAGCGGCTGCTGGAGGCGCTGCCGCCGAAGGGCCGGGTCCTGGAGATTGGATGCGGATCCGGACGCGACCTGGCGTTTCTGCATGCGCAGGGGTTTGATGTGACCGGGCTGGAGCCGTCGGACGGCATGCGGGCCGTGGCGCTCGAACGCCATCCCGGATTGGCGGGGCGACTTCACCCCGGCACAATCCCCTTCCCTCCCGGCCTGGCCGGACTCAAGCCGCCCTACGATGCCATCCTGGCGATCGCCGTCATCATGCACCTGACCGATCCCGAACTGGCCGACTGGATCCGCCAGCTCAAGGACGCACTCAGGCCGGGCGGGATCCTGTTCCTGTCAGCCTCCTATGACCGTGAAGGCCTCTCCGGCCAGCGCGACGTCGGCGGCCGGTTGTTCGTGGAACGGGCACCTGCTCAGGTTGAAGCCATGATGCGGGAAGGCGGGCTGGAAACGGTGCGGATGTTCCGGTCACGGGACACACTCAAACGGACGCTCCGGTGGTTTACGCAAGTCTACAGAATGAGATGAGATAAGAGGGTAGCTGGGTTCAGGGTTCAGGGGGAAGAGGGAAGGGTTCAGGAAGCAGGGTTCAGCCAAAAGGTCAGGAGCTTTTATGCAAGGTGGTTCAATTCATAATTCCGCCGCTTTTCCCGTCCTGAACGGCATTTCAACTCTCATCCAATCTCGTATGACCTGTACCGCGCCCCCCTACCCCTGACCCCTGAACCCCGAACCCTGAACCCTTATCCGAACCCCGAACCCTGAACCCATGCTACTTTACACCCCTCCAACCGACGCCCAGCAGTTGGTCTTCTTGAAGAACATCCAGCGGTTGTTGAACGAGGGCAGCTTCGTGGCCAGCTACAAATTCGCGCTCCTCCATGCGCTGGCCGACCTGGCTATCGTCAAGGGAGACGATTCCGGCCGCCCTCTTCCGCTCGAGATCAGCGACATCGCCGAAAAGTTCATCGAGCTCTACTGGCAGCAGGCCCGGCCTTTCAATGCCCGCCAGGCCGGCTTTATCCTGAAACAGAACACGGCAGCCCAGGCCGCGGTGGTGAATCTCCTGGTCAATGCGCACAAGGACTCCCAGGGCTCGCTGTATCAGTACCGTAAGGATAAATCAGCCTGGAAAGGGCTGGTGCGGTCCGTGGCGAGCGTGGTCAAAGTCATGCCGCTCTGGAAACTCCAGACCGTGGGAACCGAGCAGGTGCAATTCCTATATGAGCGATCCACCGACCCGCACAAGATTGTTCTCAAACCCGGAGTCGCCTATTGCTTCCGGGCGTTCTACCCCATGTTGTGCAATCTGTTCCGGTCATCCTGGATCGACTATGTCCGCCGGTTCAATTCCGAGTCGCTCGGGCATGTCACGGATCTACGGGAATTCATGTTCGGGGGGGAGCGGATCCCCCTGGTAAAAGCCATACCGGCCCTCGAAGCCATCCAGGAGAGAAAATGCCTCTACTGCGGCGGAGAGATCAGGGGCGAGCCGGAGGTGGACCACTTCATTCCCTGGTCCCGCTGCCGGAGCGATCTTGCCCACAACCTGGTGCTGGCGCACAAGGGCTGCAACGCGAACAAATCCGACCATCTGGCTTGCGAAGACCATCTGCAAGCCTGGACAGCGCGGAACCGTCTCCTTGTCCCGGCGATGTCAGGTCAGTTTGAACAGGCCGCCCTCCCCTATGACCTTAACGTGAGCGAGCGGATCGCCAACTGGGCCTATTACCAGACAGAACAGACGCATGGTCAAGTATGGATCATACGAAAGAGATTCAAACCCCTTGATGCTATCTGGGGAAATCTACTTCGAGAACTGGAGGATGCGATACCCAGGTTGAGGAATAAGCACATATGAGCATTCATTATTCCTAATCCGCCCCGATCCTGCTAGTGGCGCATGCCGCAAAGCTCAAGGAGCCTACGAGATAGTGGGCAACCATTGGGTACAATGCATTCGACGCCGCTATTACGGAACCGAGATACAATTCCTTACCTATTTCTTTACCTCTTTCTTTATTCCCGTAAATCCCCTATCGTTTCCAAATCATGCATGCAGCTTGGAAATCCACCCTCGGCCAGTTCGTGGCGGCTGATCCAGCCGCTATGTTGTCTCACCTGCACCGCTTCGTGTATCAGGCCAGCCCGGAACAAGAAGCCGCCTGGCGCAAATCAATCGCGATCATTCAACGCGAAGGCCGAGGCGTTATCACCGCCCACCCGCCAGCTGATCGCCATGGCACCCTATGGGAATACGAGCTGCCACGGGAAGGGGGCCGCCGCCCCGACATTCTCTTCCTCCAGGATGCCGCCGTCCTGGTGGTCGAGTTCAAGAACAAGGGCATGGTCAACCTGGGCGACATCGATCAGGTCGCTGCATATGCGCGTGACCTGCGGGAATATCATTCTGAATGCCGTGACATCCCGGTTATCCCTATCCTGCTCTATATCGGCTCGGCGTCCCGATTTCAGACTGAAGGGGTGACCGTTACAACGCCCAACGACTTCGGCAAATTTGTGCTGGAACTCGCGCACCGCTATTTCTGCCAGCCCTCCAAACTGGACTTGGACCGATGGATCAATGGCCGCTACGAACCACTGCCCGGGATCGTGCAGGCCGCCAGGCTTCTGTTCGATCGACAGCCGCTCCCCTTCATTCGGCGGGCCCACAGCGCCGGAATCCCTCAATCAGTCAACTACGTGCTATCAGTCTGTGAGGAGGCTCGGCGGACGCGAAGCCGCCATCTCGTAATGCTGACCGGTGTGCCTGGCGCCGGGAAGACCCTTGTTGGCCTGCAGGTGGTACACAGCGACAAACTGACCGCCTGGCTTCCGGACGACAAGCAGCACCTGAACCCAGCAAGTTTCCTGTCTGGAAACGGCCCTCTTGTGGCTGTCCTCCAGGACGCTTTGAAGAGCCGGGTGTTTGTACGGGACATGCATCAATTCATCCGTCAATTCGCGATTAAACATCAACACACGTTTCCCTATGAACGTGTCATTATTTTTGATGAAGCACAACGCGCATGGACACGAAATAAGGTGATCGACTTTTACTCAAAGAAAGGGTTGAAGGCTGCCTATTCCGAACCGGAGATGCTGATTCAGATAGCGCAACGGATGCCGGAAGGTTGTGTTGTTTTGGCCTTGATCGGGTCTGGCCAGGAAATCCACACGGGCGAGGAAGCAGGAATCCAAGGCTGGCTGGATGCTGTACATGGGGCAGAGAAAAAAGACGAGTGGACGATCCACATCCCTCCAGCTATCAGCCGACGATTCGTGTTAGAAGGGATCCCGTCACAAATCGCGGATCGGCTTGATCTGGATGTAACCCTGCGCAGCCATGCGGCTGACACCCTTCATCGGTGGGTAAGCGGGTTGTTGGATGAGCCATTCATGCCGGAAAAAGAACTGACAGCAACAGCCCGCTCCTTGCAAGAAGCGTCATTTCCGATCCTATTGACGCGCGACTTGGACTGGGCCCGTGAATATGCTCGATCACGATTTGAGGGCGAAACGAATCGAAGATTCGGGTTGCTGGCAAGCTCAAAGGCCAAGAAATTGCACAACAAATTTGGAACACTGCCATCCCATAGTTCGTTTCCAAAACTGTATGGCGCGATCTTGAAAAAGTGCTGACCGGGCGGGGGCTTTGCCTGTAACTTACAGGCATGA
>JBIIYJ010000338.1:0-5521 GCA_044346855.1 Kiritimatiellia bacterium
GGAGCAGCTTGATGATCCGCCGGGCCGCCTCCAGCCCGTTGAGCAGGGGCATGCCGATGTCCATCACCACCACGGATGGCCTCAGCTGCATCGCCTGGTCCACGGCTTCCCGGCCGGTCGAAGCCTCGCCGACAACCCGGATGTCGCCCGCCGCCTCCAGGAGAGCCCGCAAACCTTCGCGGACCAGGGTATGGTCGTCCGCCAGAAGGACCGTGATCGTTTTCATGATACCGCCTTTTTACATCCCCGAGGGAACCGCTCTCTATGACGGTCCGACCCTAGCTCGGAAACAGGGTCGCCCGCCATCGGGGTTTCCCTGAAAAGGCCCAGCCCATTACTTTAAAAGACCCGTCCCGCGGGCGCGCGGGAAGGGGTGCCGGCGCCCGACTCGAGGCTCATCACCATGGCCAGCCGGCGCAGATGGCGCCCCGCCTGGCTGAAGCGGGCCTCCAAAAAAGCGCGGACCAGCTCCCAGGCGATCTTATCGCCCGTGCGGCCGCTGAGGCAGAGCAGGTTCAGATCGTCGTCCTCCACACCCTGCCGGGCCGAAAACAGATCCTGGATCAGGCAGGCCCGCACCCCGGCCACCTTGTTGGCGGCCACGCAGGCGCCCACGCCGCTCGTGCAGACGGCGATCCCGCGCTCCGCCGTCCCGGCGGCCACCGCCCGCGCCAGGGGCACCACGAAGTCGGGGTAATCGTCGGCCGGGTCGAACGCCTTGTCCCCAAAATCGAAAACCCGGAATCCGGCCGCCTCCAGCCGCCCGGCCAGTTCGCGCTTCAGGGCGTAGCCCCCGTGGTCGGAGGCGATCCCGATCCGGTGCGGCGGCCGGCCCCCGGGCCGGTCTCCCGCGCTCATGAAACACCCGCGGTCTTGCGGGGCCTCCGGCGGCTTTCATAATGCCGCAGCAGCCGGGACTGGTAGCCCGCGCTGACCGGCTGCGAGGGGTCGTAGGCCGGGCTGTTGGCGATGTCGGCCTTCGTGAGGCGCACGGCGACCGTCGACTCGCGCCAGTTGACTGAGCGGATCCAGTGCGGCGAAATCAGCACCTGCTTGCCAGGAAGCCAGTTGCGGGTGTTGACCACGATAAACCGGATCGCCCAGGTCGCGTCGTCCACGATGTAGTCCTGCACGTGGCCGATCTCGCCGTCCTTGGCGTGGATGTAATAGCCCGTGATTTGCTGCGTGCTGCGCAGGTGCGCGTCCTCCCGGCGGCCGCGGCGCCGGCCCTCTTCCGGCGGAAGGATGGCCGGCGTCGCCATGGGCATGGGAATGCCCAACCCCACCAGGGGGCTTCCCCAGTAGATCGGCCAGCCGTAATACGCGCTCAGTTCATCCTCGTGCTGGCGGGACACCGGGCGGTGCGTGTCGATGCCCGGGCTGTCCTTCACCTGACGCTTGGTCAGGTCCACCGGAAAGGTCCGCGCCGACCAGCGCGGCGTCTTCAGCGCATGCGTCGAGACCAGCACCTCCCGACCGGTAAGCCAGCCGTTGGTGTTGACCACCATGTACCGGATCGTCCAGGACTGGTCGTCGAAATAGAAATCATCCACGGAGCCCAGCTCCCCGTCGCGGGCTCGAACCGAACACCCCAGCAAGCGGCTGATACTGCGTCGCATCGTGTCCTCCTTCCGGTCCGGCGCGCCTGGCACGCAGGGCCATCCTGCCCCGTGCGCGGCCCGCTGGCCCTAATCTTCATCGTTTACGCTGCTTCTCCTGTGAACGACTGAACGCTCCTACCGGATCCGTCCTTCAATCGGACGACCGTCCTCATCGAGCTGAACATCCCGCCCTTCCCGGCGGGAGCGCATTTCGCTGGCCGGCGCCGGCGGGGCCGTCACGGAAGGGCCCGGCGCAGGAGCCGGCGGGGTCGGGATCGTGACCCGCTCGGGCCGCGTCGCCCGCACCCTCGGGGCCGGTTGAATCGGCGCCGTAATGCGCGGCTCAGGTTGGGCTTGGGGTTGAGGCGCGCGCGACTGCGGCGTCGGGGCTGGCGTCAGCACCCGCGGCTCGCGCGGTTGCGGTTGAGGCTGCGGCGTGGCCACCCGCGGCTGCGGCTGGGGCAGCGGTGTCGGGGCTGGCGTCAGCACCCGCGGCTCGCGTGGTTGCGGCTGAGGCTGCGGCGTGGTCACCCGCGGCTGCGGCTGGGGCAGCGGCGTCGGGGCCGGAGTCAGCACCCGCGGCTCGCGTGGTTGCGGCTGAGGCTGCGGCGTGGTCACCCGCGGCTGCGGCTGGGGCAGCGGCGTCGGGGCTGGCGTCAGCACCCGCGGCTCGCGCGGTTGCGGCTGAGGCTGCGGCGTGGTCACCCGCGGCTGCGGCTGGGGCAGCGGGGTCGGGGCTGGCGTCAGCACCCGCGGCTCGCGGGGCTGGGGCTGGGGCGTGATCTCCGGGCTTTCGCTCCGGTCGTCCCGGGAACGTTCCGGGCGACCCGGACGCCCCTCCCGCGTGTCGCCGGACGGCGGGGCAAAGGGATCGGGGGTGCGGTCCGGGGCGCCGGTCTCCGGTGTAACGGGGCCCCTGGAGTCGCGGTCGCGGCCGATCCGCTCCCGATCGGAGGGGCTTATCCCGGTCTCGGGCGTCCGGCGCGTTTCCGGCGCCGGCCCGGCGCCGCCATCATCGCGGCCTTCTTGGATGCGGCGCTCTTCAGGCACGGGCACGGCGTCGGAGCGGGAGCCGCGGTCGCGGTCGCCCTCGCGCGCAGAAGGCTGGGCCTCCCAGCGGACCCGTTCGCTCCGGAACTGGCGCAGGTCGACGCCCTGCCGCTCGACGCGGCGGCGGGTTTCGTCATTGACCGCCGAAAGCCGGACCGTCGAACCCTTCCGGGCCGCCGCCTCGGCCAACGTGTAGGCCAGCCGGTTCTCATCGCGATCGCGTTCGGGCAGGCGGTCCACGCGCTGGCGGTGCTCGCGGTAGGTCCGCGAGGGCCGGGCGTCCTTGTTCTGGTAGCAGTTGCGGTAGCGGTCGCGGATGTGGTCGTCCCAGTACGGATCCTCGTGCCGGTGACGCCAGCGCTGGTGCAGGTAGATCGAATCATACCAGGAATACCGGCTTACGCTGTCGTACCAGGGGTAGATTCCCAGGCGCAGATAGGAGTCGTCATAGTAATCCCCGAAGCAATAGTGCCGATAGCGGGGGTAGGCGAAGAAGTTCAGCGTCAGCAGGCCAAGGTCGAGAATCACACTCGGCGTATAAACGGGTTGGACAGTGGCATAGTACGTCCGGGGGAAATAGACCGGCGCGTACAGGATGCCGCGACGGTCCCACGCGTAATCCCAGTAGCCCTGAACGAAGACGTAGCCCCGGGGAGTCCAGGAATAATGGGAGGGCTCCCAGATCCAGTCCGGGTAATTGGTCAGCCAATAGCCCGGCCGAAGCACGTACTGGCCGTTCGCCCAGTACCAGCAGGGCGGCACCCAGACGCCGTTATCCGGGGTCGGGCCGGGAGGCTCGACGTTGGCCAGGGCTGGGGGAGGAGGCAGGTACTCGATCTCCTGTTCCCCGGCAGGAGACCAGAAGCCCGAGATCCATTGCCAGCGGTTCGCGTCCTGCATCCAGTAGCCGGGCACCCAGTACATGCCGGGAGGGGCGATGCGCCAGCAGGCGCTGACCCAGATGAAGCCGCGGTCCGTATCCCAGGCCCAGTACCCCGGCACCCACACGTAGTTGCCCTCCGGCTGCTCGGCGGGCGGCGCCTCGTTGATGGGCTCGGGCGGCGCCTCGGGCGCGTAAAGCGGTTCCTGGTTCTGCAGGTCAACGGGCTCGGCGAAAGCCTCGTGCACAGGCCCCCTCGTCAGAACCTCGGGCAGTTCCTGCCCGGGAACGGGCGGCGGCGGGCCAACCTCCTGGGCGTCCAGCCCGTCTGCGGGGAATAGCGATGCCGCCAGCCAGGCCGCCAATCCAAGTCCGGTACCAATCCGCTGCCTTCTCATGAAACTCTCCCGTTTGACCGTTAAACCCCCGCGGGTCCGGATGGTAAGACGTTTTTGCTGCGGGTCCTATTCTATGAAAAGGAAATCCGGCAGAGCATGGGGTATAACCCCCGCCCCGAATGCAGCCACCCTGAGAGGGAAGGGTTGAAAGGATCAGACCCTTTCGGGTTATGCGAAAACCGGAATCGGTCATCCCCCGATACCCGCCTCTTCCCGGAACCGCCATCCTGTTCAAAAAGGAGGGAATCTCATGCTGGAACAAAAGGTTCCGGTTTTAATCATCGGCGCAGGTCCTGCGGGCCTTCTCCTCGCCAACCGGCTGGGCCGTCAGGGCGTGGAGTGCCTGCTGGTCGACAAGCGCCGGTTTCACCCGGAAAACGGTCGCGCGATCGCCCTCACCCCCCCCAGCCTCTCCATCCTGAAGCGGATGGACCTGCTCACCCCGTTCCTGGACCGCGGCGTCAAGGTGGAAGAGGCCCGCGTGTATGCCGAGCGGACCGAAGTGGGAACCCTCCATTTCCGGGGAGGGCCCGCGGAATTCCCCTTCGTCCTCTCGATCCCCCAGAACACCGGCCTGTCGCTCCTGACCGGGCGACTGCGGGAATACCGGTCGGTCATCTTCTGCTCCGGGCTGGAACTGAAAGGCCTGATCCCGGAAAGCGGAGGGGTCCGGGCCCTGCTGGGCGTGCCGGGCGGAAACGCCTCGGTGGGGGTGGACGCCTCGTGGGTGATCGGCTGCGACGGCCGGTCGAGCCGGACCCGGGCCGCAGCCGGGATCGGTTTTTCCTACGAGTCGGACAGCCCCCGGTTCGTCATGGGCGACTACAAGGACCGGACGGAATGGGATCCCGAGGCGCGCCTCTACTTCACCGACCAGGGTTCGCTGGAGTCGTTTCCCTTACCCGGAGGCAAACGCCGCTGGATCGCCTCGGCGCCGGCCGGCGGACAGGGAACCGGCCCGCTCGAGGCGCGCGCCCGCCGCCTGTGCGGCGTGGATCTGCACGGGCTGGCCTGCTCGGCCGCGACGGACTATGTCTCCGAGCGGCTGCTGGCGGACACCTTCTGGAATGGCCGGGTGATCCTGGCCGGCGATGCGGCCCACGTCATGAGCCCGATCGGGGGCCAGGGAATGAACACCGGTCTCGCCGACGCGGACTGGCTGGGCTCCCTGATCCCGATGCTGGGCTCTCCGGGAGAAGCCTGCCGCCTGCTCAACGACTACGAGCGGAACCGGAAAAAGGCGTTCCAGACGGCTTGCGCCCGGGCGGCAGCCGGCCTGAGCCTCGGTCCTGGACCCACCGTCCGCACGTCGGCCTTCCGTTCCTTCTTCTTCACCTGGGAACGGCACGCCCCGACCGCCGCGGAGCGCCTCGCCCGCTACGCCGGCCCGCCCCGGGAGCGGGAGCCGGCCCGAGCCCCCGCCCGGCTTTCCCCATGAGCCGCCCCCCCTGATGCCCGACCTGCCCCTCCTGGAGCAGGCTTCAGCGAAGGTTCGCCGGCAGCCGCGCCGCATGCGCCTTGAACAGCGCGTCCGCCAGCTTGTCGATCCCGGCCAGCGTCAGCGAGCCCGCCGTCAGCGGATCCAGCATCAG
>JBIIYJ010000090.1:0-17305 GCA_044346855.1 Kiritimatiellia bacterium
TGCGAGAAGAACCGCTCTTTTGCCCGAGCCTTCTCTTCGTCACGCCGGGCTCCCCCGATCGCCGCATCGAATCGGTTCGCGTTGATCGCGTCAAGCAAGGTGACGGTCTGAAGACTGTTTCGGGAGGAGTTCAGCCCCGGCTCCTCAACCACCCGCCCGCGATCAATCGAATCCTGGACCGACGCCACGATCAGTCGCGCCCCCACCCGTGCGACGAAGGCGTCCCGGAACGCGATGGTCTCGGGAAAATTATGCCCCGTGTCCACGTGCATCAGGGGAAAGGGCATCTTCGCGGGCCAGAAAGCCTTCCGCGCGAGGTGGGCGACACAGATCGAGTCCTTGCCCCCGGAAAAGAGCAGGACCGGATTTTGGAACTTGGCAACAACCTCGCGGAGCACGTAAATGGCCTCCGATTCAAGATGCTCCAAATGCGTCACGGTGTACGATCTATGCATGCGGGTATTCCTTGGCGACTGCGGCTGGATGTCCAGTAGCGCGCAACAGCCTGTCGTTGATGGCCCGGCCGAGACCGGCGTCGGGCACGGTTTGCGCCAGAATGACGTCGAGCCCCAGCGCGTCGAGCCTGCGCAGGGCGGCAAACAGGTTGACGGCTGCCTCGCGGAGGTCGCCCTCCGCGGAGAGGACCTCCACGGCTACTTGGGAAGGGGGGCCGGGACTCTTTTGAAATGCCAGCCATCCCACCCGTTCGCCCGCGTTCGGCGGCCAGGACTCGCCGCTGCTGATCAGCTTAACCGGAGTTCGGGGGGCGTAATGGCGTGGCAACATGCCGGGGGCAACAACGGCCGGGTTGCCGTCGTGCGCGACGACGCCCAACGGCCCGACGATTGCCTCGATATCCTCGACCGGCAGGCCGCCGGGCCGGAGCAGAACCGGCCGGGCAGTGGCGAACGACACGATCGTTGACTCGACGCCAACGGAACAATCGCCGCCGTCCAGCACCATGTCCACTTTCCCGGCCATCTGATCCAGGACGTGCCGGGCTGTCGTCGGGCTGGTGTGTCCGAACGGATTGGCGCTAGGCGCCGCAATCGGCACACCTGCCCGCTCGATCAAATTCAGCGCGAGCGGATGCCTCGGCATGCGGATCGCGACGGTGGGAAGGCCGGCCGTGACCAGCTCCGGCACGGCCGGGGCCTTGGGCAATACCAGCGTCAACGGGCCGGGCCAGAATTGATCGATCAAGGCCTGCGCCCCGGACGGGACCGCGCGGGCCAGAAGAGACATCTGGTCGGGACTGCTCACATGTACAATCAGGGGATCGAAACGCGGGCGGCCTTTGACTTCGAACACTCTGGCAACGGCCTTCTCGTTGAAAACCGAGGCGCCCAGGCCATACACGGTCTCCGTGGGGAACGCCACGATGCCCCCGTTTCGCAGGAGGACTGCCGCACGATCAAGCATGCCGGGATTGTCGTCCTTCAGCCTCTGCATGTCGCGACAGGCGAGGATCCACTCAACCGCCTCCCGGATGCCGGGAACGACCGTTGTCCGCGGGCGGGTTTCCGTCCGGTGCCTGGCGCCATGTCCGGTCAGGACATAGACCCCGGTGGCCCCGGCATTGTCAGCCAGCGCAACATCATGCGGGTGATCGCCCACGACAAACGACCGCGCCAGATTCAGCCCGTGCTCGCCTGCAGCCTTCTTCAAAAAGAACGGCCGTGGCTTGATGCAGGCGCACTGTTCCTCGCGCCGGTGCGGACAGCAATAGACCCCGGAAATGACGACACCGCGTCCGCGCAGTTCCGCGACAACGTGTCCGTTCACACGGTCCACGTCCTCCGCCCTCAAGACCCCGGCCGATATGCCAGGCTGATGGGTGACGATAAACAGAAGGAAATGCTCCTGAAGCTTCACCAGAGCCCGAACGCTATCCGGGTAGAAGACCACCTCGGACGGCATCCTGAGATGGCCGCGATCCTCGATGATCGTGCCGTCCCGATCTAGGAAGACGGCTGGTTTCATTTTCACTTGCATGGGTGCCATCGTCCGCGAGCGCTTTTCGTCCGTGAGGGTTGAATCATGTCCGAACCGGCCTGCTAAGTCAGCAAGCGGAGCGCCTCGCGGTACTTGGCGGTTGTCTCCCGGACAACCTTTCCGGGGAGTTCCGGCGCCGGAGGCTTTTTCTCCCATCCGATACTGTTCAAATAGTCCCGGACATATTGCTTGTCAAAACTGGGCTGCCCCCTTCCGATGACGTACTGGCTCGCCGGCCAGAATCGCGAGGAATCCGGCGTCAGGACTTCATCGATCAGCGTGAGATCCCCCTGTACCAGGCCGAACTCGAATTTCGTGTCGGCCATGATGATGCCGCGGCGGAGCGCGTATTCCGCCGCCTCTGCGTACAGCCGCAAACTCACGCGGCGGATGTCTTCGGCGACCTTTGGCCCCACAATTCCGACCGTTTCCTCGAACGCAATGTTTTCATCATGGGCGCCGTCCGGAGCCTTGGTGGACGGCGTATAGATCGGCTCCGGAAGTTTCTCCGATTCCCTGAGCCCGGCAGGGAGCCGGATTCCGCATACCGTGCCGCTACGCTGGTATTCCACCCATGCCGAGCCGCTCAGATATCCCCGGACAATGGCTTCCACGGGCAAAGCCTCCGCCTTATCCACAACCATCGTGCGCCCCTGCAAGTCCCTCCGGTCTTTGTCCTTCGTGATCGCGGCGGGCACGTCCGTGGAGCGAAGATGATGGCGAACGATGTTTCGCATAAGTCCGAACCACATCTTCGACATGTGCGTGAGCACCACTCCCTTGCCGGGAATCGGCGTGGGCAACACCACATCAAAACAGGAGATGCGATCCGTGGCCACAATCAGCAACGCATCCCCCATGTCATAGACGTCACGGACCTTCCCGCGTTTGACCAGCGGCAGTTCCTTCAATTCCGTCTCTCGAACAACGTTTTCCTGCATTCCGCACCTCCTGGTTCACCCGTTCCCGGGTGCTACTCCTCAAAGGCCGAATCCGGCACTGCCGGCCCGCCGCCAGGTTCCGCGGCCATCTCGCGAGCGCACTGGAACATCCGCTCAAACAGATCGGCGAGGTCCTTCTCTTCAATGCAGGAGAATGCCACCCGGATGTCCGTGGGCGCTGTGGCAATGACTCCGATGCCGCAACGATCCAGAAGACGCAGCCGGTACGCCTCCGCGTTGAGCGTTTTCAGGCGCAGACACATGAAGTAGCCCGAATTGAAGGGATACGGCGTCCACGCCGGCGCGTACGTTGATCCCGCCAGGACTTCCTTCACGCGCGCGGCCCTTGCGCGCAGCACCTCGAACTTCGCCTTTTTCTCCCCCGCATAGGCCGGGTCGTTCATGGCGCCGAGCAGGATGCTCTGCGAGGCGAGCGAGCAGTTGGACACCGTTCCGCGAATGCAGCCTGCCGTTTTCTTCTCCAGCGCATCGTGAACCGCCGCCCCGCCGGCTGCGGCAAACGTAATAAAGGCCACGCGCAGCCCCCAGACGAAGTCCTCCTTGGTCGCGCCGTCCAGCTTGACCGGGAGCAACCGCGGATGCCGGCCGACCAGCCGCGCGAAGACAGACTCCCGCATGACGTCAGGCTCATAGAAGAGCCCGAAGTAGGCATCGTCGCACACGACCACCACGCGGCATCCCTTTTCCGCGGCGGCGACCAGGGTATCGCACAGCGCGACGGCCTCGGCCTCCGTGGGGGCATAGCCCGTGGGGTTGTTGGGAAAGTTCAGCAACACAATAAGCTTCCCGCGCTTGGACTCCCCGGCAACCGTGGCCGCGAACCCCTCGGTATCCAGCCCGCCGGCGGAGGAAAAGAAGGGATACTTCACCATCCGCGCCTCGCGGCGGACCTTGAAGACCATATTGTAGTTCCCCCACACCTGGTCGGGGATCAGCACGGTGTCGCCGGCCTCCGCAAACAGATCGGCCACAAGGCTTAGCCCGTGCGTCACCCCGCCGGTCACCACCGGCAGGCTGATCGCGCGTCCCGCCAGAGACGGGTTTACCGCCTGAATGTGTTCCCGCCATTTAGCCCGCAGAGCCGGGATGCCGAACGACGGAGCATACGGCAGCACGTCGTCCGGCGGGATCGAGGCGAACCGCCGCATGACGCTCGGCAGATGCATCGCCACGTTACCTTCCCTGGCAATGCCGATCGTTGCGTTGTAGCGAGTCGCCTTTTGCTTCGCTTCCGCCGACTGCGTCAGAATGCCCTTGGGAAAGTACAATTCGCGTCCCAAGCCCGAGAGCATGTCGAAAACATCGGGCGCATCCTTCTGAAGCGCCCGATTCAACTCGTTGGCCAATGCTGTGGTCATCGCGTGATCAACTCCTATCCGCCCCGGGCGTCAGCAACTCACAGGCCGACGCGCTTCTTCAAGCCGGCAAGCTGCGCCTTCATCCGCGCCGGCAACCGGGCTCCGGCGGTGTTGAGATAGGTCTCAATCTCCGGAACCTCGCCCTTCCAGCCGTCCACGTCGATGCGGAGCAGCTCCGCCATTTCGGCCTCGCTGATCGTCAGGCCGCTGACGTCCAGATCGCCGGCTTTCGGCACATAGCCGACCGGCGTTTCGACGGCGCCGACCTTGCCCTCGACGCGCTCGCACATCCACTTCAAGACGCGGATGTTTTCGCCGAAGCCCGGCCACAGCCACTTCCCGTCGGCAGACTTGCGGAACCAGTTCGCATAGAAGATCTTCGGAGCCTTTGCGCCCAGCTTCTCCCCCATGTTGAACCAGTGCTGCCAGTAGTCCCCGATGTGGTAGCCGCAGAACGGAAGCATGGCCATCGGGTCGCGGCGGATCGATCCCTTGACGTCCAGCGCGGCGGCGGTCGCTTCGGAGGCGGCCGTGGCGCCCATGTAAACGCCGTGATCCCAGTCGAAGGACTGGCTGACCAGGGGCACCAGCTTGGAACGGCGTCCGCCGAAGATGAAGATGTCGATCGGCACGCCGTTGGGGTCTTCCCAGTCCGGACAGATTACCGGGCACTGGCGTGCCGGGGCGGTAAACCGGGCGTTGGGGTGCGCGCCCTTGACCGGCTTGCCGTCCGCATCCTTCTTGTCCGGCGTCCACTCGTTGCCCTTCCAGTCGATGCCGTGTTTGCACTCGACGTTCATCTCCTCCCACCAGATATCGCCGTCATCGGTCAGCACGCAGTTGGTGAAGATGGAGTTGGCCTTGATGCTGTCCATGGCCATCGGGTTGGACTTGTAACTGGTGCCTGGCGCCACGCCGAAGAAACCCGATTCCGGATTGATGGCGTGCAGACGGCCGTCGGGACGGATCTTCATCCAGGCGATGTCGTCACCCACACACTCGCATTTCCAACCTGGAATGGTGGGCTGGAGCATGGCCAGGTTGGTCTTGCCGCAGGCGCTGGGAAAGGCTGCTGCCACGTGGAAGCGCTTGCCCTGCGGATTGGTCAGGCGCAGGATGAGCATGTGCTCCGCCATCCAGCCCTCGCGGCGGGCCATGGTGGAGGCGATGCGCAGGGCCAGGCATTTCTTGCCCAGCAGCGCGTTGCCGCCATAGCCGGAGCCAAAGGACCAGATCAGGTTCTCCTCCGGGAAATGGGCGATATATTTCTTCTCGATGGGGGCGCACGGCCAGGTGACATCCTTCTGGCCCGGCTGAAGCGGCGCGCCGACGGAGTGCAGGCACGGAATGAACTCGCCGTTCTCTCCCAGGGCTTCAATCACCTTGTCGCCGACCCGCGTCATGATGTGCATGTTCACCACCACATAGGGCGACTCCGTGATCTCGACGCCGATCTTCGAGATGGGCGAACCGATGGGGCCCATGCTAAAGGGGATCACATACATCGTGCGGCCCTGCATGCAGCCTCGGTAGAGCCCGCGCATGGTCTCTTTCAGGCTGTCCGGATCAATCCAGTTGTTGGTCGGGCCGGCTTCGTCCTTGGACTTCGATGCAATGTAGGTGCGGTCTTCGACCCGCGCCACATCGCTGGGATGGCTGCGGAACAGGTAGCTGTTCGGCCTCTTCTTCAAAGGCGTGGCCGCGCCGGCATCGACCATGATTTTGATCATGTCGTCGTATTCGGCCTTGGAACCATTGCACCAAACGACCTTGTCTGGCTTGACCATGGCCTGCACTTCGGCAACCCAGTCGACGAGTTTCTTGTTTCTGCATGTAATGGTCATTTCGGGTCTCCCTTGTTTTCCTTGCCGTTGCTCTCGAACACAGACTGGGCCAAATAAAAAAGGCCAGTACTGTTCCTTAACGGAACCTGTACTGGCCTGATCACAGCTGGTGTCGAATTCCGACACCCCCTGTTTTACCTGCCCATCATCGATTAATTGATCTCATCTTCTTGTTTTTTCCGGACAATGTCAAGCAGGAACGCTTTATTACGCAATGCCCTCTGATTCTGAAACGGGCACGCGCGACATTTTGCTCGAAACAAATCAGCGCCTGCCGTATTCTGAACGGATGGCACCCGACAGCGAGAACCCGCCCGTCATCCTCTCCGGCCCGTTCGATAATCCCCGGCCGCGCGAGCTGCGCCTGCTGCAGGAAGCCGCCCGCCTGGGCCCCCTCCGCGTGCGGCTGTGGACGGACGAGACCATCGAAGCCCGCACCGGCGCCCCGCCCCTCTTCCCGTTCGACGAGCGCCGCTACCTGCTCGAATCCATCCGCTGGGTGACAGCCGTCGAGCCCGGCGACAACACGACCGATCGCCAGCCCGTGTTCACCGAATCCCGACTTTCGGAACGGCCGGACCCCACGGAAGGCGCGGCTCCCTCGGGCCGCCCCGGCGTGCTGGTCACCGGCTGCTACGACTGGGTCCATTCGGGCCATGTCCGCTTCTTCGAGGAATGCGCCGGCTACGGGGAGCTGACCGTGGTGGTCGGCAACGACATCAACGTGCGCGCCCTGAAGGGCGAGGGTCACCCGCTCTTCCCGCAGGAGGACCGGCGATACTGGGTCGGAGCCATCCGCCATGTGCACCGCGTCCTGATCTCCACCGGCATGGGCTGGCTCGACGCCGAGGAACAGATCCGGCAGGTCAAACCCGCCATCTACGCCGTGAACGAGGACGGCGACCGACCCGAGAAACGGCGCTACTGCGAGGAGCACGGCCTGCGCTACCTCGTCCTGAAACGGCTCCCCAAGCCCGGCCTCCCCATCCGGCATAGCACGAATCTCAGGGGATTCTAAAGGCGGACCGTTCCATGCCCGACACCGATTATCCGCGCCTCTGGGAGCAAACCTTCACCATCCGCGCCTGCGAAACCGACGCATCCGGCACCGCCGGCGCCGCCTCCGTCTGGCGATACCTGCAGGAAGCCGCGGGGCTGCACGCCTCCCGCCTGGGCATGGGCGTGGACGACCTGCTGCGCATCGACCGGACCTGGGTGCTCAGCCGGATGCGCCTGTGCCTGTTCCGGCGGCCGGCCTGGCGCGAGACCATCCGCGTGACCACCTGGCCTTCCGGCATCCGCAGCCTGTTCGCCAGCCGCGGGTTCGCCGTCTTCGATGCCGCGGGCCGCGTTGTCGCCCAGGCCGCCAGCGACTGGATTTACCTCGATCTCGCGGCCCGCAAACCCGCGCGCCCGCCGGAATGGCTGGCCCAGGCCTCACCCGACCCCCTTCCCCCGCTGCCCATGCCCGATCTGGGGCGGCTGACCGATCCTCCCGCCGTTGACTGGTCGACCGTCTTTCCTGTCCGCCGCTCGGAGGAGGATCTCAACCGCCACGCGACGAACAGCGCCTATGTCGACTGGGTCCTGGAAACGGTGCCGGACGCCTTCTGCGAGGAGCGCTTCGCGACCGATCTCGAACTGGTTTTCCGGGCCTCCGCCTTGCGCGGGGAAAAGGTCCGATGCGAGGCGGGCGCGGAGGGAAGCGACCGGGTACTGCACCGGCTAACGCGGGACTCGGACGGAAGCGTGCTGGTTCAGGCCCGCAGCGTGTGGGCGACCGTCACGGACTCCAGGTGAAGGCCCGCCAGGCCGTAAAGGCGCTGACCTGGTCGTCGGAGCCGATGCTTCGCACGGCCCAGCGGTACTGGGTCCAGTCCGTGTTGCTGAACGTATAGCTGGCCTGGAAATTGTCGGTTACTTGATGCACGGCCGTCTGCCAGCCGCCGGAGCCCAGCCCCTGCACGAGCAGTTCAAACTGGGCGGCGCCCTCGGCGTCGGTCCAGACAAAGGTCACCTTGGCCCCGGCGCCCGAAAAGCTTTCCCCTCCGCCGGGGTTGAGCGCCGCGGGTACGGCGGGGGCGGCGACTCCATTATCCGGGTCGGGCGTGTTCCCGTTATCCGTGTTGCCGCCCGTGTTGCCCCCGGTGTTTTTGGGGGGATTGTTAACGATCGGGGTGGACGACGATTTCGACGATGAATCCGTTTCCTCGTCGCCCACGTCGATTTCGCAGGCGGACATGAAAAACATCGTCGTCAAAGCCGTCAGACCATACCGGAGGAAGGGCGCTTTCTTCATATTGTACCTCTCTGCGTGAACGGTATTATCCCACAAAAAACCTTTTTCCACAATTGCTTTCCATTCAGGTAACGTTTCATTATCATGCCCCCATGAGCATGCGATGCTACATTACCATCCTGTTCGCCTCGGCCCTCTGCCTTGCGGGCTGCGGCCGCGCGCCGAGCCCGCGGGAAGAGGGCGCGCTGAAGGTTTCCGCCACCACATCCATCCTGGGCGACGTTGTCAGCCGCGTGGGCGGTCCGCATATCCGGCTGACCGTCCTGATCAAGCCTGGCCAGGAACCCCATTCCTTCAATCCGGCGCCAGCCGACCTGGTGGGGTTGACCCATTCGCAGCTCCTGTTCGCCAACGGGCTGGGGCTGGAAGGGTTCCTGCCGCGGCTTCCGCCCGGCCCCCGGATTGTGGAGGTTTCACGGGGATTGCCCGTGCGGCGGATGGGCGAACAGGCGGATTCAGCCGGCCATGACGGCCACGACGACCACGGCGGCCATGACGACCACGGCGGCCAGCCCGGCGATCCCGATCCGCACGTCTGGTTCAATCCGCTCCACGTGGCGGCATGGACCCGGGTGATCTCGGACGCTTTGGCCGCCGCCGATCCCGCGCACGCCGCGGATTACGACGCCCGCGCGGAGGCCTACCGACGGGAATTGTTCGAACTGGACGCCTGGATTGCGGAGCAGACCGCCCTGATCCCCGCGGAGCGCCGGCTCCTGGTGGCCGACCACGCCGTGCTGGGTTATTTCGCCGACCGCTACCGCTTTGCCATGGCCGGCGTGATCGTCCCGAGCTTCAGCACCGAGGCCGAGCCTTCGGCCCGCGACCTGGCCCGGCTCGAGAGCGTCATCCGCGAGCGGAGCATCCCGGCTCTCTTCGTCACCCGCGCCGTTTCCCCGGCTCTGGGCCAACGGGTGGCGGCGGACACGGGGGCGCGCCTCGCCTTCTTCTACGATGGGACCCTGAGCGGACCCGACGGCCCCGCCCCGACCTACCTCGATTTCATGCGCCACAACGTGTCGGTCTTTGTCAAGGCCCTCGGGGAGTAACCGTGCTGCGCGAAACCCACATGCCCCACGATCCGGACGCGGCCAGCCTCGAGCTGGACGACGTGACGCTCCGCATTGGCGAGACCACCGTGATGGAACATGTCTCCTGCCGGGCGGAGGCGGGCGAGCGCATGGCGGTGGTGGGGCCGAACGGCGCGGGCAAAAGCACGCTTTTCCGGGCCATCGCCGGCCTCCTGCCCCCGGCGGCGGGGCGCATCCGCATCGGAGGCAGCCACCCCGCGCTGCACACCTGCATCGCCTACCTGGCCCAGCGCAGCGATGTGGACTGGCACTTCCCCCTCTCCGTGGCGGACGCCGTGCTGATGGGCCGCACCCGGCGCATCGGCTTTTTCCGCCGGCCCGGCAAGGAGGATCGGCGCATCGCGGCCGACTGCCTGGCCACGGTCGGCTTGGAAAGCCTGGCCCGTTGCCGGATCGACGAACTGTCGGGCGGCCAGCAGCAGCGGATGTTCATCGCACGCGCGCTGGCGCAGGAAGCCAACATCATGCTCATGGACGAGCCCTTCGCCGGCCTGGACACCCCCTCGCGCGAGGCCATATTCGGCATCCTCGAGGCGCTGCGCGACCGGCAGGTGACCGTCCTGGTCGCCCTGCACGACCTGCGCCTGGCAGCCGGCCGCTTCGACCGCGTCATGCTGCTCAACCGGGGCCTTGTGGCCTGCGGCCCCGCGGCCGACGTCCTCACGCCCGAACGGCTGGCGGAAGCCTACGGCGGGCGTCTGCACCTGGTGAAAACGGCTGAGGGCCACCTGTTCCTTTCCGACGCCTGCCGGGAGGGCGACTGACCATGCAAGACCTCATCAGCCTCCTGGGCGAGCCCCTTCACTATGCGTTCATGCTGCGCGGCATGGCGGCCGCCGTGCTGGTGGGAATCGTCTGCGGCGTCGTGGGCGCCTTCGTGATATTGCGCGGCATGGCGTTCCTTGGCGACGCCCTCTCGCACGCCATCCTCCCCGGCGTGGCCGCGGCCACCCTCCTGGGAGCCGGGCGGCCCGGCCTCTTCCTGTGGGCGCTGGGCACCGCCCTGGCGGCCTCGTTCGGCATCGGCTTCGTCCAGCGCCGCGCGCGGATCAAGGAGGATGCCGCCATCGGCATCGTCTTTTCCGGGCTCTTCGCCCTGGGCGTGGCCATCCTCTCGGCCATGCGCCACACGGGAACGGACCTGACGCACATCCTGTTCGGGAACGTGCTGGCCGTCGGGCCGAACGACCTGGCCCTCATCCTGGTCTGCGCGGCGCTGGTGCTGCTGACGATCCTGTTCTTCTACAAGGAGCTGGTGGTGGTGACCTTCGACGAGACGTTCGCCGTGACGCTCCGCCTTCCGGCGGCCTTCCTCTCCTACCTGCTCCTGGCGCTCGTGGCCGTGACGACGGTGGTGTCGCTCCAGACCGTGGGAGTCACGCTGGTCCTGGCGCTCCTCGTGGCTCCGGCGGCGACGGGTTTCCTGCTGGCGAAGCGGCTTCCGGGGATCATGGCGGTGGCGGCGCTGTGCGGCGGCGTGTCGGGAGCGGCGGGCCTGTACCTGTCCTACTACCTCGGCATCGCCTCGGGGGCGGCCATCGTGCTGGTCAGCATCGCACTCTTCGTCCTGGCCCTGATCGTCGCGCCGCGGCAGGGTCGCCGGTTCTTCCTGAAGGCGTCCTGATCAGCCCGCCCGCCCCGCGGCGGCATGGCGCTCCTCCCGGCCCGCCTCGCTCCCCTGCTCGCGGGACGGCCCCGCGTCCGGCAGGCTGAAATAGAAAACGGAGCCCTTGCCGGGCTCGGACTCCACCCAGATGCGGCCGCCGTGCCGCTGGACGATTTTCTTGCAGATGGCCAGTCCGATGCCCGTACCCTCGTAATCCTCGCGATCGTGGATCTTCTGGAACACCTCGAAGATGCGCTCCCGCTGCTTCGGCTCGATCCCGATCCCGTTGTCCCGCACGGAGACAACCCACTCGCCGTCGCGCCGGGCAGCTCCCACGTGGATCCGGGGCTCCCCGCGGATGAACTTCAGCGCGTTGCACAGCAGGTTCTGCAGCAGTTGGGTGATCTGCTCAGGGTCGGCCGTGACCTCCGGCAGCGGATCGTGGGTGATAACCGCCTGGGTTTTCCTGATGCGGGGGTCCAGGTTGGCCAGGGCCGTCTCGAGAAAGGACTCAAGGCTCGCCGTCTCCACCGCCAGCGGCCGGCCGCCGGACCGCGAGTAGTCCAGGAGGCTCGTGATGAGCGTCTTCATCCGGCCGGCTCCGTCCACCGCGAAATCGATGAATTCGTTGGTCCGGGTGTCCAGCTTGTCCTGGCTCTGCGTCTGCACCAGCTGCAGGAAACCCGTCACCATGCGGAGCGGCTCCTGGAGATCGTGCGAGACGACGCGGGCGAACTCCTCCAGGTCCCGGTTGGAGCGGGCCAGCTCCTCGGCGTACCGCTCGGCCGCCTCCTTGGCCCGCCGGTAATCATCCTGCGCCCGCGCCAGGGTGGTGACGTCGCGCGCAATGAAAACCACGGACTCCACCCGCCCGTCTGGACCTTTTTCAGGTACAGCGCGAAGGCTGTAGGACGCCTCGGCCGGCTTCTCCCCCGCGGTGAACTCGAGCTCTCCCGGCACGCCGGAGGCCAGCACCTCCCGCAGCGTGCGGGTCCAGGCTTCGCAGAATCCCGGGGGCATCGGCAGCTCCTGGCAGGTCTTGCCGAGGTGCGCCTCGAGCGGCTGCCCGGTGAGGCGGCTGATCGCGTTGTTGACGAACGTGTGGCGCAGCTCCCGGTCGACGCGGCCGATGATGTCGGGCACGTTGTCGGCCAGGGTCTTCAACTCGCGCTCCCGGCGCCGGAGCGCCGCCTCCAGCCGCTTGCGCTCGGTGATGTCGCGGATGATCCGCCACGTTCCGACGGGCTGGCCCCCGGTGTCGCGGATCAGCCAGGCGCGGACCGTGACGGGGAAGACGGAGCCGTCCTTGCGGGTATATTCCTTCTCGTACTCGTCGCAGTAGCCGCGCACCAGCACCTCGTCCCGCATGATGACCATGTCGCGCGCGCGCCAGGCCCCCGGGGTCACGCTCTGGTAAGTCATGGCCGTGGTCTCGACGGGCGTGTAGCCCAGCATGGCGGAGTAGGCGGGATTGGCCTTCAGGATTCGACCGGACAGGTCGGTGAACGCGATCCCGTCCCGGCTGGACTCGAACAGGCTGCGGTAGCGCTCCTCGCTTTCGCGGAGCGCATCCTCCCCCTTTTTCCGGGCGGTGATGTCGATGAAGCTCGCCCGCAGCAGCTTGCGGCCCCTGGCGGGCAAGCGCGCCAGCCGAACCTCGCAATAGAGGTCGCGGCCGTCCGCGCTGCGGATCCGGCGGTCGAAAACGACTTCCTGCCCGTCCAGCGCCCGGGCGACATGGTCGCGCATGGACTCCTCGATGGGTTGCTTGTCGGGCTGTTCGGACACATAGAAATGCCGGGGGCCAACGCGGAGCAATTCGCCGGCCTGGCAGCCGAACAGGCGCTCGGCGTTGAAATTGGCGTCAATGAAGCAATCTTCGTCCACGTCATGCACGAGGATGGCCTCGGGCGCGCGCTGGACGAGGAAGCGGAACCGGGCCTCGCTCTCCTTGAGGGCCGCCTCGGCCTCCTTGCGCTCGGTGATGTCGCGCAGGTTCAGCACGACGCCGTGGATGGCCGGATCCCCCACAAGGTTTCGCGCCACCGCCTCCATGGTCCGCCACGCGCCCGAGCGGTGCCGGAGGCGCACCTCGCCTTTCCGGATGGCGCCAGGCTGCTCCACGCCCTCCATGAACAGGAGATCCAGTTCGGCGCGATCATCGGGGTGCACCAGCTCGGCGACGTTCTCCCCCGCGCCCACCTTCTCGGGGAAGCCGAGCACATGCTCCACGTTGAGGCTTTTATACTGGACCCCCCCGCGCGAGTCGACGATCAGGATCAGGTCGGTCGAGCGCTCGGTGAGCGTGCGGAAGCGGGCCTCGCTCCGGCGCAGCGCCAGCTCCGCCGTCTTGCGGGCCGTGATGTCGACCAGCTGCGACACGAAATGGGAGGGCCGGCCCTCGCCGTCGCGCACCATCACGGCGCGCGTCTCGGCCCAGAGCAGGCTGCCGTTGCGGTGCCGGTAGCGCTTCTCGAACCGGTCGATGGACTCGCCGGCCTTCAGCCCCTCCATCTTGCGGGCCGTCAGCTGCCAGTCTTCGACATACGTCACGTCCCGGACGGTCTTGCCGACCAGCTCCTTCTCGCTGAACCCCAGGTATTCGCAGAGCGCGGGATTGACCTGGAGAAACTCGCCCTCCATCGAAACCATGGCCATGCCGATGGCGGCGTCCCGGAAAAGGCTCTTCAGCCGCGCCTCGCTCTCCTGCAGGGCGTTTTCCGTCCGCTTGCGCTCGATGGCGTAGCGCATGGAGCGGATGAGCATGCCGCCGTCGATCCGCCCCTTGACCAGATAGTCCTGTGTTCCCTTTTCAAGCGACCGGAACCCGAACGTCTCGTCCAGGAACCCGCTGAGAACGACGATCGGGATGGCGGGAAAGATGCGTCGGACCGTGTCGAGCGTCTCGAGCCCGCGGCTGTCGATCAGGTCCAGGTCCAGCAGCAGCCCGTCGTACGCCTGCTCGCTGAGAAGCCGGAGCCCCTCCGCCAGACGCCGCACGTGCCGGAGTTCCCAGCGGGCCCCCGCTTCGGCCAGGATCTCCTTCACGTATATGGCGTCCACCGGGTTGTCCTCGATGTGGAGCACTTTCAAGACTGGAATGGCAGCCGTCATCTCCCCCAGTATGCCTTCGCGGGGGCTCAGCCGGTATCAGGCAAACCCTCAGGGACAAACTCGCGAAAGCGCAGAGCGGGGGGATGACAGGCTCCCAAATCCTCGCCTAAGGCAGGAGACGACACAGCGGGTTGAGGTGTTTCGGCGTTAATGCGCGGCCGTTTTCTCGAAGTAAAACGAGCAACACCAAAGGTGTTGTTGCTCGTTTTACTTCAGCCTGATCCGGGTTCAGGTTGGAGGAGTCGGGACACGAGTCCACGCCTCCTCACCTTCAGGCGGCTGAGCCTCGAAACCGGCTCGCGCCTTTCCGCTGATCGAAACACCTCAACAACTTGCCTTCGCTCGCCCCGCCCGAAGCGGGCGCGGGCGGCTCGCGAAAGGTTCCCGTCCACACGCCCATCAACTGGGTTCCCAACTTGCTTTTTAGCTGTTTTACAGGGCTTCTTTGCGCTGGTAACCCACTCCCAAAGCCGGCCTTATGCGAATTCTATACACCGTCTATGATTTTCGTCATCACGCCTTGCTGCATTTCGATCCTGCTAACAAAGGCGCGGGGCGCTGTTGAACTGCCGTCACTAAAAGCTTAGTCGAGGATTTGGGCAGGCTCGCAAGGCCTTGACAGCTCCCGCCCGCTTCCGCATACTTCGGCCACAACATCAGGAGCTGACCATGGCCGAGTTCACTTATTCGCCTTCCAAGTGGGTCCCTTTTCGCGACGAAAAAGTGCTGGATCGCGTCCGGCGCATCAAGCGCAAGGATATCACCCGCCACAAGAATCCGGAGCTGAACATCCAGGTCATGCCCGACGACATGATGGAGTTCATCTGGATCCAGGACATGTTCTACCGCATCAAGACGGCCATGGATGCCGGCAAGACCTGCGTCCTGATCATGCCCAACCCCGCCCACACCTACATCAAGCTGGCCCTGTTGCTCAACCGCTTCAAGGTCAACTGCCGCAAGCTCACCATTTTCATCATGGACGAATACGCCGACCAGGACGGCAACATCGCCCCCGAAACCTGGAAGCTCGGCTTCATGTATTCCTTCAAGAAATTCTTCTTCCAGACCCTGGACCCCAAGCTTCGCCCTCCCGAGAAACAGATCAACGGGCCGACCACGAAGAACGTCAAGGATTACGGCCGCATGATCACCGACCAGGGTGAAGCGGACGCCTGCTACAGCGGCCCCGGCTGGACCGGCCACCTGGCCTTCATCGAGCCCGACGCCCCCGAATTCGCCGCCTCCAGCGTGGAAGAGTGGATGACCTACGGCCCGCGCGTCGTGACCCTCAGCCCGTTCACGATCGCCCAGAACTCGCTGCACGGCTTCTTCGGCATGAGCGGCGACATCGCCGCCGTCCCCCCCCGCGCCTTCACGATCGGCCCGGCCCAGGTCAAGGCCGCCAAGTACCGCATGGAGATGAGCGGCATTTCCACGTGCGGCACCAACGTCTCCTGGCAGCGCCTGATCACCCGCCTGATCTGGCACGGCCCCGTGACCCCGCGCGTGCCCACCTCGCTGCACCAGCTGCTCAAGACCGACGTGTTCATCTCCGAAACCAACGCGGCCGACATCGAGCCGCTTTGGAACCGGGGGTATTAAGATGCGGTATATCCAGCTTGGCGCCCGGGGGCCCCGCGTTTCGCGGCTCGGCTTCGGCTGCATGCGTTTTCCCATGGGCGCCGACGGCAAGGTCGATCGCGCCCTTTCCATCCCCATGCTCCACCGGGCCGCCGAACTGGGCGTCACCTATTTCGACACCGCCGTGGGCTACTGCCAGGGCGACAGCCAGCGGGTCGTGGGCGAGGCCTTCCAGGGCGGCCTGCGCGAAAAGATCGTCATCTCCACCAAGAACCCGTCCCACGCGGCGGCGGACGCCGACTGGTGGAGCCGGCTGACCGAATCGCTGGAGCGGCTGCGGACCTCCTACATCGACATCTACAACTTTCACGGCCTGACGTGGGACGCCTACGAGCAGCACATCCGGGAGCCGGGCAAGCTGCGCCTGATGAAAAAGGCCAAGGCCGAGGGGCTGATCCGCCACATCTGCTGCTCCTTCCACGATTCCCCCGAGGCGTTGATCAAGCTGGCCGAGACGGGCGAATTCGACGTTATTACCGTCCAATACAACCTTCTCTGGCGCGATCTCGAACGGGCCATCCACCGCTGCCATGAACTGGGCGTCGGCGTGGTGGTGATGGGGCCTGTGGGCGGAGGCCGGCTCGGCGTGGACAGCGCCCGCATCCGCGACCTGCTCAAGGGCGAAGCCGGCTCGACGCCGGAGGCCGCGCTCCGGTTCGTACTGGCCCACCCGGGCGTCAACCTGGCCCTCTCGGGCATGACGACGATGGACCAGGTCGAGGAGAACTGCCGGATCGTTTCCGAAAAGGAGCCTTTTACCCCTCCCCAGATCGCCGCCATGGAAGAGGAACTCGGCCGCGTGCGGTCCAACACCGGCGTCAACTGTCCGGCCTGCGGCTATTGCATGCCCTGCCCCGCGGGCGTGGACATACCCGAGCATTTCCGAATTTACAACGAATTCCGGCTGTATGGGCTGACCGACTATTCCAGGAAGGCCTACGCCGGCCTTTCCCGAACGGCGGCCGCTTGCACCGAATGCGGCGCCTGCCTGAGCCGCTGCCCCCAGAAGCTGAGCATTCCCAAGCTGCTTCGCCGCATCATGGCGGAGCTGGACGACACCTACAAGGGTTTCGGGGCCTCCCTTTCCTTCACGGGCGCCTCCGCGGGCGGCCTGAAGGCGCTGGCCATCGTCCGCAACCTGGCCAAGCCCGAGGGGCCTTTCACCACGACGCTGGCGCTCGAGGACGGCGTAACGCCCGAGCCGGGCACGATCGACGCGGGCATCCTGCCCGCGGACGGCTCGATCCGCAAGGCGGTGACGCTGACCGTTCCGGACGGAGTCGGCGCGATCCGCGGCTCGATGCGCACCGAAGGCGCGGGGGAAGAACGGGTCGCCTCCCTTTTCATGCCGTTTTTCCTGATCCCCTCCGGCGTCTGGCGCCGGCACGAGGC
>JBIIYJ010000091.1:0-17206 GCA_044346855.1 Kiritimatiellia bacterium
AGGGGGGCGATGGCTCCCGGAGGAATCAGAAGCCCGGTTTGGTTATTCTCCACTACTTCGCTATTTCCACCGACTGCCGTGGCGATGACGGGCAAGCCGGCCTGCATGGCTTCAAGAAGGGAGAAAGAAAGGTTTTCATGAAAGCTTGGAAATACAAATACGTCCGACATCGCATACAGGGCTTGAACATCGTCGCGCCTACCGGCGAAAACGACCTGCCCTGAACTGACTAGCGGCTCAAAAAGACTCCGTATCAGCTGGAGTTCCTCTCCATCTCCAACCAGAAGCAATTTAAGAGGCCTTTTCTCCCTGGACTCATTAAGAACGTGTTTGAAGGCGGCAGCCAGAATCTCCAGGCCCTTGTCCCGGCTGATGCGTCCGGTATAAAGGAATACGAGATCGTTTGCTTTAAAATGAAAGGCATCACGTGAAACAGCAGACTCGCGGGATTGGGGCAGGGGGGGAAGGCCGTTATGAATCGTATCCATTAGCCGCGGCCCGGCGTGGCGGCGGATCAGGGATCGCTGACCCATGGCCTGGCAGACGCAGTTGACCGCATCGGCCAACCGCAGGGACGCCGGTTCGAGAACATGGGACACGAGCGCGCGGCGCAGCCGCATCCTCGTTCCGCGATAGGCGGTCATGGAATCCGCGGTGCTTCCGTGGACGGTGACCAGGAGGCGGGGGACGCGGGCCAACCTGGCCGCGAGAACCGCCAGAAAACCGTCGGCCTTAAGACCGTGGATGTGCACCAGATCGGGCTGAATCGCGCGCAATTGGACGCGCAGCCGATCAAGGGCGCCGTAGCTCAACCCCGGGGTATTGTAAGTGACCACGTGCAAATCAAAATGTTCCTTCAATGAACTGGCCAGCAGCAGCCTGACCAGGGTAGGGGGGCCTCCCACCTGGCTGAAAGCTTCAACCATGTGCACGATGCACGGTCTGCCTTGACGGGGCGGCTTCGCCGTCATGGAACCCTCCCCGCCAGCAGAGCCTCGTGGCGGCGAATGGTATCGTGATCCCATCGGTACCGGATGAGGCGGGCAGGCACCCCGCCAACAATTCCATAGGGGGGGACATCCCGTGTGACAACCGCGCCAGCCGCAACAATGGCCCCTCGGCCGATCGTGACTCCATGAAGAATGACGGCACGCGAGCCCACCCAGACATCGGATTCGATGATCACGTCCCGGTCGTCTTCCGCCCGTTTCTCGCTTGGTTTCACGTCATCCATGTAACGGCCGACGAGATCCGTCCGGTGATTCCCGCCATGAATAAACACCTCGGGGCCAAACATGACATGGTCGCCAATGATGATTTTCGACCGGGGGGCGCTAAGGTCGGGCCGCTCTCCGAGGGACACATGGTCTCCGCAATAAATGGTCTCGTAGCTATACCGTCCACACGGATCGAAATAAAAACAAGAGCCGATCCTGGCAAACCGGGGGCGGTAAAGCGCCGCCATAAGAACGTGGCGAAGTTTAAGCATGAGAGCGTGAATTTTCCATAGTGCCATAATGAAGATCCTCTTGGGGAAAGCGGTCCATTCGCCGCGCCGTTCTATTTCCAGTATCCCCCGTCCTCGATCGCCGTGCAGTTGGGCGGCGTCTCTTCCTGGAGCGGATAACACCAAGCCTCATTGAAAAACCGGTGGTCAATGGAGGCCGTTTTCACCAGCCATCGCTTTCCATAGATTCCGAAGAGCAGTTGGGTGTTGCCGCCCAGGTGAATGCCGATTTTCCCAAGCGATCTGGCATACGCGCAGAGCGGAAGGGAGTAAGCCCCGGCGCCGACGAGCAGTACGTCGAACCGGGTCTCTTGAATCCGTTGCTTCATGTCCTCGAGGGCGCCGAACCAGTCGGGAAAAGCGGGCTTGACCAGGAGAGGGTGAGGCGGGCATTTCAGGGTGATGAGATCGAAGTCGGGGAGCACGCGAGGGTTGCGCTGCCAGATGGAGGCGCGCAGCGGGTACTGCTTCTGGATCGTTTTCGGAAAGGGGCTGACCACGGCCACCTTCTTGCCCGCCAGCGCTTCAGACCAGGGTTCGGAAAAAATGTAAGGTTCCAGCCCGTAGCTGTGAAATAGGGCCGCGCTCGGAGCGCATTGCTTGATAATATGGCTCTCGTTGAAATTAAACCAGACGCCCAAGTGGCTCATGGCCGGAAGCACCTGGGTCGTCCACAACTCACCCCACCGATGGAACGTCCCGTAGTCATCCGGATATACGCCGGGGGCCCGGCTCAGCATAGCCCGGTACGGTGCTGTTTTCGCAATGCGACCCGCTGAGTCCTTGAACCGGAGATACGCGCGAACCGCCGCCAGTTCACCATCCCCGATTTTTCCCATGGCGGAGGCTTCCTGACGCTGGATCGTGCTTTTGATGAGCGCGTTGCCATGGGGTGCGTTCCGCAGGAAAACGTCTGATGTTCCATAGCGGAGTTGTTCGACCGTGCGCCGGGCTCTTCGAACGAGCGGTGAATGAAGCATCGCTTTGATCATCGATTCCTCCTGAAGGCAGCAACTGGGCTCCCGGGTGCGGATCCGGCCGAGTGATAAACCGGCAATCCGGGCTGGACCGACATTTGCCGGCCAACCCACGCCGGATCAGCCCGACCAAAAGACATGCGCAAACCTTGGATGCCCGGGGCTGGTGCGGCGTGACCTAGCCTTCGATTGATAACCTCTCGGGATTCCGGAAGCGCAAGGGCCAGAGTTGTGACCAGCCAGTACCACTTGCTGATTTCCAGATTGAGAGAAAGGCTGGCGACAAAGCACGCAACAAACCAGGGGAACAGAATCATCCCGAACGTCGTCTTTCGGTGCCTCCAAACGGAGCGCATTGCGGCCAGATAGAAAACAAAGAAAGCCATGAACCCGACTCCCCCGGCGCCAAGCAGGACTGACAATTGCAAATTGTGTGTCCCCCGCATCGGCTCTCCCCGGACCCGGCCCAGATCATAAATATAGGAGCGGTAGCCATAGCCGAAAAGCGGACTTTCAGCGGCCAGGGAGAGGGATTCCTTCCAAATATCCTCACGGTGGGCTGTGTCCCTTTTTTCAATACTATTCTCCAGTCGGCCCATGAACAGGGGATTGTTCATCAGGATCGCAACGAACAAGCCGAGGACCAGGGTGGAAGCCAGGACGAGTTTGATGCGGACGATCGTTTGCGGGGCGACAAGGACAATGGCGGCGATCCCAGCCACAAGCGCCAGTAGTCCGCCTCGCGAACCGGTCATGAGAATGCCCCCGGCGGCCAGCACCGACGATGATAGTATGGCGGTCTTTCCGAGCCCGCCCCTGAAAAGGGCGCCTGATGCGGCCAGCACCCCGGGAATGACACCCAGCGCCATGAAACAAGCGGAGAAATTCGGGTCCGTGTTAAGCGCACTAACCCGATCCATGGAGTTTCCGTCCAAAACCTGAAGGGAACTGGTCGCTGCTCCGGGTGCAAGGTTGAAAACCTGAAACAGGGAAAACAACGCAATGGAAACGGCGAGCACCAGGACCAACCTGAAAAACCCCCGGTTCCGGCATAGGTTGTAGGCGGCCAGCATCAGGACCCCGTTCAGGGCGGGTTGCATCGTTTCGTTCAGGATCGAAACGTTGAGAGGAAACCGGATCAAGTCCCCCGCGATTCCGATCGCGACGTATGAAAAGTAAAACAGGAAGGGAGTCGGGAAGGATGTGTAAAACGTCTTGATCTCGCTCACGGAAAGGACGAAAAAAAGCAACCCGATCCACTTGGTGATGGCGCCACCCCCGATGGTCAGGAGCTGTTCGAACGGGAGCGTGAGGATGACGGCATAAAACAAGAATTCAGCCCCGCTCACCTGAATGGCGCCTTTCTTCGAGACGGAGGCTGCGCCATCGGATCCGACCGGTAATAGCCGTTTTCCAGGAAGCTGAATGGTTGCTAACACGGACGCCATGATCTCATCGTTCCTTCCACCGAGTAGCCATTAGCGTGATTGAAACCCGTCGCGCCAGTCCCAGCAGGGGTCGGCTTAACCATCGCATATTGGACGCCAGTCTCCCCGACGATCCCATGATTCCGAGCCGCTGTCTGGGCGGGAGGCCCGCCAGGAGAACGTGCGCCCGTTCGGTCTGCTTCCGGCCAATGGCGGCGTGGTAATCGAGCAATCGCAAAAAACTGACATACGTAACGCTGCTTTCGTCAACGCCCCGGGGAATGCGGCCCGCGGCTTTCCAGCACGTGTATGTGTCGAGAATATCGCACCCCTCCCCGGAACGACTGCTGCTAGCCCCGGCTTCGACGTGGTAGGTAGAAAGTACCCGGGGAATGTATGCGATGGGACCGCTCCAGGCCAGGCGCGCCCAGGTATCGAGATCTTCGCCCACCGTCCGTCCCGTGGGAAAACCTCCTGCCTGACGCAGGGCCTCGCGGCGGACCATGACGGCTGACGACCAGATGCCCAAGCCGTCGTGAGCGAGGCAGAAGGCGAAATAATCCGGCAACAGGCGCGACTCCCGGACCCCGTCCCTGAAAACGGGGTCGCTCGATCCAGCCCGCATAAAATTTGAAAAACTCGCAACCGCTTCGGGAAATCGCTTCATCGCCCCAACGCTTTCAGCCAGGAAGTCGGTTTGCCATTCATCATCGGCATCCAGGAAAGCGATAAGCGGTCGCCGGGCTTCCTCGACGCCCCGGTTCCGCGCCGCGCTGACCCCCGCATTGGCCTGTCGGATCAATCGGATGCGAGGGTCCCGGAAGCCTTCCGCGATGATTCCCCCTCCGTCGGTGGAGCCATCATCCACGACAAGGCATTCAAAATCGGCGAATGACTGGCGCAGGACGGACTCCAGTGCCCGGCTGATATAGGGGGCTTTATTGAAAAGGGGTATGACAACGGAAACGGTCACGGCAGCAATCCTTCCTTGCCACGGGAGACAGGAGAAAGGTTGTTTCCTAGGAAATGGAGGGACTCTTTCCGCTTGGCCGCAAGGCAAGCGTTCACCTGCTCATAAGGTACCGCTTCCGTCCATCGCAGATCGTTCAGCAGCTCTCCATAGTTCTCAAAGATCCGGGATTCGAGGCTAAGATCGACAAGAAGGTCCTTCAACCGGCAGAAGCGCTCCCGATTCCCCGGAACAACAACGAAGGGTTTGTTGAAAATCAACGCACACGCCAACCCGTGGAAAGAGTCCGTTATGACAAACGACGCATCGTGAAAGCGTTGCACCCATTCGCTGACCCCGGGATGCGGGACCGACTGAAAGCGCCGATCCGGGCGATGCCGGGCCAGAACCACCGGCGTGAGCGAGAGCCGCTCCGCCATCGCGATGGCGGCGGCGCTGAAGGGCTCCCGCGGCTCGAACACCAGGCATAGCAATTCCGGGCGAGGCTTCGCGCCGCGCGGCAGTAGATCCTTGAAATCGCCAAGCAACAGCGTGGGATCCATAACATGGGTCGCGTGCCGGACGCCTAGCTCTGACAGCACGCGGAACCCCGATTTTTCACGGACTGATATAGCGTCAAACGAAGCGAGATAATTCGTGACCCGCTTTTTCAGGCCTTGCCCCCACTCGACACGTTCGCGCCCGAAACTCGCCGCATAGGCGATCTTGCGGCAGGTTGGCTGGACAAAATCCAGGAAATAATCTGCCGCGAACGTCCCTGTAATGTCGGGATTCCAAACCTGGTCGCTTCCCACCACGCACACATCAGCGGGCGTCAGTCGAGCTCTCAATTGTCCGGGCTGGCTCGTTTTCGAGATCAGGCGCGGACAGGAACGTTTCACGAAATTCGCGAACTCAAGCCGTTTCATAAAACCCCTGGGACGGAACGAAAAGCCGCCTGTCAGGGCGGGCGGCCTGAGATCAACCAAGGAGACCTCGTGGCCCATATTTCCCAACACTTTGCCCAGCGCGTAAGCCTGTAAAACGGCTCCATAATTCAAGGCGCAATGAAAGGTTAGCAACTGGACGTTCATGCGCAACTGCCTCCCGCCAACGGCGCCACTATTTTTGCGCGCACGACTCCGCTCCGAAGAGCCACCGATCGGGCGCGAAAACGCCACGCCAGCTTGTAAGGCCACCACCAGAACTGCCATTTCGGAATCCGTCCGGTGAACAGTTTGTCAAGAACGATCAGCGAACAGAATCGCAGTGCGGTCTCGAGATACCGGCGGGTCACGAAACTTCGCCAAGGCAGCCTGCTTGTTCCTTCAACAACGCGGGGGTTGGCCGGAACTGCCTCGTCCAACCCGACAGGATGGAGGGTCAGGCCGGGGGTCGCTCGCAACAGGTCCATGCCGCGATTTGTGTTCACGATGACCAGGGATACGCCGTCAGCCTGCTCGGCCGGAAAACGCCGGAGCCCCCAGAAATCGGCGAGCGTGATATCGGACAGGCGCGGCAAGGCGGCAAAGGGACAATCATAACAGCTGTTCCGCAGGATAAGTCCTTTTAAAAAAGCGCGGAGAAAAAGGTCTCCTTCGCGAAAGGAACTTCGAACCGCCGTACCCGATCCGGCTTCTTCAAACGTCATCGCAAAACTATTGAGCCAGCCTTCCAGCTTGTCCCGGAAACTCAGAACGGCGGACGGGGACTTTCTTGTCTCCCCGACATAGCGGCTCCAGAACCGGCGCGAGGGAACGCCATGACACACAACCTCGCAGGTTGTCAGCTTATCGCGCCCCGGCTTCCCTACGCACATATTCAGCAAACCGGCTACCTGGCACGGCGTTCCTGAAAAAAGGACCGGATGCCCGGCGTTGAGTTGCTCCCGAACACGGCGGTAAATGCCCTCTGTTTCACTTTGCAAATATTTGGACCCGCTGAACCGAAGGGCTTCCTGTGCTGTTTCGGCCAGATCATGTCGTACGTTCAAGCCGTCCATCCTGGCGCCAGCCACCTGTCCGCCACCCGCCACGGTGGCGGCGGCCAATTCGGCGAACACGCCTCCGGATGATCCGGCGGCCCGTCGCTCGCGTGTGGCGGACCACCCCGCAAAAACGAGCGGATAGCCTGGTGCGGTCGCGGGAGAAGGCGGGTTTAAAACAGGACAAGCACGGGAACAGGCGCCGCATTCCACGCAGCGTTCTGAGTTCATTTGAGGAAACGCGAATCCTTCCCCGTCATAAACCATCCTCAGCGCAAAACGTGAGCAGGCGTCAGCGCAGGCGCCGCATCCGGTACAATTCAGGCGACCGGCCAGTTTACAGGTCTTGTCCGCCCGTATGTGCCTTTCACGCATGTGCGCCCGTCCTTCCCGTGTGCGGAAACACCATGCGGCCCAGGCTGACCAGCAAAGGCGCCTTCCCGGAACCGAGAAGGAAGAGTCCATACACGCCAGACAAAAGGAGCCCGTAGACGGCGACGGCGACGAAGGGCTGGCCGATCGGGAAAACGGTCTTCAAGCCGGCGCCGGACAGGAGAATGATAAGAAAGGGGACAGAATATCGAATGATGGGAGACGCCAGGTCCATGAACGTAACGGCCGTATGCCGGCTGACTGTGTAATAAAAGCCGGGCCCTCTGAATACCACCATTCCGACCGCCCACGCGTGCGCCACCCCGGCCGCACCCCACCGCATGCCGATCACGATCGACACGATGGAAATCACCATCGTCACCGGCGCCCAGCGCATCAAGGCGTCTGTTCGCCCGGCCGATTGAAGGACGGCGCCGCACAAATAATTGACGGGAAGCACGAGAGCCGATAGCGCAAGCCCCCTGAATATGGGAACCGCTTCATTCCAGGCCGGCCCGAGGACAATCCGAACGATTTCGGGAGCCAGCACATAGATAATGGCCATTGCCGGGGTGATGGCCAACATCATCAGTTCACCGATTTCGCGCACGCCTCGGCGCAACGCGCCGGGATCCCCGCCCAGACGGCTCAAAGCGGAAATAATGACCTGGGAGACAGGCGTGAAGAGCTGATCGATGGGGATCAGCAAAAGCTGGAAGGCGCGGTTATAAATGCCAAGCGAAGCCGCACCCAGCGTTTTTCCGATCAATAACTTGTCGACGTTTCCCGACAGGAACCAGCAGAGCCGTGAAACGGTCAGCCCTCCCCCGAAATGGAAAATGTCCCGCATGCCGGCGGGGATCCGCGGCCGCGAAGGCCGCCAACCGGCGACGATCCAGACGGCGATGCAATTGATCAGCGTCCCGCTGATCGCCATGGCGACAAGCGACCAATACGACCACCCCAGGATGGCGGTAACCATGCCCGTGGCTCCCCTCAATACGGTCGTCCCAAGATCGATTCCCGCCATCTGCCCGAACTTCATCCTGCGCTGGAGGATTGCCTGGTGCTGGGTAGTCAACCCCCCCAGCACCAGCGTCATCGTGAGCGCCAGCAAGATCCCGGTCGTCCGGTTGTCACCATAAAAACGGCCGACCCAGGGGCTGGCCGCCGCTATCACAAGCGACAGGAAAACGGCCAACACAACGTTGACCCAGAACATAAAGCTGACCTGCTCGTCCCGGATATCCTCCTTCTGGACAGTCGCGGCGGAGAGCCCGAGATCCTTAAACATGCCCATCAGTCCGGTCAGCGGATAGACCATCGCGACAAGACCATACTCCGCGGGAGAGAGCCACCGTGCCATAACCATGGCCACGCCCAAGTCGTAACCCGTTCGGAGCAATTGGGTGGTGACCGTCAGACTGGCGCTTCGAACCGTTTTTTCACGCAACCCGGTCCTGACCTCAGACGGGTCAAAAATACCCGGCGTCACCGCCGCAGTCGAGATGGCGCACGCGCCGGGTTTCATGACGAAGCCTCTGCCTTGGAAGTCGATGTATACCCGTTTTGGTAATGGTAATAGGCCGCCTTGCCATAATACCGCCGGGCAAAGTTGACGTCGCCCACCACGGCCGCGGCGGTCGTAACGCCCATGTCATACAACCGGCGAAGGGTATGCGAGATGGCCTGGCGGCGGCTGGCGTCGACGCGCGTGACCAGCAGGACCATGTCGGACATCCCGGCCAGGACGAAGCCGTCGCTCACCAGGCCCACCGGAGGAGCATCGAGCACAATGCGATCATAGCGGGTCCGGGCCCACGCCACCAGTTCCGCCGCGCGGCGGCTGGCCACCAGGTCGACCGGGGCCGTCGTGCCGCCGGGGCGCCCGGCCACGACCGCCAAGTTGGGCGTTCCGCCGTCATACACGAGCTGCTCCAGCGAATACGTTTCGCTTTTGCCATCCAGTGCGTCGGCCAGCGAAAGCGCATCCTTCGGCATCGGGAAAATGCCATCGAGCCGGGGGCGGCGCAGATCGAAATCGATCAGCAACGTTTTCTGCCCGCTGTGGGCAAAAGCGGACGCCAGGTTACAGGCCGCCACAGTCTTGCCTTCGCCCGGAAGAGAGCTGAGCATCAGGATCACCTGCGACCGCCCCTTATACTGCGAGGCGTCCAGCATGCTGCGCAAACCCGCGAACGCCTCGACCAGGGGAGCAGTGCCTTTGTCCAGCGTAGCCCTCGCCACCGCAACGCGCGTTTTGGCTTTCATGTGGGGCAGCACGGCCAGAACCGGGAGCCCGCTGGCCTTTTCGACATCTTCCGGGCTCGCGACATAATCCTCCAGCGAATCGATGACGAAAGCTAGCACCCCGCCGACGGCCAGGCCGATTAGAAGGGCAACTCCCAGCACAACCGTCACCCGAGGGGAGACGGGCGTGCCCGGCACCATGGCATCCGACACCATCTTCACGGTGGCCGTGTTCTCATCCGCCGCGAGCCGGGCTTCCTGGATCCGCGTGAGGAGCCCGCGATAGGCGTTGTCGCTGGCGTCACGGGCGCGAGCGAGCGCCTCAAGCCGGATTTTCCGCTCTACGATTTTCAGTTCAAGAGAACCGCTCAGGGCCTGCTGCTCCTCCATGATCTTGCGGAATCCCGTCACCTGCCTGGCCAGCAGCCCGGAGTTGGCCTCGGCCGTTGCTTTCGCCCGGGCCAGCGACTCCAGGGCCTGGGCATGTTCCAGCTCCACGATCCGGGTCCGGCTTACCACCGCGGGATGCTCCGGCGTATAGACGGCCAGCATCGCCTCACGCTCGTTCACGGCGCGTTTCCATTTCTCGATCGCGGCATCCACCTCCGCGGCCCGGGGAATCGAGCCCGGAAGCTTTCCGGCGAGTTCGGGGGATAACTCCGTCTTCCCGATCGTTTCAAGCAATTCGTTTTCCTGGGCCAGCCTGCTTTCGGCCGCCACGAGCGTCGAATTAATCTGGACGAGGCCTTCGTCCACGCTCTTGCGCTGACCCTCCAGCGCATCAAGCTGGTTGGCCTGGCGGAACACGAGGATGGCGGCGTCCTTGCTTTCAACATCCTTGCGCTGCGCCTCGGCCTGGGCCTGGAGCCAGTCCACCGCGGCGTCGGACGTGCTCCTGTTTTCCTCGCGCGCGTTCATCTCCGCCGCCTGGGCGTGGGCCTGGCAAGCATCGGCGGCAAAACGCGCTTTCGAATGCTCGAAGGTCACCCGAACCAGCCGCGTCTTCTTCATGAGTGTGTAATCGACTCCACAGGAAAGCTCGCGCGAAAGCACCTCGTCGCTCCGCGAATCGTCGTTCTTGAACGACTTGTAAGCGAGAAGGACATTCTCGATGCGGTCCGCGTTCTTAAGTTTGACAATTTTGGTGTTGAGAGTCTCTTCGAAACTCTGGGTGGGATCCTCGATCACCGCGCTTTGCTGGGTCACGATGCGGGGCCGGCGGATGCTCAGTTCGATCAGGGCGACCGCCCGATAGATGCGGGGGGCGCGTTCGAGATAAAAATGGCCTATGCTGTATCCGAGGACGGCTGCCGCCAGAATGGTGAGCCATTTCCGCCGCACGATCCGCAGCAGACGCCCCAGCGTGACGGTCTCCGGATCATTGTCGCCATAGGGGGAGGAATAGAGCGATCCGTAAACTGGCGCCGGTTCCTTTGCGGGATCGGGGGGGCGGGACTGGGGATAACCGGGAGAACTCATAGCTGTTCCTTAGATCGAATTCTGCTGGAAATCGGGGTCATGCGTTTCGGGAAAAAGGCCGCCCGGCCGCACGGGGCAGGGCGGCCAGGATGCCGGTCCAGGTGACAAGGATCGCGGGACACCGGAAGGGAATGTCGATGAGGCTGAGCCCGGCGACCATGCCGAGCCCGGCCAGCCCCATGACCAAAAAATTGCAGCTCCAGCCAGACGCCCGGGCCAGGGGAACGAGCAGGCAGGCCAGCACCGACAGGCCAAGGAGTGTGCCGACAAGCCCGAATTCGGCAAGAAACTGCAGCGAATCGCAGTGAACATTGGCCCAGCCCTTGATCGACAAAAGCTTCCACTCCAAAGCCGGAAGATGAAATGCCGAGCGGTGCTTGAAGCCCCAGCCGCCGACGCCGAACCAGGGCGCCTCGCGCCAGACCCGCCACCCGAGTTCCCGCAGTCGCGACCGGCCTCCCATGCTTAGGTTGAGCGAGCCAGCGGCCGTGGCCTGGGAAGCCGCCGCATCGCGGCCGGCCAGGCCGAATTCGCGGAGAATCGCCGTATCCCCCATCTCGGCGACGGCCAGGGCCGTCGCCGCCAGCAGCCCGCCGGCCGCCGCCGCCTGCTTCACCCGGCGGGCCTTCGGTAGAAAACGCCATCCGTTCCAGAGGGCGAACCCGGCGGCGAAAAAGGCAAAGACCCAGGCCAGGAGAACACCCGCGCGGCTGAGGGAGAGATTGGCCCCCGCCAGGCAGAGCGCAAGGGAGGCGGCGAAGGACGCCGAAAGGAGGAGCGAGACGGGCCGGTCGAGGCGGAACGCTTCGTGGAACAGCAGCCCGGTCGCCAGAGCGGCCATCATCAGGAAGAACGCAGCGGCATGATTCGCATAGGGAAAGGAAGCAAAAAATGGACAAACCAAGGGGGTGACCCCGTAAAGCGCTTTCGCGCCGGCGGCATATTGCCCGATGCCGACCAGCGCGAGCAGGCCGGCCGACCACACGATCACGCGGAGGATCGCCGCTATCCGGCGGGCCGAAAGCAGGGTGGAACGCAGGGCCAGGGCGACACACCAGGGGGGGAAAAACCAGGCCAGCATCTGGCCGGTTTCGGCGCGATCGAATCCGGAAGGCCAGCCCGGGCGAAACGGAGCCGTATGCTCCCACCGCTGCCAGCCGGCATCGAAATAGAGAAGCCGCCCCGAATTCCACCACTGAATAGTCAGGTACGCCAGGAAAGACAACCCCGTTACAAAAAGCGGATCGCGCCAGACGGCCCGGCCGCTCGCGCGGATGGACCCGACCAGCAGCGAGGCGAGCAGGAAAGCCGCCAGCCACACGCTCGCGCTGAGCGCGGCCGGCTTCATGCCGGCCCAGGCCCAGGGCGTAAACACCAGCACCCCCGCCGCCAGCCAGAAGACGGACCGTGTTCCGTAAGAAACGGTCCGGCCGGCCAGTTCCACCTTGCGGTAAGGAACCGGCTCGGCCGGCCGTTTGGAGGGTTCATATCCGATGGTGGCGCCTGTTTGAAAAGAAACGGACTGACCGGCCGGCTCCGCCCTGGGGGAGGACACCGGCTCGGCCAGCCGTTTGGAGGGTTCAAGATGGGAGACGATTGACAAACACTAAGTCCTTCACCTAAATCAACATCTGGCCGTCATAGGGCGATGACACGGGAGGAGGAGGGGGATTCGCCACGCTCGTCTTACCGATTCCCGGGGCGGACCCGACAGTCTGCAGGGCCAGGGCGTAGGCGTTCCCGAACGTCGAGGCGATGTCCACGCCGTCCGATACTTCCCGGCCCGCAATGGCGATCATCGCTTTTTGAATGGAGGAGACCACCGCCGGGTCCCGGCTTGCGGAGGGACTGCCCGCCATCGCCTCGCCCAAAGCCGCGGCCAGGGCAGCGGCCTGTCCCGGCATCGCGCGGAAAGCCTCGCGGATAACCGAGCGAATGCGCGCGTCCCGGCGGGCAGGTTCGTCCGCCAGCTTCACAACCTGGATGATCACGCCCCGGACAACCTGGGCCGCTTCCGGAACGGAGGCGCCGCGAAGAAGGGGCGCCAGCAGGGAAGGATCCGCTGCCGCTGCCGCCTGCTTCGCCTCGCTCGGCATTTTGAAAGACGGCTTGGCAGTCGCATTCAAACCGAGAAGGGCCGCCAGCAACACAACGAGCCATTTTGCCTTCATCCCGATTCCCCTTTTTCAATACCGGATGCCGCATCCGGCCATAATTCGCATTTCATCATAGCTTTGGTCTTGAAAATTCGAATCCACACTCCACGGAAAGACCTCGACATAAAACCGCAAGAAACCGCTCCACGCAAAATAATCGATCCGGCAGCGCACGTCCGTGCGGTCATCCTTCCGCTTAATCTGTTCGCCGTCATCGGTGACCGCATCCAGATACCGGTCCCGGCGGTAAGATCCCCGGAGCGAAGCGATCCATATCCGCGACGGCCGCCACGAAACCCCCAGCCAGCCGCTCCTGTAGTCAAGGGCGTTGCCGGAATAAAGGGAGGACATCTGGATGCCGTTGTTGGCGCCGGCCCGGAGGGTAACCTTCTCGGTCGCGAGCCAATCGGCCGATACGTCATAGTTGAACTCGGTCGTCGTCGACGACCCGTCGGTCATGTCCGAGTCCGGGCGATGATGACGCAACACGCCGGCAGCGGCCTTATATTCCATCTTGCTGGTTCCCCGGGATTTGAAACCGGCCCGGAGCACGGAATAATCGGTCGGCGAGCTCATGTCCTCCTGGTTCTGGACCCCCTCCCGGAGCGACAGGAACGTCGCCGTCCGTTCCGTCAGCCTGAAAGCCCCTTCCAGTTGCAGGATGTGGCCGTCAAGATCCTGATAGTATCCGTCCTCGTAACGAATGGCCGAATACCGGTAGGCCAGGCCTAGTTCACTCTTGTCCGTCAGGTCGTGATCGGTCGCATACCCGAACTGGTGGATATCGCGGCGCTCGCTGAGCGTATGAATGTCCTGCACCAGGTCGGCGGAAGCGCCCCCGATATCGGCCGCCACGCCGCCGCTCTGAAGGTCGGAGGCGTGCTGGTCCACATCTTCCACCCGGCGGAAACTGTGGGTCGCCTCGTACCGCCATCCGGCTCCGGCATCCCGCCGGAATCGCAGGGCGTCGCCAAACGCCGTAAAATCCCCGGCTTCCGCCCCGAGCCGCTGGGTGAAAAAGAGACCGCCGTCAAACACCGGGGCTGCCGGGCCTGTCACGCGGCTGAAACGCAACCCGGCCTCGGAATCCCAATAGGTATCATCCTCGGCATCGTCATGGGTCTGGTGGATGTTCGAGTCGTAAGTCATGGCTTCGTCGACGTAGGGGATGAGCGTCCAGCAATCCAGCTTGATGCCGTCTCCGGGCGTGCCGGAAACGCCCGTTGCCCCTGCAGCCGAGGCAACCAGAAGGGTCGCAGCCCATCGTCCCCTCATCGTATGCCAATCCTTCCCGGCGTCCATCCGGACAGCCGTTTCAAAATACCCGTTCCGACACGAATACCACATCGTCCGGTTGCAGGGTCAGATCCTGCTCCATGTCGCCCCTTACGCCCACTGCGTCCAGGCTGACTTCGCGGGACGAGACCGATCCATCGCTTTTCCGCCGCGTGACCCGGATGGCGGTTTTGCGCGCCCCGGCGTCGAATCCCCCGGCCCGCTGGATGGCCGAACTGACCTTCAGGTCGCGGGTCGGGGGAATGGCAACCCGGCCCGGCGTCTTGACTGTCCCTAAAACCGTTACACTTCCCCAGGGCGACATGGCATCGGGCCGCTCATCCCGGGCGATATCGACCAGCACCTGGGGGCTGACGAAAAAGCGCCGGTAGGCGGTCTCCAGCCGGGCCGCCAGTTCGACGGGGGTCAGGCCCGCGGCTTCCAGGGGCCCGACGAGCGGAAGGCTGATCAGCCCTTCATCGGAGACCCGCTTGCCCGGCTCCAGGATTTCATCCCGCCCCGCGACCACGACCTTGATGCCGATCACAAGGCCGGGCCTCAGCCGAACGGCATTGGCGCAACGGTTCGTCGTCGCGGCTTCGATTTCGGCGGCCGGCGCAAGTCCGGCGGCCACAGGACGAGAATGCTCGGAAGGCGAAAGGACGCAGCCGGCGGACAAGGCCAGCGTCACAGCGGCTGGAAGGAAAAACTGGAGCGCCGCCCCTTTCATGCGCCTCTGCCTTTTTTCTGGTAGTTCAAAACTTTCGCACTCCGTGTCCGTCGATTATGCGGTCGCGCCCCCATCCCGGGTGGTATGCTTGGAGTATTCGGCAAGTCGCTCCGAATGGATACGCCAATTTTTACCTTAATGCAGGTAGAAGAAAACAGGCGTTTCGAGTGGACAAATCCGTCCCCTTATTGTTTCATTGTGGGATGCGTCTGCCTCCCCATTCTTCGCCCCTGCCCGCTCCGAGTCCCGAGGCCCGCGCGCTCGAATCCCTGTTCGCTCTTCTTTCTGCGGCGATCCGCGACCAGGAGCCCCGGATCCCGGTCTTGACACCCCAAGATTGGGACAGGGTGACGGCGCTGGCCCGCGACGGACAGATCCTCCCGCTGCTATATCCCGCCGTCGCACGGCTCGAACCGCCGTCTTCGCTTCCGGGGGAACAGCTGGCGCTATGGCGGAAAACGGCCCTGCAGGCGGGCATGCTGGAGGAACGCCGTTTCCGCGAAACGCTGGACATCCTCGAGGCGCTCGCCTCACGAGGAATCCGCTGCATCGCCTTCAAGGGAATCGCGCTTCGCGAACTCTACCCGCATTCCGGCCTTCGCACCATGGGCGATGCGGATCTCCTCGTGCGGCGGGAGGAGCTGCCGGCGGCGGAAGAGACGCTTCGATCACGAGGCCTGCGGCAGGTTGGCGCGAGCGGATACCACCATAGCTGGAGCTCCGGTTCCGGCTCCCTCGTTGAACTGCATCTTGCCCTTTTTGAAAAGCCTTTGCCGGAACTCGAGCGTTCCTTTTTTGATAATGCCGTTTCACGCCGCATAAACGGCCGCACCCTTTGGATTCCCGCGCCCGGCGACGCCGCTTTCTTCCAGGTGCTGCATATGGCCAAGCATCTCCGCTACCTGGGCTTCGGCATCCGCGAACTGGCCGACCTGGTCCTGCAGATCGAGCGAGGCGCGGACGGACGGGTCCTGCTGGAGCGGCTGGACGAAGCGGGGGCGGGGCTGTTCGGCCGGGTCGTCTTGCAGGTCTGCCGGGAACGGCTCGCTCTGGCCGTTCCGGAATCCCTGGTAGCGGGGGATAGCCTTCCCCGGGGAACGGTCAGCCGGCTGACGGCCGATATCCTGGGCGCAGGAGTTCACGGTCGGGAAAACCTGGAACGCGCCCTGGCCCTGTCGAACCTGAACATGAAGAGCCGGAGGTGGCGCTTTTTACTGTGGCTGGCCTTCCCGCCTGCAGCGGAATTGGAACCGCGGTACCGTTACGCAAGAACGCGGGCGTGGCTGCTCCCGGCTGCCTGGGCGCATCGGCTGCTCCGGGGGATCGCAACAGCCCCGTCCCAGCTGATCCGGGCAGTCGCGTTTAGCGTGCGGAACCTGTTTCGGGGCAATCCCCGACGGCGTCTGCTGACCGAACTGGGCCTTTTAAATTAAACGGCGGCAGCCTGCCGTTCGTGGAGCAGGCGGGCCATTTCGCACAGGTACGGGGCCACGGTCGTAAACGATCCCGTCTCCGCCTGGAGCCGCCCCGGGCAGACGGCGCAATGCTCCCGGTGCTCGCACCGGCCGCATTCGGCGGCGCCGGGAATCAAATCCGTTTCGACCGCCAGCCGCTGCCAGGCCGGGGCGAATCCTTCCGAAAACGGAAGCGAAAAGGGGCGGTCCATCAAGGCGCAGGGCAGCATCCGTCCATCCCAGCCAATCCAGAACGAGCTGCGCCCGCCCGAGCAATACATGGGAGGAAGGGCGGCATAATCGGGGGATTCCGCCTGACGTCTGTCGATCGCTCCGGAAATACGCGACTCGCTCGCGGCCTCGCCCTCGACGCCGGGGTCCGGCTCCGCCGCGCCTCCCCTGAATTCCAGCGCCATCAATTCCTCGGGGGAGAGGCGGCGTTCGATCGCGCGCGTGCAGGCCCCGCGGACGGGTGGCGTCAGCAGCATGCTCGTCTCGATGCCGGGCACGCCGGTCAGTTCAAACGCCAAGCGCTCCAACGCGTCCAGATCGCCCGCGTTATCCTTGCCGATGGTCGCGCGGACCCGGGTATGCACCCCGGCTGCCACGAGCCGCCGTATGCCGGCTATCGCCTTCGCGAATGCGC
>JBIIYJ010000339.1:0-5470 GCA_044346855.1 Kiritimatiellia bacterium
CTCTTGACCGCCGTCTTAGTCCGCCGCCAAACAGGCGCATGGCGGCGGCGAAGGGACTCGCCGCCCTACCCGCTTCGCGTCCGCTATTCTTCTACTATTCGCTATCCGCTATTTTGAAATAGGCGGTCGAGGTGAAGCCGGGGGAAGTGCCGGCATAATCGGTGATCACCCACCGGTAGGAACCCGTTCCGAACGCGTAAGCAACCTGCACGCTCATGGGATTGCGCTTGGACGCGGTGACCCAGGCCTGCGAGACCACAGCGTATTTCTTTGTCGAGTCGTTGTAGCGCGCCAGCTTGAACAGGTAGCGGTCCGCGCGCTTGGAGCGGGTCCAGGAGAACAGTCCGGCCCCGCCGGGGAGGAGCGTTTCATCCGCCGAGGGCGACATGGTCCGGCTGACCACGAACGTGCGTCCCGGGCTGGGCGTGCCGCGCCCGGAATCGTTCAGGGGCTCGACGAGAAGGGTCAGGTAGCCGGGCTGCCCCTTGAAGTTGAAGGTGTAATTCGTTTCGGTGACGCCCGGCACGGACGCCAGGGGCTGGCCGTTGTGGAGCAGGGTCAGGGTGTAGCTCCCGGCGCCCTCGGCCACCGTCCACGAACAGGGGATCGAGAGGGGGCCCGGCGCGAAGGTCTCCAAGCTGCCCGGGGCGGTGATGAGGCAGGGGCCCGGAACCTTGACCTGGAAGCCTTGCAGGGGGCTCCATTCGCTGGTGACCGTGTAGTTCGTCAGGGAGCGGAACGCCTTCACGCGCCATGAATAGACTCCCGCCGCGAGCGGTTCGGGCCAGGTGAGCGGGGCTTCGGCGACGGAGCGGGAGCCGAGAAGGTCGGCATCCTTGTAAAGCTCCACCTTGAATTTGTTGACGCAGGAATCGGCGCAGCTCCAGGTGAAGCCGGCCGCGGCGGCCTTGTCCTCCTCCAGGCGGCTGCCGGGCTCTCCCGGAACGGGAATGGCCGGGGGGATGCTGAACGAGAGCGGGCGGCTCCAGGGCTTGTCGATCAGTTCGTCCCCCTCCTTGACGGCCCAGGCATACAGGCCGGGGGCCAGATCGGCGGCCGGGGTCCAGGTGTTGGTTGCGGCGACCACGGTCTGCAGCAGTTCCCCGTCCCGGCTCAGCGCCAGCGTGTAGGCTTCGGTCGGCAGGGCGCTCCAGGTGAAAACGGGGGAGCGCGTGTCGGTCACGCGGCCCGCCGGCGCGAGCGGATAAAGCGCCGAGAGCAGGAGCTTGCGGTAGCGGATGCCGTTTGCGGAATAAACCAGGTGAAGGTTGCCCTCCCGGTCCGTGGTGGCGGCGGGCGAGCGGCCGGCGGCGATATCGAGCGCGGGGGTGGCCGTGCCGGTCGGCGAGAGATAGGCCGTCTTGATTCGGCCGCCCGCGGTCCAGAAGATGAACGTGCCGCCGTCGGGCGCGGGGGCGAAGGCGGGGCCGTGCCGGACTTCGTAGGTCGCGTTGAAGTCGAGCACCGGCAGGTTGGCGCTGGGGAAGAGGAAGCGGGTGCCGTCCCAGATGTTGAAGCACAGGCGGCCGTTGAACACGCTGGCCAGGTAGCAGGCCTGCCGGTTGACGAGGTCGATGCCGAGCCCCGGGTGGGAGAAGTCGGAACCCTGCGAGGGGTAGGATGCGTAGGCGGCCCATTCGACGGGGCCCAGGCCGCTCTTGTAGCGGGCCGAGTTCTGGTAGCGGGAGGATTCCACGCTGCACCCGTTGAAGGCCGTGTGCCAGATCCCGTCGGCATAGGTTTTGCCGGGGTCGGCGCCGAACCGCGGGGCGTAGGAGGCGATCCGCGCGCGCACCTTTTCACCGCCCGCCCCGGCTTTCAGCGAGCCCGTGGAAAGCGTCTGGCCATTGTTGTAGAGGATGGCGTAGTTGCCGAACGTGCCGATCACCACCCCCTGGTCCGGGTATTTGGCGTCGGTCGTCACCATCCCCATCCCCTTGTAGACGCAGACAAAGCGGAAGAACTGCTCGGGCGGGGTGGGGTCCGTGGCGACGTTGCGGAAGAGCCAGATTCCCTGCCCGTACATGGCGCCGTACTCCTTGACGCCGAACTTGCAGGAAATCCAGGCCCGGTCCCGGGAATCCACCTCGATCTGGCCGATGTAAAGGCGCGAGGCATCGTATCGCCCCCCTCGCCCGCCGGTGGCGAAAACGCCGCCGCTCCACTGGTCGTTCACCCGGTGGAATTTCATGAAGGGCGTATGGCCCCCGGCGTCGCACACCATGTGCGGCTGGCACTTGGAGTCGGTCGAGACGGAAGGCCGCTCCATGAAAAGGCCGGAGACGATTTCCTCGGGCCCGATGGAGCCGATCACCGGGGCGGATGCATCAAGGGCCAGCGCGGGGCCGGCGACGAGCAGCGCTAGGAGCAAGGCATGAGTTCGCATAAAATCCCCCTTATCCTGCGGTACGTGACTAGGATACCAAAATAAAGAGGCCCGGTCAAATTTCTTTGGCCGGGGACGGAGGCGCCCGAACCGCGGATTCACGGGAATTCGCTGTTGTGAGGCGAATTCCTTTCGGGTATGGTAAGTGGACCTTTATGCAACCCGGCATCCCATCCAGGGCCCGCGAAACGGCCGATATCGAAACGTCCTCCGACGGCTATGCCGCCCGCTTTGCCGGGCCCGCCGGCGCCTGGCTCCTGGAGGTGCAGGCCGGGGCGGTGCGCGCGCTGCTGGGGCCGGACGCGGGCCGGACGCTCCTGGAAGTGGGCGGCGGCCACGGCCAGCTGGCCCGGCCGCTGGCGGCGGAAGGCCGGCCGATTACGGTGCTGGGGAGCGATCCCGTCTGCCGCCGGCGGATCGGCGACCTGGTCGACGCCGGCCGCTGCCGGTTCGTGGCGGGCGACGTGACCGCCCTTCCCTTCGCCGATCGCGCCTTCGACGCCGTGCTCTGCATCCGGCTGCTGACGCACTGCGAGCGGTGGGACGACCTGGTGGGGGAGCTGTGCCGGACGGCCCGGACGGATGTGATCGTGGAGTATCCGCTGCATGAGGGGCTGCACCGGCTGGGCGGCCTGTTTTTCGGGATGAAGAAGAAGGTGGAGGGCAACACGCGGCGGTGGACCCCGTTCCGCCACCGGCAGGTGACGGAGGCGTTCGCGGCCCGGGGTTTCCGGGAAACGGCCGTGATCCGCCAGTTCTTCTGGCCGCTCGTGCTGCACCGGATGCTCGGGCGGCCCGGCCTTTCGCGCATTCTGGAAGCGGCGGCGCGGAAGGCGGGCCTGACCGGCCTCGCCGGCTCGCCCGCGATTTCAAAAATGACCCGGATGGGAGCCTGACATGTGCGGCATATGCGGTTTCAATTGGCACGATCCCGAGCTTGGCGGCCGCATGGCGAACGCCATCCGCCACCGCGGGCCGGACGATGACGGGCTCCACGCGGAGGAGGGGGTTACCCTGGCTTTCCGGCGCCTCAGCATCATCGACCTTTCCAGCCACGGCCACCAGCCCATGGCGAACGAGGACGGCGCCGTGCGGCTGGTTTTCAACGGCGAGATCTACAACCACCTGGAACTGCGCGGGCAGTTGGAGGCGGCCGGGCACGTGTTCCGGGGTCACGCCGATTCCGAGGTGATCATCCACGGCTACGAGGCCTGGGGCGCCGACGTGGTGCACCACCTGCGCGGCATGTTCGCCTTCGCCATCTGGGATGCCACAAGGAAACGGCTGGTCCTCGCGCGCGACCGCATCGGCATCAAGCCCCTGTACTATCACTGGCTGAATGGCCGGCTCCGGTTCGCCTCCGAGATCAAGGCTATACTCGAGGATCCGGCCGTGCCGCGCGAGCTGGACCCCCAGGCGCTCTACGATTACATCGGCTTCGAGTTCACGCCCGCCCCGGCCACGATGTTCGCGGGAATCAGCAAGCTGCCCGCCGGGCACCGGATCATCCTGGAAAACGGCGGCCTGCGCGTCGAGCCCTGGTGGGACCTGTCGTTCAAGCCGGCGGAACCCGGCATCACCTTCGACGCCGCCGTGGAGCGGCTGCGGGGGCTGCTTGACGAGGCCACGGCCAGCCATTTGATGAGCGACGTGCCGCTGGGCGTCTTCCTGAGCGGGGGACTCGATTCCAGCGCCCTGGTGGCCATGATGCGGCGGCACATTTCCGGTCGCCTGCGGACCTTCACCATCGGGTATGCGGACAAGTCCTTCAGCGAGCTCGAGTATGCCAAGGTGGTGGCCGACCATTTCGGCACCGACCACCAGGTGCTGATGGTGGACGACCTGACGCCCGGGGATGTGGAGAAGTCGCTGTGGCATCTCGACGAGCCGATGACCGACCTGTCCTGCGTGCCGCTGATGCGCGTGTGCCGGCAGGCGCGGCGCGACGTGACGGTCTGCCTGAGCGGCGAGGGCGGGGATGAGATTTTTGCCGGCTACGACCGGTTCAAGGCCAGCCGCCTGAACCGGTATTTCCGGGGCGTGCCCCGGCCGGTGCGCAACGCGCTGATCGACGCCGCGGTGGCCGCCCTGCCCGACCGCCCCCAGAAGAAGGGCGCCGTCAACATGCTGAAGCGATTCCTCCAGGGCGCGCGGCTGCCGGATTCGGGCGGCCACCTGCGCTGGCAGTTCTTCGGCGGGAGCGACCAGGACCGCCGGCTGTTCGCGCCGGAGTTCATGGGGCGGATCAATCCCTCCCCGTTCCGCCAACTGGCCGAGTATGCCGCCCGGTGCGACGCGGGCGATCCGGTCAACCGCGAGCTGTACATGGACACCCGCTTCATGATGACCGACAGCGTGCTCATGAAGGTGGACAAGATGAGCATGGCCAGCTCGCTGGAGATCCGCGTGCCGCTGCTGGATCACGTGCTGGTGGAGTTCCTCGCGTCGCTGCCGGGCGAGTGGAAGCTCAAGGGGTTCCGGACCAAGCACCTGTTCCGGGCGGCGCTGAAGGGGATGCTGCCCGACAGCATCGTGGAGCGCGGCAAGCAGGGGTACAGCCTGCCGGTGAAGAACCTGCTGCGCGGCGGGTTCAAGGATTGGATGATCTCGCTGTTGCATGAGTCGCCGGTGCTGAAGCGGAACCTGCGCGAGGCCGAGATCGACCGCCTGATCGCCGAACATCTGTCCCTCAAGCACAACCATAACCATGTGCTGTGGGCGCTGATGAACGTGGCCATCTGGGACGCCCGGTTTCTGAGGAAGGCGTAGGCGCGAGGCCGGGCATGGCGGCGGCGATAAGCACCGCTACACCTGCCTGCGAGAGATGTAGGGGCTCCGCTTGCGGAGCCCGTGCTGGCAAGTGGCTGGCTGGCGCCGTGCCTGCGAGAGATGTAGGGGCTCCGCTTGCGGAGCCCGAGCTGGCAAGTGGCTGCCTGGCGCCGTGCCTGCGAGAGATGTAGGGGCTCCGCTTGCGGAGCCCGCTCGTGTTTGGCCCTTTCGTTATCCCGCGCTAGCGTACAAGACGGAGGATTCCAGATGCGGGGCAGGTTTATGCGAGTTCTGATATAGTTGGGTTGGAGACAT
>JBIIYJ010000340.1:0-5451 GCA_044346855.1 Kiritimatiellia bacterium
TGCCTGAAGATCCTGGACGCTACAGGCACGCTTCCGCCACTCTCAAGTCTAACAACCCACAGTTATGCGGAATGAACCACAAATATTACGATCCTGTTGGTGGAGTTCCAGCAGACGTTCGTAGCAGCCGGGTCCAAGTCAACTCTATACACAGTCACAGTGGCCGTATCATAGCAGGTCGCCAACCCGACTACCTCTGCTTTAATCAGATAATTCGTAGGGATCGAGTTGGTCGGCGTGAAGACCAGTTTTTCGTTATTCGTGCTGACGACAGACAAACCATTTGTCCCCGCCCAGAGAATACCGTTGGGCGAGAACCTGTTTGTCGTCAGAATCTCTATTTGGCTCGCATCGGTCCAGCAGACGTTCGTTGACTGCGGGATCAGGTCAACGTTCACCACGCTGAACTTAACCACGTCCTGGGCATAGAAGGACTCGTTCGAGTAGCTTAACCGCAAGACCACGTCACGAGGAATGGAACTGGTGGAAATGCCCTCAATGGAAGCATATTCGGCCGGATCCCCCACCGCTAAATTCATAACGCCCTCCCGTTGTTATGACTTATAGGCCTGTTTCGCAAGGCAGTCAATACCTTTAAGATGATTTTAGGTACGACAGAAAACACTCACGACACGCTTCCCGCCACTTTTTTGTAACTCGCGTCAAGTTCCGCCTGCATCGCAGCCAACGCCGCAAGGCGACGTGCCATCTCGGTCACATAATTCACTTCGTCCAGGGTCAGGCCGCGGCCAAGCAGTTCCTTCTCGCGGTATGAGAGCCATTTCTTGATGACCTGGTAACCGCCGATCGTGAACTCCCACACCGGTCGGGGAATGCCGCGCCAGCAGGTTTTATCGTTCAGGAACACCGCCACCGTGCCGGCGCCCTCGTCGACCAGTTTGCCCTTGCCGGGCATAGTCACCCCGCCCTTGCCGCCATGCCCCCACCCCGCCGTCAAATCGAAGTCGCCCGCCTCCGGATCCACCCGCCCGCCATCCACGCGCGCGAACTGACCCATCGGCCGCAACTCCGGCCGGATCGTTCCCGCCGTCACGCCGGACACCGGTGTTTCCGTGTCCAGCAAGGCCGCCACCCGACGCCCCAATTCCGCCGACGCCAGCAGCGCGGCTTTGTCCGCCGGTAATGGAATTCGCGGCCAGTCCTGCCGAATCCCATCCGCGTGTTCGGTCAGGTAGGACGGACTGTATCCCACCGCCAACGCATGCATCCAGATCAGTTCGGCTGTTTCCTTGTCCTGATCAGGATCGGGCAATCCCAGCCCAGCCAAATACTCCCGCACCATTTTAGATAAATTGGCCTTCTTTTCGACCTCGCGGTCGGTATCGGAATCGGAATCAAACACCAAAGTGCCCTGACTGCCTGTTCCAAGTTTCGTTTTTAGGTGCATTGGAAAACAATAGGCATGGCCTCTGAGAAAATCGTTATCACTTATCTGATTTGTGAAGTAAAGTGGATAACCTTCAGGTGTTGAAACTCCAGCGGGACGAGAAGCAAGAAAGCGATTATTTTCCCAGCATTGCTCCCAAAGCATCGGCCGTGGTTCGTTCCAGAGCGGTCTTACCGGACTATAATAGCACCAGCGACAGTCGAATGGTCTTAAAGTGTATCGGCGAAGCCGTGTTTCCTCGAAAGCTTCTACTTTAAGGACTTTAATTCGCGCGTCACGTGCCGGATAACGAGCTGCGTCTTGCGTTAAGGGATGACCTGACGAAACTAAATATGCCCAATCCACACTCGGATCGAAATACCGCCGCATCCGTGCCTCCAGCGCCTTGCGGTCGCTATCCATCAGAGCGCCGCCGCGCTTTTCCATCAATCCGTTGCTTGGCGGGGTGGCGCAAAGCTCAGTCACCCTCGGCCACTTCAGATACGCATCGGACACATCCGAAGGCCGGAAGCTATAGCGGTTGTCCGGACCCGGTTCGGCCTGCTCGTATTGCGCATCGAACTTCTTGGCTTTGAGCGAGGCGAGCAGTTGCTCGCGTCGTTCAATGGCCTTGGCGGCATTAAGATTATCTCGGAATCGGATAACGGGTTTCCCCTTTCCTTTCCCTTTCTTGACCCACAAGGAAATGGCCACACCCTGTTGAATGCCCGCGGAGAATCCGGGGATGGCGAACACGGTTTCACTAGTCCGCCCGTCAGGAGCATATTCGGAAATCTTCCGGTTCCCGTGCATGTTCTCGATCCAGAACCGGTCGAACGATTCGAGCAAATGTTTTCGCATCACCACGAAAGAGGGATCACTGACCCAGGAATGGTTCGAGATAAACGACACCACCCCTCGCCCGCCCCGTTCGGCGATCCGTTTTTCGGCCAACCGGAAGAAGCGTACGTAAAGGTCGTCAAGGTTGAACTTCTTGATGCCCCACTCGGTGTTTAGCCCGGCCTTGTAGGGCTCCACGAGGTTGTTTTCCTCTTCAGGACTGACTCCCGCGAAGGCGTTGTAGGGCGGATTGCCGAGGATCACGAGGATGGGCTTGTCCTGCTTAACGCGGTCGGCGGCGTCGTGCTCTTCCCGCAATTCGGGCAGGAGGATCTGCTCCTTGTGCTTCTCCTTGGGCGGTTCCCAGCCCGTGAGGGCATTGGTCAGGTAGACGCCCGCCCGTTCGGCCCGAGACTCGGAGAGCGGGGCACCGAGCGTTTCAAGCAGCAGACCAAGCTGGAGGTGAGCCACCACGTAGGGCGCTGGCAAGATTTCGAAGCCATACACCCGCTCCATGGCGGCTTTTTTGAGCTCCTGCGCTACCAGCGCATCGCCCCCTTTCTCGCGCAGCGTGCGGGCGATGAGGCGGAGAACGGAGCGGAGGTATGCGGCGGTACCGCAGCAGGGATCCAGCACCACCACGCGGGGATCGGCCAGTCCGTCGGGAATGTCTAGTTCCTCGCGCAGCACGGTGTCCACCCGCTCCACCTGGTAGTCCACAATTTCGGAAGGCGTGTACCAGACGCCCAGTTGCTTGCGCAGGTCCGGATCGAACGCCTCGAGGAACGGTTCGTAGAAATATTGGACGGCATGACCCTCGTCGAACGCCGCAAAGAAGGCGGTGCGGTCCACGCGGTTCAGGGCGGCGGCGGTCCAGTCGAGTGTTTCGGTGAGACCCAGCGGCTCCAGTTTGGAGCGGGTGGCCACCTGCTCGAACAGCATCCGCACCATGGGCACGGGGAGCAGCCAGCCAGACTGATGCCAGTCGAAGAGCCCCGAACCGGCATGATAGGTTGCGGCCGACTCGCGAAGGGACTCCTTGAAGGCCTTGGGCTCGGCTGCTTTTGAGGTTTTGCGGCGGGAATGAAGAACCCAGGCGGAGAAGACGCCATAAAAGAGGGTCTGCACGAGCGTGGAGCGGAAGAAGTGCTCGCCTTTGTCGCCAACGAACGTCATGCCGAGCGACTCCTCCAGGCCGCTGCGCAGACCGGAAAGCGCGGGCAGGCCGGCGGCGGCCTCCACGCGGGCCAGGGCATCGCGGGCATAGGAGGCAAGCAGTGCGGCCACGTCCTGCGGGGCCGAGAGGGGCGCGTTGTGGCGGAGCGCGCGGCGAAGGTATTCGATCAACCGGTCGCCGAGTTCATCGGCCGCCTTGCGGGGATGGGCCGTGAGGGCTGCAAAAGCCTCGGGAGTGGCCGCAAGATCGAACCGTTCCAGGATGGCCGGTTTGCCGTCGGGCCGCGTGCCCACCAACGCAAAGGCGCGGAAATTGGTGATCAGCACCAGTCCGTAGGTTTTCCAGTATTTGCCCACCTGTTCGCTTCCGGCGAGGGCGATCAGGTCGGCATCGGGCGCCTTGGCCTCGATCGCGCCGCGTGCGGGGGGCAAACCGCCGAAGGGATCGGAGTCGGATTCAGCGACCGGGCGGCGCTTGAACTGGTCGGCGGTAAAGAGCCCGCCATCGGGGATGCCCCCGCCCCGGTTGCGCAGGTTGATGACGCACCGGACTTTAGGGGAAAGGTCCTGGCCAACGGCGTTGAGGAGCACGGAAAGGGCGGGATAAAAGGAGGTTTCGGGCACATGCGCACCGGTGGCGCGGACATTCCCGATATCGGTCAGATATTGCTCTACAGGATTGATGGCGATTCCTCCTCATGGGCACAATTTAGGAAATTGTCGGGGAAACGGAGGGAAGAGTCAAGAGCCGGTGATCGCGTTGTCGCAATCAGTTGCCGGTGATCGAGTGTCGAGCCCTGGCGGCTTCTCGAGCATGCGCGGTTCTCCTTTAAAACAACTGGGACAGGAGCGCGCGGGCGGAAACGACGATGGGGCGTTCGTGCCGGAAGCAATTCGCTTCGACATAAGGTTCCTTCAACACTGCCTGAAAAGCGTGTTTGGCGCCGGTTTGCCGCTGCATGATATCCAGGGCGGGCGACAGCTGAGTATCCGAGGTTTTTACTTCCACGAGGAACCAGGGCGACCCGTCCTGGGTCATCAGGAAATCGACTTCGCGCTTCTGTTTGTCCCGGATATAATGCAGTTCGAAACGGCCCAGCCCCAGATCGGTCCACCCTTCAGCCGCTTTCAGCAAATGACAGGCTACCAGGGTTTCAGCGCGTTTTCCTGGGTCCGGCACATCGGCCCAGTCCCGCAGAAACCATTTCGGCTCTTTGCGAATGGCCGCGGTGACGTTCCGATGCCACGGCTTGAGCATAAACCCGTAATGAAGCGAGACCAGCGTGTTCAACCAGGCCCGCACGGTATTTTCGCTGACCCTCGACTGGCTGGCCAGCGAGCTGTACACCACCTGCTCTCCCGACCGAGCCCCCATGATGTCGGCCAGGGCCGCCATCTGGCTTAGTTCCTGTATCCGGGTCAATTCCCGCACGTCTTCCCGCAGCAGTTGATCGCGTCTCAGCCCCTTCCATCGCCGGCAAAACCGGGCTTCCCGGCGTGAAAACGGCTCCGGATAGCCGCCAAATTCCAGAAGAGCCTCCCAGTCGCCGTCGGGGATCGGAACCGGAGGATGCACCGTTTTGGGGGAAGGCTTCGGGCGGACCAACTCGGCCACGCTGAAGGGGTGCATGCGATACTGAAAATAGCGGCCCATCAGACTGTCCCCGCCGCGCTTATCGACATCCAACCGGGACGATCCGGTCAGGATGACGCGCGCCTGACGCTCGTATACGTCGAAAAAGCCCTTCAGGAAGCGCTTCCACCGGCCATACTTGTGGAGCTCATCGAAGGCGATGACGGGCGCATTCTCGCGCACCTTCTGGAGGCCCGCCAGGTCCGCAACGGCTTCCGGCCCGCGCAGGACGGCATCGCGGTCGTTTTCGTTATCCCAATTCAGGTAAACATCGGCCAATTCGCGGCATACGGTCGTTTTCCCAACCTGCCGGGGCCCCGAGACGAAGGCCATCTGGCGGTTCGTCTCGAGATGTTCACGCAGCATCGCCGTATAGACGCGCGGATACGTTTTCATGGCTACCATTATTCATATG
>JBIIYJ010000341.1:0-5446 GCA_044346855.1 Kiritimatiellia bacterium
CGAAGCCCCTACATTATTCGCTGGCATGGTGCCTGATGTAGGGGCGGTGCTCGTCGCCGCCCGCCTTGCCGGCGACAGTCCATCGCGGTCTTCGCAAGCGAAGCCCCTACATTATTCGCTGGCATGGTGCCTGATGTAGGGGCGGTGCTCGTCGCCGCCCGCCTGGCCGGCGACAGTCCATCGCTGTCTTCGCAAGCGAAGCCCCTACATTTGGGGAAAATGGAATTTTAAGAGAGACTCGACCCTTCGTCCGTGGTAAAATGAAAGCTCCTGCGTTGATTGTTGCGGCAGGTGTTTCTGGCAGAAAGGACAGGGCGTGGTAAGCGAAGTTAAGCGAATCATTCAAGTGACGATGTTTCTGGCGGCGGCCTTCTCGATCAGGCCGAGCCTTGCGTGCTCCCGGATCCTGTGGAACGACAATGGCAAAACGGTTGTTGTCGGACGCACCATGGACTGGCCCGGTTCCACCGAACCCGAATTGATTGCCTTCCCGCGTGGTTTGACACGTGATGGAGGCGCATTGGGCGCGGTTCGGGTGGTGCAGGAGAACCCGCTCAAGTGGACATCCCGGTATGGAAGCCTGGTGACATCGATGTATGGCCTCGGGACTGCGGACGGCATCAACGAACGCGGGCTGGCGGCTCACTTGCAATACTTCAGCAGTGCGGATTACGGCGTCCGGGACCCCTCCAAGCCGGGCTTGCAGGCCGGGCTTTGGGCCCAGTATGTGCTTGATCGCGCGGCCACGGTTCGCGAGGCTCTCGAGGCGCTGGAGGGCGTCCAGCTGGTGATGGCGGAGGCGCGCGGCGCCACCACGTCACTTCACCTGGCAATCGAGGATGCGAGCGGCGATTCGGCCATCATCGAGTTTATCGAGGGCCGGATGGTGGTGCATCACGGCCGGCAGTACAAGGTCATGACCAACGATCCGCCCTACGACCAGCAGATTGCCCTTTTGAAGGGGGCGGACTTCAAGGTCAAGGACGCCGTTGCATCGTTCAGCGGGTTGAGTCCGACCGACCGATTCCTGCGCGCCTCGTACGGGCTTTCGCTCCTCGACGAACCGCGGTCGGAACGGGAGGCTGTGTCCGACGTGCTGGAAGTGACGCGGCAGGTGTCGGTCCCCGTCGGCACGCCCTCTCCCATGGGGCTGTTCCAGACGGAATACCGGACCGTTGCCGACCTGGCCGGCCGCCTCTACTACTTTGAACTGACCGGCGGCAAGGACCTCTTCTGGATGGACCTGTCCAAGTTCAATCTGGAGGCGGGCGCGCCGGTGATGACGCTCAAGCCGGACAGCCTCCTGGCCGGGGACAGCACGGCCCGCTTCCGCGCCATTCCGCAGCCGTTTTAGCGGAATCCCTGCGCGAGATAACATCCAGCGCAGAGAACGCGGAGTTGTTTATGCGTGGAAGCCCCGCACCCCCGGAAGAGAGAAGGCGCGGAGAGGACACGCCAAGGCGCTATTGGCTTGAACGCTTTTGGCCGGCCTTGTATGTTGACTGGCATGAAGCGCAAGATGACATTCGTGCCGGTTAAAGAATCGCTGGACTCCCTGCTCGGCCGGGATTATATCGAGGCCGCCATCGGCGCCCGCGTTGCCCTGAGCGGGGATTCGCCCGCCGAGCTCCGGCGGCTGGCCCGGCAAAAAGTGGATTTCTTCCCCGCCGCGATGCAGAAGCGGCAAGCCGCCCTGCTGCCTTCCCTGGGGCAGGTGGTGTGCAAGCCCCTGGCCGCCAGCGTCACGGGAGCGGGCTCCATCAAGTATCATGAGGTCACCCGCACCGCCGCCGCCCCGCTTTCCGGCTTCGGCTGTTTCCGCGTGGGCGAAAGCGGCCGGCTCTTCCTCATCGCCAAGAGCGAGCACTATCACGCGCTGGTGGGGCACGCGTTCCCCGGCTATGGGCTGATCGAGCGCGCCCGGCGGCTGGGCGTTGCCAACGCCACCCACAATAACACCCGCGGGCACATGACCCGCAGGGCCGAGGAGGAGATTGTCTGCCTCGCCAACGGGCTGCCCTGGGGCAGTTCCATCCGCGAGCTGGCCCAGGAGACCGGGCGCGGCGTGCTGAACCGGCTGATCAATTTGGAGACCGGCAGCCTGGCGTGCGAGGCGGCGATCAAGATCATGCTGGCCCGCTTCTACAAGGTGCAGGCCGACTCCCCGACGCCCCCGGCCGAGGGGCACACTCCGGTCTTTATCGTGCTGGGCAACGAGGGCGGGGGGCTGCAGGCCAACTACCACGGCACCACCGTTCTCGCGCAGGCCATGCGGGGCATGTGGGAGGGGCTGCGCAAGCGGATGGAGAAGGGGGCGGCGTTCCGGGTCGTGGCCGTCCGCCCGAACCGGACCGACGAGCTTCACGCCGCCTTTCAGCAGTGGAACCAGGGGACCTTCAAGGTCGCGGGTTTCCTTCACGAGCTGGTCATGATGAACTACGGCGCGACTCGCCTGGATCCTGCTTTCGTCCGGGACGCCTATGTCCAGTGCGCGCACCGCGGGATCCCGGTTCTCTGCGACGAGATCCAGTCGTGCCTCTGGAGCCCGGAGGGCTTCATGTTCAGGGAGTACGGTGTGGCGCCGGATTTCGTTTCCATAGGCAAGGGTTTCCCGGGTGGCGAATATCCGGCCTCCAAGATCCTGTTCAATTCCTACTACGACATCCTGCCCCAGTTCGGCGCGCTGGTCACCAACGGCCAGGAGGAGCTGGCGTCGCTGGCCTACCTGGTCACCATGCGCTGGGCGGGCGCCAACGCCGGCATGACCCGCGCGGTGGGCGATCACTTCGCCGGGCGCCTGGCGGACCTGGCGGCCCGGCACGCGGCCGTCCTCTCGCGCGTCGAGGGGAACCGCCATCTGCAGGGGATCCACTTCCGCGAGCTCGAGCAGGCCAAGGAGGCGGTCGTCCGGCTGACGGAGGCGGGCATCGACATCAGCGCCCAGGTCTACAAGACCGAGGTGCCGCCCGCCTGCCTGCTCAAGCTTCCGCTGATCGCGGACTTCGACGTCGTGGACGCCTTGGTCGACCGGATCGGCCTCGCACTCCGGAATATATAATAAAAAAAGGTACAAAAGAATGAATCAGCAGGCGAGCATCCGTTACGGCGACCACCGGTGGCCCGAGCTGAAGGCCCTGGCCGAAAAGGGCGCCATCATCCTGCTTCCGGTCGGGCAGACCGAGGAGCACGGCCCCCACATGCCGGTGGACACCGACGTCAGGATCGCGGAGGAGACGGCGCGCGCGGTGGCCGAGGCCGTCGTGGCCGAGGTGCCGGTCCTGGTGCTGCCCACGATCTGGTGCGGTTATTCGGGGCGGGGGCTCTTCGACTGGCCAGGCGTCATTTCCATGCCGCCGGAAGTTGTCATCAGCGTGGTGGAGAACATCGGGCTGTCGCTGGGCGAATCGGGGTTCCGCAAGATCGTCATACTCAATTCGCACGGGCATCATCCGGCGATCCTTCAGGTGGCGGCGCGGAAGGTGGCCGACCAGTCCGAGGTCGTCATGATCTGCACCGACATTTTCAAGATGGCCTCCGAGTCGGTGGCCCAGGTGCGCGAGAGCGGCCTGGGCGGCTGCTGCCATGCCTGCGAGTACGAGACCTCGCTGATGCTGCATTTCGGCGCGCGCGTGGACATGACGGCGGCGGTGGACGAGCCGGTGAAATCGCGCAGCTCGTTCGTGAGCGGGGACATGTGCGCGCCGGGCTCCAAGGTGTTCTGGTCCACCTGGCGCTACCAGAAAAGCGAAACCGGAACCTACGGCACCCCGTCGGTGGCGACCGCCGAAAAGGGCGCCGTCATCTTCAAGGCGACGGTTGACCTGTATGTCAAGCTGCTGAAGGAAGTCTACGCCGCGCCGTAGCGGGGTGACCCCGTTACCGCTCGATCGAGCCCCAGAACAGCATGTCCACGTTGACGCGGAGGCGGAATTCCGTTTCCCAGTCGCTGTCGTTCGCCCACAGCAGCTCGGGATTGATGGACAGGTACATCCACTTCTTGTAGAGGGGCCGGCGGATCACGACGCCGAGCCGGTAGTTGTCGATGGTCGACTCGTCCTCCGAGTGACCGTACAGCCCGGCCCGCAGCACGACGCCGCGCGCGATGTCCCGGTCGCCCAGCATCTCGGTCCAGCTGTCCATGGGCTCGAGCGCCTCGCGCACCTTTCCAAACCGGAAGGATTGACCGAACTCCACGCCCTCCGACGTCTGGCTGTATTCGGCCTCGCTGATCGACTGGATGAAGGTGCGCGGCTTGCGCCCCAGCCACCGGTGGATGGTGAACGACGTCAGTTCGCCGAACCCCTTGTCCGTTTCGTAGAACAGGCGCTCACCGGGCCGGAAAACCCAGTATTTCGCGTTCCACGGGCGCTTCCATTGCAGCCGGGCATACGCTTCCGGTCGGACGCGCAGGCGAAGTCCGGTGTCCGTTTCGAGATTCAGGTCATCCCGCATCCGGCTGATGCCCAGCCGGGTCCGTCGGCCGTCCCCGATTCCCGGTTCGTCGCGGTCGCTGATGGAATCCCGGGAACTGCTGCGGAAGTAGACCTTCCAGCGGTGCTCCAGGTGGGGAAGCCGGATATTCGCGTCGAAGTTGGGCTCGAACTTGTATTGCTCCTTGTCCGCTCCCACGCGGGTTTCGCTTTCAAAGGAGAGCCGGAAGCGGCTGTCGGGCGGATCCAGCCAGACTGTCTCGTCCTTGAACAGGTCGTCCGCCCGGATCACCACCATTTTCAGGGTCGGCTCCATGTTGTCATGGATGAAATCGAGCCGGTCCCGGTATGAGGCGAACGTCTCCGGCTTCACCCGGATCGCCTCGTGCGGTGTGGTATTGGTGAGGCTCGCCTCGAAGCCGGGGTTGCGCTCATCCGGGGACGGAGGCGGCAGCGCCGTCCCGTTGGTGGCGGCCCTCAGCGGCGTCGCGCAGGCCAGTAGCAGCGTCAGGAGCGAAGCCCCCCAGATGGCGCCGCCCGGTTTAATGATCGTCCCTCCGGATGTCCAGCAGGACGAGGCCCGCCAGGAAATCCACGAGTTCGACGGGATCGAACCCCGCCTCCGCCCCCGCCACGGCGAGGTGCACGCCCACCGCGATTTCCGACTTCGAATAGATCGGCTCGTGGTGGAGCGTGTCCGTGGCGTCCACCGCCAGCAGCACCAGCCCCTTCTCCTCCTCGAAGCCGGCGGGGCGGGGCCAAGCCGGCTTCAGGCGGGGGCCCGGCAGGCCCGCGTAGACGGCGTGGTATTCCCCGTAGTATAAGACCGCCCACTTGGTGGCCCGCACGTTGAGCGCCAGCCCGGGCCCGGCGCGCACCCGGAGGCGCGCGATGTCGGCCAGGTCCGCCAGCCGGTTGGGCGCGTACCAGAGGAGGCGGTGAAGCACGCCGTGGCGGCGGACCGACTGCGTCCCGTTCGTCCCCCCGTTATCGGCGGCGGTGACGCGCGGAAGGAG
>JBIIYJ010000342.1:0-5431 GCA_044346855.1 Kiritimatiellia bacterium
CCGCGGCGGCTGGACCTGGTACACGGGCTCCGCCGGCTGGTTCTACCGGCTGATCCTGGAATCCCTGCTGGGCCTGCGCCGCGAGGGCGATGCGCTCCGGCTCAACCCGCGCCTCCCGCCGGACTGGTCGTCGTGCGAAATCCACTACCGGTTCCGCGAAACCCTCTACCATCTCCGCCTCCGCCAGGACCCGGCCGCCACCCCCGGCGTCACGCTCGACGGCGTGCCCCTGCCCGGCGGGCTGATCCCCCTGGTCGACGACCGCCGCGACCATCAGGCCGAGATCGTGTTCCATGCCGGGTTGCGGGACACACCCCATGGCCCGCCGGCGCCGGCTGAGTAAACTACAAGACGAACCGACGACAACCTCGCGAAAAAAGGAAACCCACATGACCACCGGAACCATCCTGCTTATCGTACTGATCCTGATTCTCGTCGGCGCCCTTCCCGCGTGGCCGCACAGCCGCAACTGGGGCTATTATCCCGGCGGAATCCTCGGCATCGTCGTGATCGTCCTGATCGTCCTGCTACTGACAAAACGGATCTGACGGAGCGAGGACGCGTTCCGCCCGTCCCCCCCGCCTTTTTGTAGTGAAAAGAATGGCTCCGCATTAAACTGGCGATTACGGCGGGGACCGCCGACTCCATGCAAAATCATCGCTCGTTAAAACCCACCGGAAAAATCGAGCTCACCTCACCCAAAGCGAAGGGCCGGGGCAGGACGGGAAGCGTAGAGGCCGCCCGTCCTGGAGCGGTCCGGCGGCGGGCGAGGCCCCGCGAGGGTAGCGGGGCCGAGAGGCGCTCGCGGCCCTGGGCAGGGCCGCATAGCGCCGACCGCCACGCCGGTCCGCTCCAGGACGGGGCTGTTCGCGGCCTCTCCGCTTCCCCGTCCCGCCCCCGGCCCGAAACTAGTCATCGCGGCCTCTCCGCTTCCCCGTCCCGCCCCCGGCCATGAGGAATAGACCCTATGGTTTCCCCCCCTCTCCGGCCCTACGATGCTGACATGGAAACGATTCCCGGATCCCCCGGTTTCCGCCTTGGCCCCGCTGCGCGGGTGCAACGACGGGAACTGGCCAGGCCCGAACGGCAGCGACTGAAAACAAAACAGAGAAAGAGGCAGTGCATGAACGAAAACACGACAACTCAGGTAGGCGGATATATCGGCATGCTGGCGCTTGGCGCCCTGATCGGGGCGGCGGCGGCCATGCTTTACGCGCCGCGCTCGGGCAAGGACACGCGCGAGTACCTGGCGCGCCGGGCCCGCGACCTGAAGGACAAGGCGGGCGACGTCCTTGATGACGCCAAGGAGATGATCGTGGGCCGGAAGGAAGAACTCAAGGCCCACGTCAGTTCCCGCGGCTGAACCCCTGAACACCCCAAAAACAAGGAAATCTGAATGAAACGAATCCACTTCGCCTGCCTCGGGCTGATGCTGGCCGCGACCGGAGCCATGGCCGCCATGAGCCGGCCGGTGCAGCTCAGCCTGACGCCTGAAATCGCCGTCTTCGACCGCGAGGACGAGATCCGCGGCGTCACGCTCAACATCTGGGGCGAAAATCCCCAGAAGGCCCTCGCCCTCGGTATCGTCAACGGCTCGACAGGCGACAGCGCGGGCGTCAGCCTCGCGCTGCTCCTCAACTATGCCGAAAACTACACCGGCGTACAGTGGGCCCCCATCAACTACACGTCGATGGACTTCCTCGGATGGCAGTCCGGCTTCGTGAACTACACCGGCGGCACCATGCGCGGCTTGCAGAGCGGCATCGTCAATTACGCGGGCCGGCTGCGCGGCCTCCAGCTCGGCCTCATCAACTACGCCGAAACCGCCTCCGCCGGCGTCCAGCTCGGCCTCATCAACGTCATCACCTCGAACACCCGCTGGTTCACGGGCCTGCCCGGCGAGCTCGCCCCCGCCATGGTGTTCCTGAATTGGAGTTTCTGATCCGACGTCTCTTTCGCGGCGGGGCGCCAGCCAGGGCGTCCCGCCCTTTTTTTTGCCTTTTCGCGCAGTCGCCACTCCTAGTCGAGACTCCTAGGTCTTGTGGTGAAAAAGAATGGCTCCGCATATAACAGTCGATCACGGCGGGGACCGCCGACTCCATGCAATCCTCCACACGCTCATTAAAACCCACCGGAAAGATCGAGCTCACCTCACCCAAAGCGAAGGGCCGGGGCGGGACGGGAAGCGTAGAGGCCGCCCGGACTGGAACGGACCGGCGGCGGGCGAGGCCCCGCGAGGGTAGCGGGGCCGAGAGGCGCTCGCGGCCCTGGGCAGGGCCGCATAGCGCCGACCGCCAGGCCGGTCCGTTCCAGGCCGGCGAGCCGGGTACCGTGATCCGACCGAGCTGCGAGGACGGATCTCTGGTACCCGGTGACTTCGCCGGCCTCTCCGCTTCCCCGTCCCGCCCCCGGCCCGAAGCAAGTCCCGGCCCGAAACACTTCTCGACTAGTGCCAACCCCCTCTTTTATCATGCGCCCAATGCGGTCGCTCTACATCTACACCCACGGCTTCCCCGACCCGAACGGCCATTCCACCGCCGCCCGACTGTCCTGGCTTCACCTGACCCTGCTGGCCGCCCGGGGTCCGGTCGACCTTATCGCTCTTCTCCCCCTCCGGGAAGCCGCCGCCAAACCGCCGCCCGCCCTCGCCGCCCTCTGTCGCACCATCCTCCCCCTGCCAGCACCGGGCTCGGCCCTGGCAGGCATCCTTTCCGCTCTCGCCGGAGCCTGCCGCGGCATCCCCCCCGCCCCCGCGCTCAAGCTGAACGCCGCCTGCGCGGCCGCGCTTGAAAAATCCCTGGCCTCGCAGTCCCACGACCTGATCGCCTTCCATTCCACCGACGGACTCGTAAACCTGCCGGCCCGCCTCCCGCCCCGCGGGAAGCGACCCGCCCTGATCCTCTTTTCGGAGGAAATCCAGTGGACCGCCTGGCGCAGCTATTCCCCCGGCCAGTGGCGCGCCATCGGCCCGCAACAGGCGCTGCAGGCCCTGCTCTGGCGCCGCATGCGCGCCTTCGAGCGGACCCGCTATCGCCGGCTCGACGGCGTGTTCTGCCTCAGCCAACGCGAGGAGCACGCGGTCGCCGGGCTCGACCCCGCCATCCCCACCCGCCTGCTCCCGCTGCCCCTGGAGGCCGGCCTGTTGACGCCGCCCACCACCACCACCGAAAAGCCCGTCATCCTCTTTACCGGCTTCTTCGGCCACCCGCCCAACCGCCTCGCCGCTCACGAGCTGGCTCACGACCTCTTCCCCAGGGTCCGCCGCACCCTCCCCGGCGCAACGCTCCGCCTGGCCGGCCGGGGCGCCTCCACCCTGGCCGGCTGTTCCGGACCCGGCATTGAGCGGATCGATTCGCTCCCCTCCCTCGCCCCCGAATATGCCGCCGCCGCCGTGCTGGCCGGCCCCCTCCGCACCGGAGAGGGCGTGCGCGGGAAATTCCTTGAATCGCTTGCCTCCGCCTGCCCCGTCGTCACCACTCCGCTCGGAGCCTCGGGAATCCGCGCCGGGGAGGAAGAAGGCCTGCTCATCCGCGAAACGCGACAAGGGCTGGCCGACGCCATCCTTCAACTCCTTCCCAACCCGGCTCTCCGTCGCCGGCTGGGGTTGGCCGGCCGGAACGCCGTCCTGCGCCACCACTCGGCCGACGCGTTCGGCGAGGCGTTCAATGCCGGGCTCGCAACCATTCTCCACCCCGATGGAAACAGGCCATGACCAAACCGCTCCGAGTCTGCTGGTTCGGCACCTGGCGGGAGGAATACTCGCGCAACCGGATCATGCTGGAAGGCCTCCGCCGCAACGGCGTTGAAGTGGTCCAGTGCCATGCCCCCCTCTGGGGCAGCATCGAGGACCGCGTTAAACTGGCAAAAGGCGGCTGGTCGGGTCCGCGCTTTCTACTCAGGGCCGCCGCCGCGGTCCTGACCCTGACCTTCCGCTTTTTCAGGACAGGCCCCTGGGACGTCCTCATGCTGGGCTACCCCGGCCAGTTCGACGCCTACCTGGCCCGCCCCCTGGCCTGGCTTCGCCGCAAACCCCTGGTCCTCGACGCCTTCATGTCCCCCTACCTCATCGCCTCCGAACGAGGCCTGACCCGTAAAGCCCCACGCACCGCTCTCCTGTTACACGTGATAGAAAAAGGCGGGCTAAAGCTGCCTGATCTCATCATCCAGGACACGGCGGATTATGCCGCATGGATGCGCCGGGAGTTCGGGGTCAAACCGCAGCGGGTCCGGCTCGTCCCGACAGGCGCCGACAGCACCCTCTTCCATCCCCGGCCGGCCAGGGCGCCCGACGGCCTGTTCCGCGTGGTCTATGCCGGCACCTTCATCCCCAACCACGGCGTCCCCGACATGATCCGGGCCGCAATCCTGCTGAAGGACGACCCCGCCATCCGCTTTTCGTTCATCGGGGAAGGACCCGACAAGGATGAAGCCCTTCGACTGGCCCGGGACAACGGACTGGACCAGGCGGCCTTCGAGGGCTGGGTGACGCCGGAGGAAATGCCGGAACGGCTCGCGCAGGCCGACCTCTGCCTGGGCGCTTTCGGCACCACCCCGCAATCCCTGATGACCGTGCAGAACAAGATTTACGAGTCGCTGGCCATGGGGATCCCGCTGCTGACCGGGGACGGGCCGGCCGTGCGCTCGGCCCTCACCCACGGAGAACACCTCTGGCTCTGCCCCCGCCGCGACCCCGCCGCCCTTGCTTCCGCCGTCAGACTCCTGAAGGCCGACCCCGCCCTCCGCGCGCGCCTCGGCGAAAAAGGCCGGGCCCGTTTCCTGGAAATCGGCACCGTGGAGGCCGTGGGCGCCCTCCTCCGCCGCCATCTCGAGGAATTGATTTCCACCCGATAAAGATTGCCTTGCTTTTATAATCTGGGATAATGGTAGGCTTCATTCTCACACCGTCTTTTTACCGTACCAAAGGAGTATCAGAGATGAAACAGCAGCGCACCCTTTCAATCCTCGCAGCCCTTGCGGTTTCCGCCGGCGCCGCCCTGGCAAACGGCATCGACATCCCCGCTATGCCGTCCATCACCAACCCCGTCCCCAACCAGGCTTTCGAAGCCGGGACCACCTCCTTCCCCATCGGCTGGACCATCGCGAAGGATGCCGAAGCCTACGATGTGAAGCTTGTCTACAACGCCAGGCAAGTCGCCGAGGCATCAGGCATCGTCGAAACCGAAGCGACCCTCGACAAGGCCCTCACTCCCGGCTACTACTCCCTCTACGTCCGCGGCACGAACTACGTCGGCATCGGCGAATGGAGCACGGGCGTCACCTTCATCGTCAAACGCAAAATGACTCCGGACGCCAGCGTCACCAACAAGCCGGCCCGGACGTTCAAGTGGACCCGGTCCCAGTCCGCGACCACCTATCTTCTCAAGCTGGCCCAGTACGACAAGGCCAAGGGCCAATACGTGACCAAGCGCAC